>NZ_JAYMEU010000011.1:55766-148449 GCF_037029575.1 Alteromonas sp. CH_MED4-4 | reverse complement strand
GCGATCGCTATTCCAATGCTCTGCAATCTTATCGTAATTGGATGCTTGCTGTATGGGATTCATATAAAGTGCCTAACAATTTAGTGTACGGAAAAAATCCTTTATGCAAGGTGGATAATTTCCATATATCACATTTATAATTTTACCACTTTCGCACGAAAATACACTTTCATCAATAACCTACACTTAGTATCTGAAAATACTGAACTTAAGTACGGAATCTTTCCTTTTTATTTTACGGGTGAGTCAAAAACCGTAATTCTGTGTTTATTTACAGCAATAAAAATCAAAAAAATGAAATCAATGTTCATGCAAATGGTGATAGAGCACATGCACAACCGTCGCTATGCGAAGCGTTCGATAGAACTCTATAGCAAATGGATCATTAGCTTTATTCGCTTTAACAATAATAGGCACCCATCTGAAATGGGAGACAAAGAAGTTGAAGTGTTTCTGACTCACTTAGTTAACGCTAAAAATGTGGCGCCAGCCACTCAGGCTAGCGCGCTAAATGCACTGGCGTTCTTGTATCGCGATATATTGGAAAGGCCACTTTCATGCGAACTCAACTTTGTTTCAAGTCGTAGGCAAGCTAAGCTTCCGGTAGTATTAACGCAGGAAGAGGTCGTTTCTCTTTTTGAGCAAATTCCTGCCAACCTGAAGTTACCAATATCTTTATTGTACGGAAGTGGTTTGCGGCTAATGGAAGCGGTTAGGCTACGAGTTAAAGACATTGATTTTGACTACAACGCTGTTCGCATTTGGGATGGGAAAGGAGGTAAGCATCGCATTGTGACGTTGGCTGCGGAACTAAAGCCTGGCCTTACACGACAAATCGCTATGGTAGAAAACTTCTTGGCGGCTGATTTAGAAAATCCAAAATACGCAGGCGTTTATCTACCTCACCAATTACGTTTGAAATACAAAAATGCGCCCAGAGAGTTAGGCTGGCATTATTTATTTCCCTCTTCTCGATTATCTGTCGATCCTGAAAGCAAGAAAGTGCGACGACATCATATTGATGAATCGAGTATACAAAAAGCAATACGAAACACGGCAAAAACTTGTGATATTAAAAAGAAAGTTACGCCTCATACGCTACGCCACTCTTTTGCAACGCACTTGCTGCAATCGGGCGCTGATATTAGAACGGTGCAAACACAGTTAGGTCATTCAGACGTAAAGACCACGCAAATTTATACCCACGTGCTTCAGCAGGGTGCGCAGGGTGTGGTAAGTCCTTTATCTCGTGTTTTGAAGTAATCTGAAAAGTAATTAAAGCCAACAAAAAGGGCCCGAAGGCCCTTTTCAAAATTTAGCTTTAAAAGTGCTTATTTAAACGCTTATACACGCTCAAATACGGTAGCAATACCTTGGCCTAAACCAATACACATAGTCGCTAAGCCTAGGCTCACGTCTTGTGATTCCATTAGGTTGATAAGCGTACCTGAGATACGTGAACCAGAACAACCTAGTGGGTGACCAAGTGCAATTGCACCACCGTTAAGGTTAATCTTAGTATCAAGGTGGTCCATCCAACCTAGTTGCTTAATGCACGAAAGTGCCTGTGCTGCGAACGCTTCGTTAAATTCAGCAAGTTCAATATCGTCCATAGTTAGGCCAGCGCGCTTAAGGGCTTTTTGTGTTGCTGGAACTGGGCCGTAACCCATAATTGCCGCATCACAACCAGCCACAGCCATTGCGCGAATTTTCGCACGAGGCGTTAGGCCAAGCTCTTTCGCACGATCTGCTGACATAAGTAGCATACCTGATGCACCGTCAGACAGCGCAGAAGATGTACCCGCAGTAACAGTACCGTTTACTGGGTCGAACACTGGGCGAAGTGCCGCCATGCTCTCGACCGTGCTTTCTGGGCGTACTACTTCATCGTAGTCAATTAACTTTAATACGCCGTTTGCGTCGTGACCTTCAACAGGCACAATCTCATTAGCCCAGCGGCCTTCAAGGTGTGCTTTATGCGCTAGCTGGTGCGAACGCGCACCGAATGCGTCTTGTTGCTCACGAGTAATACCATTTTGACGGCCAAGTAGCTCGGCTGTCATACCCATCATGCCCGACGCTTTCGCCGTGTACTTAGCAAGACCGGGGTGGAAGTCGATGTTGTAGTTCATCGGTACGTGACCCATGTGCTCAACACCACCAATCATGTAAATATCACCACGGCCGCTCATGATGCCGCTTGTTGCATCGTGAAGGGCTTGCATTGATGAACCACATAAACGGTTAACCGTTACCGCGCCCGTTGTGCGTGGAATTTTTGTGAGTAGTTGCGCGTTGCGTGCAACGTTGAAGCCTTGTTCTTTAGTTTGCTGAACACAGCCCCAAATGATGTCTTCAATTTCCGCTGGGTTTACGCCAGGGTTACGCTCTAGTAGCGCGGTCATTAGCGCAGCAGATAGGTCTTCTGCACGCACATTTCTGAAAACACCGTTTTTTGAACGACCCATAGGGGTACGTACGCAATCGATTACGACCACTTCTTTCATTAGTTTTTCCTCCGGGTCTTATGCGAAATAGGATTTACCAGAAGCGGCCATTTCACGAACGCCGTCTGAGATCTGATAAATAGGACCAAGTTCAGCGTACTTGTCTGCCATAGCAACAAAGTTCGCCAAGCCAATGGTTTCAATCCAACGGAAAATACCACCGCGGAATGGAGGGAAACCTAAGCCGTAAAGTAGCGCCATATCTGCTTCAGCTGCGCTATCTACAATGCCTTCTTCTAGGCAGCGAATTGCTTCGTTTGCCATAGGGATCATAAGGCGTGCAATAATGTCGTCTGCTTCAAAGTCTGTCTTCTCAGCTACGTGTGGCGCCATTAGTGCATATGCTTCTTCAGCCGGTGTTTTAGACGGCTTGCCGCGCTTATCAACACCGTAGTTGTAAAAACCTTTACCGTTCTTCTGACCTAAACGCTCTTCTTTGTAGAACAGTGTTACAGGGTCGTTGTCTAGGCGAGCCATACGCTCAGGAATACCCGCTGCCATTACGTCTGCTGCGTGATCGCCCGTGTCGATACCTACAACGTCCATTAGGTAAGCAGGGCCCATAGGCCAGCCGAAGATTTTTTCCATTACTTTATCAACAGCAACAAAGTCTGCGCCGTCGATAAGTAGCTTACTGAAGCCCGCAAAGTATGGGAACAATACGCGGTTTACCAAGAACCCTGGGCAGTCGTTAACCACAATTGGGGTTTTACCCATTTTAAGGGTAGCGGCTACTACTGCATTGATGGTTTCTTCAGAGGTTTTTTCGCCACGAATAATTTCAACAAGCGGCATGCGGTGCACTGGGTTAAAGAAGTGCATACCACAGAAGCGCTCTGGCTTGTCTAGGCTTTCAGCGAGCTGATTGATAGAGATAGTAGAAGTGTTTGAACAAATGATAGCGTCGTCCGCTACGTTGTCCTCTACTTCTTTAAGCACAATACCTTTTACCTTCGGGTTTTCTACAACCGCTTCAATAACAAGGTCAGCATCTTTAAGCGTGCTGTATTCAAGGGTAGGGGTGATAGCGTTAAGTGTTTGCGCCATTTTAGTCGCGTCTACTTTACCGCGCTGCATGCCTTTACCAAGGATTTTCGCTGCTTCTGAAAGGCCAAGGTCTAGTGCATCTTGGTTAATATCTTTCATGATAACCGGCGTGCCTTTCACGGCGCTTTGGTATGCAATACCGCCACCCATGATGCCTGCACCTAGTACAGCGTTAAGCTTAGATTGCTTGGTCGCCGCTTTCGCTTGCTTCTTACCTTTGCTCTTAACTAGCTGGTCGGCAAGGAAAATACCAATTTGTGCTTTCGCAGCGTCGGTTTTCGCAAGCGCTACAAAGCCTTCATTTTCAAGCTTAAGTGCACCTTCACGGTCTAGGCCCGCTGCTTTTTGAACAGTCTCAACCATTTTGTGCGGTGCTGGGTAGTGTTTGCCAGCTTGCGCAAATACCATAGCTTGAGCAGTACTGAAGCTCATCATGGCTTCGTTTTTGTTTAGCTGTAGTGGGGCTTTCTTAACCGCACGACGCGCTTGCCAGTCAAATTTACCGTCCGCGGCGTCTTTCACCATTGAAAGCGCACCTTCAACAAGTGCTTCTGGTGCAACAACGGCATCAACTGCGCCTTCAGCAAGGGCTTTCGCGCCTTTTCTGTCGCGGCCAGTGGTCATCCACTCAAGGGCGTTGTCTGAACCAATAAGGCGAGGTAGACGAACCGTACCACCAAAACCAGGCATTAGGCCTAGTTTAACTTCTGGTAAACCAATTGAAGCAGTAGTGTCTGCAATACGCATGTCACACGCCAATGCCATCTCACAGCCGCCACCTAGAGCGAAGCCGTTAACTGCAGCGATGGTAGGGAAAGGTAGGTCTTCGAAGCGGTCGAATACTTGTGATGTATTGGCAACCCACTGTAGTACTTCTGCATCGTCCATGGCGAATAAACCAGTGAACTCGGTGATATCAGCACCTACAATAAATGCAGGTTTTGCACTGCGTACTACTAAGCCTTTAACATCGCCTTTAGCAAGTAGGGCTTGAGTTGCTTCGTCAAGTTCACTCACCGTTTGGCGGTCGAACTTGTTTACTGAACCTTGGGCGTCGAATACCAGCTCAGCAAAGCCGTCTTCTAACAGGCTGACGGAAAGACTTTTGCCTGTGTATATCATTATCATCTCCTTCGGCATTGGCCAGGATGTTAGTGAAGTAATCCAACTAATTTGTAGGGTCGTATGCATTCACTAACGCGTTAGGGTGGCTAGATTCTTTACAAAGCCACACAAAATTTCAACAAAAAATCAAACAAGCGTTTCAATTTGTCTAAGGTAGTGGTCGGATGACTTAAATTCAAGTGTAAATATCGAATTCAAGCTTCATTTCGCCATTGGTGGTTGTATAATGAGCGTTATTGACGCAAAGCGCCAATCCAGCAAAAGAATAATCTACAATCATGTCAACTATGTGTGTAAAGCATAGCTAACGACAGCTGGCACAACATCTTCTTTGGCAAGGAGCCAGGCTGAAATCTTCCCTTCGTTTATCAAACGAACGTAGTGGATCAGTCGCAATGCTGCTTTTTCAGCAACATTTTACATTCAGCTCGATTCGGCAAATTTGCCAGCGCTCATAAGCGTTCGAGTGTAGAGCAGGGTAGGAGTTCTATTGTGTCTGGTTTTTATTTTAGTTCGTGGTTAGGTCAGCGCTCGCTGACAAAAAACAATAAATTGTTCGCCACCGTTGTGGGGGCATTTGTTTGCTCGCTCTCTTCATTTTTCTCTATCGGCGCATGGGCTACACAGCCTTTAACACTACCCGAAGATATCTTCGAAAAGGATCGCGCTCGTTATCTAGAAGTTGAAAAAAAGCTGTTAACGTATTCGAAGCGAAGCGTTCAGCGCCTCGATAACGACATTTATGAACTGGCGCATTATCCGCTTTATCCTTATCTACTTAGACTCAAGCTAGAGCGCACGATGTCAATAAGAACAAAGCGCGAGGTTAAGCAGTTTCTAGAAGATTTCAATGGTCAGCCGGTAAGCTACGGTGTGCGTTATAAATGGCTTAATTACCTTGCTAAGAACGATTATCGCAGCACTTTTTTAGACAATTATCGCCCGGGCATGGGAGCAAGGCTAACCTGTATTGCGCTTAATTACCGTTTAAAAGAAGGTGAAAGCGAACAAGCTATTTTGTCCGAAGTCGACGCTTTATGGCTTCACGGTCAGTCGCAACCGGATGAATGCGATCCGCTTTTTGCTAAGTGGAAAAAAGCGGGCATGATGACACCCGAAATGGTGATCAAGCGCATAGAGATTGCCGCGAAAGAAGATAACCGAAGCATTATCTCTTATCTTAAGCGCCAACTTCCCGGTGATAAGCAATACCTGGCTGACGCGTGGCTATCGGTAACCCGCGACACCAGCCGAGTAAATAGAACGGCGCTCTTTCCACTAAAAAATGCATCGCATGAAGCTGAGGTAATCGTATGGGCGGTCGAGAAACTTGCTTGGCGAAACCCTGACTTAGCCGGCACGGTATTTAACCGCTACAACGACAAAAACGTGTTCTCGCCAGCGCAGCAGCACGTTATGCGAAGAGCAATAGCGCTTAGCTACACGCTAGACCGCCTTCCTCAAGCGCATCATTGGCTTGAACTTGCTGATGTGCAGGGTGCCGGTGAAGATGTAAAGCTTTGGCATATTTCCCATTTGCTTCGCACGAAAAATTGGCAGGAAGTGGTTAATGTTATTGATAGCGCTCCTGTCAGTTTGCAGCGAGAAGAAAACTATCGCTATTGGAAAGCCCGAGCTTTAGAAGCGCTTGGTCAAACTATGCAGGCTACCGTGCTTTATAAAGAGCTTTCTCAAGAACGCCATTATTATGGCTTTATGGCAAGTGCGCACATAGGCGAAATTCCGTCGCTTGCACACACGCCAGCACCAAGAGACACGGCAGCTATTGCCAGTGTGGCGAAAACCCCTGCCACCATGCGCTCTGTTGAATTTTTCAGGTTAGACAGAACCACAGAAGCGCGCCGTGAGTGGTTTTATTTACTGTCACATTTACCCGAATCGAAAGTGACCGATGCGGGCATTTTGGCGTATGAGTGGGGCTTGTACGATCAAGCTATTACCAGTTTTGCGCGAAGTGGCTATTGGGACGATGTCGAGCGCCGATTCCCACTGGCCTTTAACGATGTATTCAGCGAAAAGTCGCAGGCATACAGCATTTCAAAGTCGCTGGCTATGGCTATTGCACGCCGCGAAAGTTCGTTTAGAAGCGATGCTATCTCTTCGGTGGGAGCGGCAGGACTCATGCAGCTTATGCCGGGAACAGCGCGTTATGTAGCAAAAGAGAAAGTAAGTCGTAACACACTTTTTCAGGTAGACGATAACGTTGAATACGGCGTGCAGTACCTGCGTTATTTAATGGACAAGTTAAACAATAACCCTGTGCTGGTGTCCGCATCTTATAACGCTGGTTGGCGCAAAGTGTTGGAATGGTTACCTGCTAATGAAGCGCTGCCCGTGGATATTTGGATTGAGAATATTCCCTACAAAGAAACCCGTGCTTACGTGAAGGCGGTGATGGCGTATCAGCATATTTACGACCAGCAGTTAGGTGGAAACGAGAATATCTTCCCTCAACTTACCCGCGATATGATCCCATCGGCAGATGCAGTAAGTACACATCCGGTAACAGGTACACTGCAATTAGCACCGCGATAGCTATCAAAGGTTAGGCGTATACGGGTACGCCTTTCATTACGTTATTATTTTACCAGTATGGGAAACTTAACGTATACAACAGCACAGCGGTCTGAGCCAGTATGCATGTCATGTTGGCCTCGTGATACACTAGTAGCTAACTAACGACTAAAAAGATAAGAGGGGCTATGTCGCAACATAAAGCAACCTACCAACAGCATATCGAAGAGCTTCAAGCTAGAACTCGCGAAGCATTACAGCGAGAAGGGCTAGACGGACTAGTTATTCACTCAGGGCAGGGCAAACGTCTTTTCTTGGACGATAATCACTACCCATTTAAGGTAAACCCGCAGTTCAAAGCATGGGTGCCTGTTATTGATAACCCTAACTGTTGGCTGGTGGTAAACGGTGTAGACAAGCCTACGCTTATTTTCTATCGCCCTGAAGATTTCTGGCACAAAGTGCCACCAGAGCCAAATGACTTTTGGACTGACAGCTTCGACATTAAACTACTTCAACAGGCCGATGCGGTAGAGAAATTTCTGCCTTACGATAAAAGCCGTTTTGCCTATGTAGGCGAATATATTGAAGTGGCAAAAGCGTTGGGTTTTGACAATGTAAATCCAGACCGCGTGTTGCATTATTTGCATTATCAACGTGCTTATAAAACCGACTATGAACTTGACTGCATGCGTGAAGCTAACAAGCTGGCGGTGGCAGGTCATAAGGCCGCTGAGCAAGCCTTCTGTGAAGGCAAAAGCGAGTTTGATATCAATCTTGCCTATGCTGCAGCAAGTCGACAAGGTGACAACGACGTACCATATACCAGTATTGTGGCACTTAACGAGCATGCTTCAATTCTGCATTACATGCAGTGTGATACCGTAGCGCCAAAAGAATCACGTTCGTTTCTGATTGATGCGGGTGCAAATTATCATGGCTATGCGGCAGATATTACACGTACTTACGCTCAAGAAGGTGTTCATAATTCAGCGATGTTCCGCGACCTCATTCAAGCGGTAGATAAGGTAACGCTGACCTTAGTCGATTCGTTAAAGCCGGGTGTAGCCTACACAGACATTCACTTGTTAGCCCACGATGGTATTGCGCAAATTCTTCACGATACCGGCATGGTGAACCTAACGCCGCCAGAAATCGTGGAAATGGGTATTACACGCACGTTCTTCCCACATGGCATTGGCCATTTCTTGGGGCTGCAGGTACACGATGTGGGCGGATTGGTTAATGATGACAGAGGCACGCCTAAGCCTGCTCCTGATGATCACCCGTTCTTACGCTGCACGCGTATGGTAGAAGCGCGTCAAGTGTTCACTATTGAGCCGGGCCTGTACTTCATCGATAGTCTACTGCGCGACCTTAAAGCGACGCCTGCGTCTAAGTACATTAACTGGGATACCATTGATGCATACAAACCTTTTGGTGGCATTCGCATTGAAGACAACATTATTGTGCATCGCGATAAGAACGAGAACATGACCCGAGATTTGGACTTAAATTAATCGACTTTTTGTGTATAGCCAACACAACCCATCGTTATAAATGCAAAGAGCAGCCTTAAGCTGCTCTTTTTCGTTACGCGCTTTTAAAATGTACGTTCTCTTTGTTGCGTCACCTTGATGTAGAACCACTATACCTGCGGTAACACGCCGCGATTACGAACATTTTAACTCTCGTTGAGTGGGTAATTATCTATGCGGACTGGTATTATTTGTAAACCAATGGTGCTGTGTGTAGTAATCAATAGGAAGATATACAAGTAATGGTTAGAAAGGAGTCGTTATGCCACAAGGCGATATTGTAGGTTTATTAATAATGGCAACGGTGGCGGGTCTTGCTATGCCCGCAGGCGCTATTCTAGCGACTTATCAAGGCATTCAGCCTAAGTGGCTAGAAAAAGAGTTACGCCATGGCATTTTAGCGTTAGGAGCAGGAGCGCTAATTTCGGCGGTGGGTCTTGTACTTGTTCCTGAAGGCATAAAAGACGTATCGGTATTTGCGGCCATAATGTGCTTCGTTGGCGGTGCCTTAGCTTTCATGGCCCTTGATATTTACTTGGCGAAAAAGAAAACCGCAGGCAGCCAGTTAGCTGCCATGCTCAGTGATTTTGTGCCTGAGTCTATCGCACTTGGTACTACGGCAGCGTTAGGCGGAGGTACCATGTTATTAGGCCTACTGATTGCAGTTCAAAACTTACCAGAAGGGTTTAATGCGTATAGGGAAATGTTGCCAAAGAACAAGCAGCGCAGTACCAAACTCATTATTATCTTTGTATTAATGGCGCTACTTGGCCCCTTGTTTAGCTTGTTAGGCTTTTATTATCTAGCGCAGTTCCCCGTTGTAATGAGCGGTATAATGCTGTTTGCCGCAGGTGGAATACTTTATTCGGTGTTTCAGGATATTGCACCGCAAATTCGTATGGAAAACCATTGGCTTCCTCCGCTTGGCGGTATTCTTGGTTTTTTAGTGGGGATGATAGGTTTCATGCTCGAAGGCTAGCTTTTTAATAATTAGCTAGTTTTCGTAATTGGTAATTGCCAATAAAAAAGGCGTGTTGCTTACAACACGCCTTTTCATATCACTTATCGACAATTAGTTATCTATTGCTAGTTAGCTTGTACGCTCAATTGAAATATGTGCCAGCGCGATTAACGCCTCTTTATATTCAGAATCTTCAATAGCGTTTAAGCTGTTAATGGCCATTTGTACTTCTTTTTGCGCACATTCACGTGTGTAGTCCAAAGCACCGGTTTCTTCCATAATGCCTTGAATCCGCGTCAAGTGTGGTAGGCCATTGCTTTGTTCAATAGCTTCTTGAATAAGCGCTTTGTCGTCGTCATTTCTTGCGTGCCACATAGCGTAAAGTAATGGCAGAGTAGGCTTACCTTCAGCTAAGTCGTCGCCGGCATTCTTGCCCATTTCTTCGCTGTCAGCCATGTAGTCAAGTATATCGTCAGCTAGCTGAAAGGCTGTGCCTAGGTGCTTACCGTATTCTTGCATAGCGTGTTCAATGTGCTCATTTTGGTCGGTCAGCACAGCCGCTAACTGCGTAGCAGCTTCAAACAAACGCGCCGTTTTACCGTAAATAACATCAAAGTAACGAGCTTCTGTAGTGCTGGGATCGTTACAGTTCATCAGCTGTAACACTTCACCTTCAGCAATTTGGTTTGTGGCTTCAGACAGTATTTCCATAACGCGCATGCGTTTAAGGCTCACCATCATTTGGAAAGAACGGGTGTATAGAAAGTCACCCACTAAGACTGATGCCTGATTGCCAAAAATGGCATTGGCCGTTTCCCGCCCTCTGCGCATGGTCGATTCGTCAACCACATCGTCGTGCAATAGGGTAGCGGTATGAATAAATTCAACAATCGCCGCAAGGGTATGGTGATCGTTGTTGTCTATTCCCATAGCCCGCGCACTTAACACGGTAAGAAGTGGGCGTAATCGCTTGCCGCCACTGTTTACAATGTAAAAACCAAGCTGATTAATTAGGGCAACATCAGAATCGACTTGTTGTTGAATCAGCTGGTTGACCGCCTGCATATCATCATTAGACAGGGCGCGGATTTGATCTATATCCATAGGCATGGCAATAAATACTTACTCTTACGTCTTGGGCAATTATTGGTGGCGATTGTACCTTAATCATCTGTACTATCCACCAAATTGTCTTAAAAAATGACGGCTTAACGCATTTACGTGTAATTCCTCAAATACGGTTAAACCAGATGTGAAAAAGGTGGGGCTGCATTCTTCATATAAATTCTGTTCCGTGTTTAGCGGTTTGCCGCATGTACGCCCCCTTAATCATGCGATCACATGCAATTATAGGTGCTCTCGATAATTTTTCCTGTTAAGTCGCTATTTTTTGACGTTTGTATGAAGAAAACGAAGTGTTTAAGAGCAACTTTGTTTCTCAATTAGGGGAGTAGCATTGCCCCAAATCACAGATACAAAGTGGGGAAGTAGTAATCGTAAAAACGATCCTATTCGTGGGATCTAACAGCTCGATCGCAGTCTGATCGCAATGCATATTTGAGGATCGTTTGCCGATCTCGCTCGCGTGATCTTGCGCTGTTTGGATCGCATTTCTATGTAATTTAACCTATCAATATTTCCATTTTGATTTAATACGACCTAAAAATTTTTACTGTTTTTTCAAAAAAATTTGTGAATTTTTAACGGTTTTTGGGCATTTGAAGCTGCATCAAATACGCAATTGGGGCATAATTCGCCCCATGTTGGAAAAATAATCTATTTTTCTGCGAATCGGGGTTGTGATTTACGGATGTTTCACGTACAATTCGCGCCCTGTTTTTTGAATTGAAGCGTCAGTGGACGCAGAGCGGAGTTAACTATGTACGCGGTTTTCCAAAGTGGCGGTAAACAACACCGTGTGGCCGAAGGCCAAACCGTTCGTCTTGAAAAAATCGAAGTAGCCCCAGGCGAAACGGTTGAATTTGACAAAGTTTTAATGGTAAGCAACGGTGACGACGTAAAAATCGGCACACCAATCGTTGCTGGTGGTAAGGTGACTGCTGAGGTTGTTACACACGGTCGTGGCGATAAAGTAAAAATCGTTAAGTTCCGTCGTCGTAAGCACTCTCGTAAGCAAGCGGGTCACCGTCAGTGGTTCACAGAAGTGAAAATCACTGGTATCAACGCATAATAGGAGCACGAACACATGGCACACAAAAAAGCTGGTGGTAGTACCAAAAACGGTCGTGATTCAGAAAGTAAACGCCTAGGTGTTAAGCGCTTTGGTGGTGAATCTGTTCTTGCTGGTAACATCATTGTTCGTCAACGTGGTACTCGTTTCCACGCTGGTGACAACATGGGTATCGGTAAAGACCACACTTTGTTTGCACTAAAAGACGGTAAAGTTCAGTTCGACGTTAAAGGACCGAAGAACCGTAAATTTGTAAGCATCGTAGCTGAGTAAGCGCGTAAGCTTCTCGCCGAACAGGCTTAGAAAAACCCCGCGCTTGCGGGGTTTTTTGTTTTGTGAAACCTTTCTTTCTTTTTCTGTTCTTAATTAATAGCGATTATATTCTGAAAATGAATTAGCGCTGAGCAAGGTTTTACTTCTCAATTTTTTAGAATGCTGAGTAGACTCAAAAGCGCCGATGCGCAATTTGGTGTAAACTTAGTATTCGCATTAAATAAGTTAATAACCCACGGCATTACAGCCCGGAGTGATAAATGAAATTTGTAGATGAAGCTGAAATTCGCGTTGAAGCCGGTGACGGCGGCAACGGTACAATTGGCTTTAGAAGGGAAAAATACGTACCTAAAGGTGGCCCAGACGGTGGCGACGGTGGTGACGGCGGCAGTGTATTTTTACAGGCCGATGAAAACCTAAATACATTGATCGATTATCGCTTTGAGCGCTTTCACCGTGCTGAGCGTGGCCAAAATGGTCAAGGCGGCAACTGTATCGGTAAGAAAGGTAAAGACCTCACCGTAATGGTGCCTGTTGGCACGCGTGCTACTGATAGTGATACTGGCGAAGTATTAGGTGACCTGACTCGTCATGGTCAAAAGCTTAAAGTGGCACAAGGTGGTTTTCACGGTTTAGGTAATGCCCGCTTTAAAAGCAGTACGAACCGTGCCCCACGTCAAAAGACCAATGGTACACCAGGTGAAATTCGCAACCTTAAGCTAGAGCTTATGCTTCTAGCCGATGTTGGCTTACTTGGTATGCCTAACGCAGGTAAATCAACCTTTATCCGCTCTGTATCAGCAGCTAAGCCTAAAGTGGCTGATTATCCGTTTACAACCCTTGTGCCTAACTTAGGGGTGGTTCGTCAAGATTCACAGCGAAGCTTCGTTGTTGCGGATATTCCTGGTTTGATTGAAGGTGCTGCCGATGGTGCTGGCCTAGGTATACGCTTCTTAAAACACTTAGAGCGCTGCCGTATCTTGCTCCACGTGGTAGATATTTTCCCTGTTGATGAAACGGATCCTGCCGAGCACGCAAAAGCGATCATTGAAGAGCTTGAAAAATACAGCCCTAAATTGGCAGAAAAGCCTCGTTGGTTAGTATTTAATAAAGTCGATTTACTGCTTGAAGAAGAAGCTGAAGAACGCTGTCAGCACGTGATCGATGCACTAGGTTGGGAAGGCCCAGTTTATCAAATCTCTGCGTTCCAAAAGATGAACCTAGATCCTTTGTGTAACGACATTATGGACTTCATTGAAACCCTTCCAGCTGAATTGGAAGAGGAAGAAGAGAAGAAAGAAGTGGAATTCAAGTGGGACACTTACCACAAGAATACACTTGAAGCTCATGATGAGTTTGAAGATGACCTAGATGACGACGACTGGGACGAAGACGATTACGACGTGGAAGTTGAGTATCGTCGCTGAGAAACAGTCGTTGAGAAACAATCGCTGAGAAACAGTCGTTGAGAGACAATCGCTGAGTGACAGTCAATTTCGAAACAATTACTGATAACCAGTGCTCTAAAGCAAATTAGAACAAAAAAGCTCGCATCGTTGCAAAGACAACGTGCGAGCTTTTTTGTAAGTAACGCGGTTAGGCTAATGCACCCTCATCGTGCTGGCTTACTCACTGGTATGATAGATAACCTTTCCCAGCAATTGAGCGCGAGTAAACTTACCCATGGCCTCTTGGCTTACAGAGTGGGCCTTGTTATCGCCCGTTAAGGTAAACGTTCCGTCGATGTTAACATGGTCTACCCTTTTGATAATTACGCCGTAAGTGCTGCTTTTTACAACTACGATTTGCCCACTACGCAGCCACCTAAAAGGCCATCTCATTGCACAGACAAAGTCACCGTCGTTTAGAGAAGGCAACATGCTGCTCCCCGTAACCCGCATAATTTTAAACATTTAGAGGTCGGGATAAACCACTTCTTCAGAAGGTGGATAGGGGCACGTTGCTTTTTTGGTTGCGACATCCTTGGTTGCCCAAAAACGCTCGGCAAATTCATTCACTAACGAAAGCAGCTCTTCAGCTTTTTCTCTGCTGACGTGTTGCTTACACCCGGAACCGGCCAGCATGATTTTATGCACCAGCTCGTTAGTATCTGGAAACTTCTCAAACTGAGGGGCTTTAAAGTAATCGCCCCATATTACCCTGACTTCTTGCTTTACTTTCTCTGCATGGGTTTCCTTTTCTGCTACTAGGCGGCTCATTTGCGCTTGGTCTGCGAACGTAAGTGTCTCTTTTTCGGCCAGTTCGTTAAGTAGGTCTACGAAACGAATAACACTCAACGCAGCCAACTGCGCCGAAAACGGATCGTAAATTTTGCAAGGAATGTCGCAATGTGCGCTAACCGCAGGGAAGGGGCTAACGGCATGAAGTTTTGAGAGTAATTGATGAATCATAATTTGTACCCCCTTACTTTGCTGAGCGCTTTTTAGCGTTGAAGTATTTGTAAGCCGCAAAGCCACACGCAGCTGCACAGCCTACAAGAGACGCGTAAAACAGAGCATGCATAACACCGCTAGTCCAGTGTTCATGATCGTGTCCTGCATGAGCGAATGCGCCTGAACTAAATACAGCGGCGTATAGCATTAGAGCTGAGCGTTTAAGGTTAACTTTCATGAATTCTCCTAAAGCGTTAGTAAAAGTAAGGTGAAGTAGTTAGGCGCATAAGTATCGGTGCAACTACACGGCGAAGCGCAGTGGTACATTGCTGTTCACGATGTTGTTCGAGGCGCTGATGACAGTATGAGCTCTGTCGACAATGGCATTTCGGTGGTGAGGCAGTTTCAGGTGAAAGTATGTCTCTTCAAGCAAGCTTGTTAAGCCCATAATCTTAGCTGTCATTGCGCTGTTCTCACCGCCGTCTACCTCAAGCAGAATAACGGCGATATCAAACGCACAGCCAAGGTATGGAATTGCTTCACTGAACTGCCCGCTTTGCATAAGCATTGTGCCTTGCATTTCATCGCGCGCCATTACGTGTAGGGCCTGTTCTGGGTTGTTGTAAACCCAATCTGCGTGTTTAGGGCATAGATAGTTTATTTGCATTGTCGCGACCTCCTGTATACACACTAGAACAGTTAAAATATTAATGCAAATGATAACTGTTTCTATTTGTTGGGTGTTAAAGCTATACCCTTTGAGCCAATACACATTTGGTCGCTGATATTGATATACTGCCGCGGTTCAACAATAAAAACGGCTTTATAGGTAATGAAATGAAGATAGCGATGATTGCTGCTATGGCGAAAAACAGAATTATAGGCGCAGATAATGATATGCCGTGGCACTTACCGGCTGATTTAAAACACTTTAAAGCGATCACCTTAGGCAAAGCCGTCATAATGGGCCGCAAAACCTATGAGTCAATCGGAAGGGCATTACCTGGCAGGCCAAACATTGTTATAACGAGTAATGCTGACTACAGCTTATCTGACGCGACGGTAGTAGATTCACCAGAGTCAGCGATTGAGGTAGCCAAAGCGCTAAGCGCAGAGAACAGCGACAACGATGAAATAATGATTATCGGTGGCGGTACTATTTACCAAACGTTCTTAGATAGCGCTGACACTTTGTATCTCACACATATTGATTTGACTGTTGACGGAGATACACAGTTCCCAGACTATGAGGCGGCAGCAAGTTGGACGGAAGTATCACGTGATGAACATGACGCCGATGAGAAAAATCCTCACCCTTACACATTCGTTACTCTCGTTCGAAACTAACGGAGAGATTGGAACTAGGTCCAATTTAAAATAAAAAAATGCCAGTGTTGTGAAACTCAAAAATTGAGAGCTTCACAACACTGGCATTTTTATTTTTGCGTTGCGCGCAGATGCTACTTCATTTGGTCGAACAGGTTCTCTAACGAAAGACCCTGATGACCCAACATATCGCGAAGACGGCGAAGTGCTTCTACTTGAATTTGACGAACACGTTCACGTGTTAAGCCAATTTCGGCACCCACATCCTCAAGTGTTGAAGGTTCATATCCCATAAGACCGAAACGACGAGCAAGTACTTCGCGTTGCTTAGGGTTTAGTTCTTCAAGCCAGGTTACAATGTTACTTTTGATATCTGAGTCTTGTAAGCTCTCTTCAGGGCTAAACTCTTTCTCGTCAGCAATAATGTCGAGGAGTGCTTTATCATTTTCTCCACCAATAGGTGTATCGACAGAGGTAATGCGCTCGTTTAAACGCAACATCTTAGTGACATCTTCCACAGGCTTATCAAGCGCTAGTGCAATTTCTTCTGCAGTTGGCTCATGATCAAGCTTTTGTGAAAGTTCACGAGAAGCACGTAAATAAACGTTTAGTTCTTTCACTACATGAATAGGCAAACGAATAGTGCGCGTTTGGTTCATGATAGCGCGTTCGATGGTTTGGCGTATCCACCATGTGGCGTATGTTGAAAAGCGGAATCCACGTTCAGGATCAAACTTCTCTACGGCACGAATTAGTCCTAAATTGCCTTCTTCGATTAAATCTAGAAGAGCCAACCCACGGTTGTTATAACGGCGAGCAATCTTAACAACAAGGCGAAGGTTGCTTACAATCATACGTTTACGAGAGGCTTCGCAGCCTTTCAGTGAGCGGCGCGCAAAATAAACTTCTTCTTCTGCGGTTAGCAGTGGTGAAAAACCAATCTCGCCTAGATAAAGCTGTGTGGCATCCAGGTTTTTAGGTTGGTCATCCTGACTGAAAATAGCGTCGTCATTTTCTAGGTCAGCGTCGTTCGTTAAGGTTTCGTCAGCTTTCATATCAGCTGGCATATCGATGACTTCTACATCATCTTGAGGTGTTGATTCTAAGGCTTTCGTTGACTTACCCATCATGAATCTCCTGCTACAAGGTTTACCTTATGACGTTTCTCCTTTGTCTTTTTTTATTGTTATTTATTTTTATTATTTTAATGCTGGCAGGTATTTCATAGGGTCTAATGATTTCCCTCTATACCTAACTTCAAAGTGAAGTTTTACCGAATTTGTTCCGCTGTCACCCATGGTTGCAATTTGCTGCCCTGCCGACACCCATTCTCGTTCTTTGACTAAAATAGTGTCGTTGTAGGCATAGGCACTTAGAAAGGTATCTGTATGCTTAATGATAACCAGATTACCATAACCTCTTAGTGCGCTACCTGAGTAAACAACTTTTCCATCTGCTGCCGCTACGACTTTACTGCCTTTAACACCAGCGATATCAATACCTTTGTTGCCTGACTCTGACTTACTGAAGGTTCCAACTACCTTACCTTCTGCAGGCCACACCCACTCTTGTACTTTGTCTGGAAAACTCGTCGGTGTTTGTTTTTTGACGCTTTGTGACGGCTTCTTGACAGTTGTAACATTTTGTGGCTTAACAACTTTTTCACTTTCACGATACGCCTGTGGTTGTGGGCGGTCAACCAAACTTTTGTCTACATTTGATGTGGTCGGAGCTGTTGACTGATTGGTCTTGGACTTAGGTATAACGGGGGCTGTAGCCACATTCGAAGGTGGTGTGACGTTTAAAACTTGACCAGGGAAAATGGTGTAAGGAGCTGATAATTGGTTGTATTTTGCTAAGTCGCGATAGTCATTTCCCGTGTACCATGCCACCGCATAGAGGGTGTCTCCCCGTTGAACTTTATAGGTTTTTTTTGTGTATTCTTCGCTTCCATCTGAAACTTGGCTATTTAATAAAACCACGGGAGCGGGTTCACTTCTTCCTGCACAGCCCCCGATGAGTACACAAGTATATAACAAAATTCCTATGTGAAGGTGGGGCCTACGCATGTCATCGCAATAGTAAATAAGCGAATATTGCGAGGATGACTACTCCCCATCCAAGCACCTCTACATACTGCCTTAGCTTTTGCTCCATGGCTGCCCCCCCCCAGCGCATGAGTGCTGCGACCAAAAAGAAGCGTGCGCCTCGACCAACAGCTGATGCCAGTACAAATGGCAAGAAGGCCATTTGCAAGAAGCCAGCACTCACAGTGAAAATTTTATAAGGGATAGGTGAGAAACCAGCAAGAAAAACTACCCATACGCCGTAGTCTTTAAACCACTGCATTGCCGTGTCTATTTTGTGGGTATACCCCCAGCTCTCGATAAGCGGAGCCAGCCAAGCATCGAAAGCAAAGTAACCAAGCCAATAGCCAGCTATACCGCCCAAAATCGACGCGATAGTCGTAATAAAAGCGAACTGCCATGCTCTAGCGGGCTGGGACAGTGCCATTGGCGCAAGCATAACATCAGGTGGAATAGGGAAGAAAACCGACTCTGAGAAGCTTAACCCGCCCAAATATTTGGTTGCGTGACGATGTCTCGCCCAGCGTAATGCCATGTCATAACATGGCTCAAAAAGCTTCACATTAGCTCTCCTGCTACAAGGGGAACAAATCGGACCGATTCAATGGTCGATGTTTTTAGTTCACCTTCAATCCTATCAATACACAGTAACGATTGTTGCTCGTTACCTACGGGAATAATCAACCGCCCGCCTTCTTTAAGCTGATCGCACAAATCCTGTGGAAGACTTGCAGCGGCGGCGGTGACGATAATGGCATCGTAAGGGCCCTTGGATGCCCAACCTTTCCAACCATCGCCGTGTTTCATTGCAATATTGTGAAGGTCGAGCTGATTCATTCGACGTTTCGCTTGGAACTGCAATGATTTAATACGTTCAACACTGAATACTTTGGCAAAAAGCTGCGCGAGTATAGCGGTCTGATAACCTGAACCCGTGCCTATTTCTAACACTTTCTCGGGTTTATTAGGGCTATCTAGCAGCAACTCTGTCATTTTCGCAACAATGTAAGGCTGCGAAATGGTTTGGCCTTGACCTATTGGCAATGCCGTATTTTGATAGGCCTTATGTTTCAGCGCGTCAGGTAAAAAGCTTTCCCGCGGCGTACCAGCAATGGCGTTCAATACTGCTTGCGAACGTATTCCCTCGTTATAAAGCAGTTGTGCTAACGCGTCTCCTTTTCTAGAAGCTCTCATGATGTTGCGTACTTTCCTTTATTCTTATCCACAGCCACGCGAGGTTTAGTCTGTTGCGCGCCACGCTTTCTCAATACTCTTTACACCCTGTTAATTGGGGATAAGGTTTCCACGCACTCTCTAAGGACTGAGGTTGCAAAGCAGCCACTTGGAAGCGCAAACGAGATAGTAAATGTATCACCCTTACTCTGCCATTCAAGCTGTGAAGGCCAAATTTTTATCGCACGACGTTCTTGTTCGAACCCGCACTGGCTTAAAAAGTCGATAACTTCACTATTTTGCTCTGCAACAGATTGCTCAAGCGCTAGTGTGTCAGCTTGCGTAACAAGTGCTCCTTTACCCCACAGCGGTGCTGAAGGGCATACGTCTTTGGCATTAAAACGACGTTGTGCGTCTTGCTGCTGCTCAGAGCCGTCGGAACCTTCGTTGATGAAAAAGCTATTAGAACCTGAAAGCACCAGCGCGTCGCCGTGAGTGACCTTGTCGAACATGTCTTTTTCTAAGCGTGCAGAAAGCATTTCATTAAATAGCCAACTGCGCAGTGCAGAAAGTGCCATGGAACGTTTGTTGCGGTGTTTGATGGTTTCACCGTTTACCATCCGCTCGGCCATTACTAAGTTTCCACCGCGTTGCACTTCACCCATGTCATTTAAGCGCATTACGCCAAAGCGTTGTTCGCCGTAATAGTTTGGCACACCGTGCTTTTCAATTTCTTGAAGACGCTCTTCAATGGCCTCAGGATGCAGTACCTGGCGCAAGGTAATTGTAAAGTGATTGCCTTTAAGCTGACCCGTTCGCAACTTTTTATTGTGACGCATTTGCTTAAGCACTTTAACGCCTTCCAGTTCAAAGTTGCTGAAGTCGAAGTCCGGCTTACCCGGCGCGTGAATACCAAACCACTGTTGCGTTACCGCGTATTTGTCTTTGCGACCAGCATAGGTAATTTGGCGTAATGGAAGGTTAACGAAACGGGCTAGCTGCTCAGCGACAAACGCGGTATTGGTGTTGGTTTTTTCAATAAATACAAACTGGTGCTCGCCTTCACCACAAGGGGTATAACCCAAATCCTCTACAACTTGAAAATCGTCGGCTTGGAATTTAAAAATACCGGTGGATACAGGTTTTGCGAAATAGTACTGCCAATGGTCAGTGTGTAAAGGCTTCATAATTTTTCCAGTAGAACAACGGCGTGAGAGGCAATGCCTTCTTTACGGCCTGTATAGCCTAGCTTTTCAGTGGTCGTTGCTTTTACGTTGATGTCGTCAAGCGATACGTTGCAGTCTTGGGCAATAATCTCACGCATAACAGTAATATGCGGCGCCATCTTAGGTGCTTGCGCCACAATGGTCATATCTGCATTACTTAAGCGGTAACCTTTCTCCCTTACTACATTGACAACGTGACGCAGCAGCACGCGGCTGTCTGCACCCGCGTATGCGTCGTCTGTGTCAGGGAAGTGCTTGCCAATATCACCGAGTGCTGCTGCACCTAGCATTGCATCACACAGTGCGTGTAGTAATACATCGCCATCTGAGTGAGCTAACAGTCCTTGCTCATAGTCGATACTGACGCCACCTATTGTGATGGGGCCTTCACCGCCAAACTTGTGTACATCAAATCCGTGTCCAATTCGCATTATGATTGTGCCTTTTGATTTTTTGCGCTGTGGCTTTGAACTCTGTAGTTTTGAGCGTTCTGGCCTTGCGCGCTTAATTTTTGCTTAAGATAAAATTCTGCCAAAGGAAGATCGGCCGGATGCGTTATTTTTATATTTGCCGGACTTCCGCTTACCATGGCAACTTTGTAGCCTTCAAGCTCCATGGCAGAGGCTTCGTCTGTGATATTCGCGCCCTGTGATAAACCATTTTGAAGCGCGCGTTTTAGCAATGTTGCTGGAAAAAGTTGAGGCGTTAAAGCGTGCCAAAGACCGTCTCGGTCTTCAGTGTGAGAAATAACATTTGTTGAAGGTTTGACCCGCTTCATGGTGTCACGAACAGGGGTAGCTAGAATACCGCCAGAAACGTCATCACTGTTCATTAATTCGAGCAGCGCGGAAATATCGCTTTCTTCTATACAAGGCCTCGCGGCATCGTGAACCAGTGCCCAATCGTTCTCGCCAAGTGACATAAGCCCGTTCAATACACTATCAGCGCGTTCCTTTCCGCCATCTACAACGCGAATGGGTTTTTCACGTAACCGATATTGATCAAAATACGCGTCACCTGGGCTTATCGCTACGATCACGTCGTCGATTAACGGATGCTGTAGCAGCGCGTCAATCGTGTGTTCAAGAATGGTTTTACCATTTAAGGTGAGGTATTGCTTTGGGCGGTCAGCCTGCATTCGGCTGCCAACTCCGGCTGCGGGGATAACCGCAACAACGCGGGGCGATGTCATTTTCTTCACTTAGAATCTGCGGGCAAAATACGGTAGAAGGTTTCTCCCTTTTTAATCAGACCGAGTTCATTTCGGGCTCTTTCTTCAATGGCTTCTAGACCAATTTTTAAATCGCTAATATCAGCTTTAAGTAGGGCATTGCGCTGAGCGAGGTTGGCATTTTGAAGGGCTTGAGAGTGAACTTCTTGT
The DNA here is from genome assembly GCF_037029575.1 of Alteromonas sp. CH_MED4-4. Taxonomy (NCBI): domain Bacteria; kingdom Pseudomonadati; phylum Pseudomonadota; class Gammaproteobacteria; order Alteromonadales; family Alteromonadaceae; genus Alteromonas; species Alteromonas sp. CH_MED4-4. The sequence goes on along the minus strand of NZ_JAYMEU010000011.1, from coordinate 126,686 downwards.
TTTCGGTTGAAGTAATCGGGAATACTATTTTTTCCAAACCATAGCCTGTATTGCAATAGACCAAGCAGTACTATCAATACAATGGGAAGCCATTTACCTTGCAACACAGATTCACCTGACAATGTGGTTAAGCGGAAAAAAAGCAGAGGCTCTTCGCCTCTGCTGTGTCTTATTATGCCGTGAAGCAGCGTCGAGTCAAAGGCGCATTATTCACCTTGGCCCAATTTTCCTTTCAATTTATCAAACAGCTTACTTTTTTGCTGCTCAACAACGTTGTTAAGTTGAGCTTGAAGCAGCTCCTGAAGGGCGGCACTGTCGCCCTGGGCTGCGCTAAGCATACTGTTTACGTCAACAAGCTCGCCTGATAGCAATGATTGCTCGTTACTTATCATGCTGTTGAGTTTATTGTTTAATTCATCCAGCTTGTCTTTTTGGCTGGCAGTAAGCTGTGAAAGGGCCGCTTTAGCCAGCTTATTATCAAGATCAGACTTAATGTTAAAGCCAGGATCTGAAAGCGTGCCGTCCAGCAGCATCGTCATGTTTAAGCTGGTTAACGTTTGCAGTGCCTGCGCAATAGCACTGGTGATATCACTGGTGCCAGTTGCTTCCATAACGAGCTGCTGAAGGTCAACTTCGCCCGTACCAGTAAGCATGTTATCAGTGACTTTCATCGAACCATTGGTTTTCATTAGCGCTGATTTAAGCACCGCATTTAGTGTTTCATTACCGCTAAACGAAATGTCAGACATATTTACGCCGGCTAGCTGCCAGACTTGACTGGCATCAACACCGTCGCCGTCAATCCAGAATTCACCGCTGGAAGTAAACGACTTTAATAACTCGCCCGCTGCTTCAATAGTAAAGGTGGTGGGGTTACCGAATACTTCGTGAACGTTTGTAATGTTGTTCCATTTGCTGGTGATAGATTCATTTTGCCAAAGCACTGATACATTGGCTTCTTTCACCAAAATCGACGGCACTTCAGTCGGTGCTTCACTTTTTTCTTCACCTTGAATGAGCGGCATAACAATTTGCATTGCTGCCATAAGGTACTCAGTGTATTCCGCCGCTTTGTCGCCAAACACAAAGTAAGTGACTTGAGAAAGTGCCGCTTGGTCACCTGCAATTACCCCTTTCAGCAACGCGTAATCTTCTTGTGGCGCTTTCTTAAGTGCTTCAACACTTTCACTAAGGGCTTGTTTTGCATCGCTCGCTTTTTCCGTGAAATTGCTAATAAGCGCGCGGTCTGCCTGCATTTCTTCTTTCAACTTATCAAAAGAAGACTTTGCCTGTACCAAGGCTTGAGGGTCTTTGTAGTTCGTTTCTTTAAGCTGGGCTACCTGCGTTTTGTAGTACTCAATGCGCGACTTATCAGGTAAAGATTCATAGTCGTCTTTCAAACCTTTTCCATAGGTTTCGTAGGCAGACTTTGCATTTTCAATGGCAGCAGTGGTTTTTAGTGGATTGCGGGCGAGAAGTTCGTCAACCGTAGGCACGGCTTCTTTGGCTTTTGCTTTAATTTCGTCAAATGACAGTGAACGTTCTGGAACGCGATACACTTCACCTTCAGACTCGCGCTGTGTATCGAACTGCACTTTCAGTAAATCAAGATTGTTTACGATAACTTGATCATCTAACAGTGGCTTTAGCTCAACGTCTGCATGAGCTTCGCCTACAAAAACTTGGTTGTGAGTAGGCTTTGTGGGGTTGGTGAGTGCAATACCTTTCAGCGTAACAGTTGTTGGAAAAAGAGAGTGGTCGAACTCGTCGATATTCACTTCTGCTCCATAGGATTCGCCCAGCTTGGACTCAAGAATAGATTTGATGATGGTATTGGCGAACAGGAAATACACCAAAAATAGCAACACGAAAAAACCGACAACCCATAAAAAAATAGGCTTACCCTTTGAACCACTGCTCATATTCAACTCCTTGATTTTTTGCGCGTCTGGCTTTTATTGCGCATAAGTCACTACTTTGGTGGCTAGTATATCGCTCAATAAAAAGTAATCGATTAACCGCCACTTATGGTGCCTCTGAGTGTAATGCACTCAGGTCTTTTCTTCCATACGCAGAAGGTAGGTGTATTGATTAAACCATGTGAGCTTTTAAACAACTTGACGTAAGAGAAGCAAAATTCGGCAAAGTTTACTTTTTTTAAAAGAAAATTACCGTGAGCTATGGAGTGGTAGCAGCAGTAAACGGAGCCTGCTTCTCAATGCTTTGCAGCAAAGCGCAGCAGGCTCGTTGAAATGTAAAATGCTTTAAAGCTTAAAGCGGTTCGCAATGTCCATTATTGCTATACAGCTTGCGCGTAACGCTTGGCTCGCAGCTGCTAATTCATCTGCCGTTCTCAAGCTACTATCAGCAGCACCTGACAGTGCATTGATGCGCATATTCGCTTCGGTAGCGGCTTCCGCTTGCTGCTCGGTAGCCCGCGCTATTTCGCTACTCATATCTGCAATTTCAGTCATTAAGCGATCAGCTTCTTGCAGATTTTGATTCGCCTGTATAGCGTTGTCTACCGTTTTGGTTGACGCTGACTGGCTTACTTTTACTGCATCTACTGCGCTTTTGGCATTACTTTGCAGCTTTTCTATCATCGCTTGAATTTCATCGGTACTTTGTCCGGTTCGACTTGCCAGTGTACGCACTTCATCAGCTACGACGGCGAAACCTCGTCCTTGCTCGCCAGCTCGCGCTGCTTCTATAGCAGCGTTAAGCGCCAGTAAGTTAGTTTGTTCGGCAATGCCGCGGATTACATCAAGTACAGCACCAATGCTTTCAGTCTGCGCAGCAAGTTCGGTAACCGCGCTACTTACGCTTTCAATATCAGAGGTAAGAGAGCGTATATCGTTTACGGTACTATCCACAACCGAGGCGCCGTTTTGCACGTTACCCCGCGCGCTGCTGGTACTTTTTTCTGCAGAATCTGCGTTATTGCTAACCTCATTTATCTGCGTTGTCATCTCTTCCATGGCAGCGGCAACTTGAAGCATATTTTCATTTTGCGTCTGTGCCTGAGCGTTACTATTTTTACTTGATGTTTCTACAAGTTCTGCTTGCTGGGTCAGTGAATTAATATTCTCACGGATCCCCAACAGAGAATGGCGCATTTTTTCGGTATATTCATTAAAGTAGCGTGCCAAACGCGTTACTTCATCTTGGCCAGTTTCAGGCAACGAGCGGGTAAGATCACCTTCTCCTTGTGAGATATCCTTCATTCGCTCACTTACTTCTTGAACCGGTTTCACTATGCTGCCGCCAATCACATAAACAAGCACCACAACTAGCACTATGCTAACCAGACAAAACACCGCAATCACATTGCGAAGATGAGCAAATTCTTTTTCAAGATTGGTAAGGTAGATACCAGAGCCCACTGTCCATCCCCACGGCTTGAACTCTTTAACGTAGGAAATTTTGTCGGTAGGTGACTCTTCACCGGGAAGCGGCCATACATAATCGACAAAACCTTCACCTTTCGATTTCACTTTTTGCGCCATTTCTATAAAGAAGGCTTTGCCGTTCCCGTCTTTAAAGGTTCGTAAATCTTGACCGTCAAGGGCGGGCTTGATGGGGTGCATAACCATAGATGGCGTTTGGTCTTGGATCCAAAAGTAGTTGCTGCCGTCGTATCGTAGCGCTTTGACGGCCTCTAACGCCTGTTGCTTAGCGGTTGCCTCGTCTACGTCGGTACGCGCCGCGAAGCTACTGAGCATGGTATGAACCACCTCGACCAGGTGCTGATTTTCATCATAAGACTTTTGCTTTAATGCTTCGTAGTGCCTGTTTAAAACAACGGCAGTAAGAAGTACAAATAACAGCGTAATTAGGGCAACGATAATGCCCAAACGTTGAATTAAACTGAATTTTCTTAACCACATCGGCAAATACCTATCTATTTGTATTTTTGTTTTTTTAAAGTGTAGACGGTTTTTTATTAACCGCTTTTTATTACGATTAAAAATACACCATATATAGACGAGCTTTACTACGACTTTAGAAGCAAATCGCTCACCGCTTTTGTACTAAAAAATAATGCGGTATCAACAGGCTAAAAAATGTCATCTAACGCACTGAATACGTAGCTTGACAGAGAATCAAAAAAACTTTGCTGGTAGGGGCTTGGCAGGGCGATTTTGTGTGCTACCATCCGCGCAAATTTGGCACTGTCGTGATCTTCATCCAAAAGTATAAAGTTAAAAGAAGAACGACAGGTCAACGCAGGGTTTCGACTTTGCTTGTTTTTTAGCCGCTTCCATGTAACCGTGAGCAGTCTTACACGGCGGGAACGCTTTTTGTTACAGCTATTTCTATGAAAGGGTTGCAATGCTCATTAACGACACACTTCATACAACTTCACCCCTACGCCAGCGTATAAGAGACTACTATCGCATTAGTGAGTCGGTGGCTGTGGATCAAATCCTTCCCATTGCCGAGGTAAACCCACGTGCACGAAGCCGTGCATGGGAACGCGCACGAAAGATGGTGCTTCAAATTCGCCGAGAGCAAGAAGGGCACGGTGGTGTTGACGCATTATTAAATGAATACTCGCTATCTACAGCAGAAGGTGTGGTATTGATGTGCTTGGCTGAAGCCTTGCTGCGTGTTCCAGACAAAGCCACTCAAGATGAGCTTATTCGTGACAAACTGTCTCAGGGACAGTGGACACCTCACTTGGGGAATTCAGAGTCGTTATTTGTTAACGCATCGGCGTGGGGCTTGTTATTTACGGGCAACATGGTGAACTATGCCGACAAGCGCAAGAAAGAACAGTTCGGCTTGTTAAAACAAACCCTTGGCCGCTTAGGTGAACCTGTTATTCGCCGCGCTATGAACATTGCGATGCGCGTTATGGGTCGTCAGTTCGTTATGGGCGAAACCATTGAAGATGCGGTAGATCGCGCCAAAGAGAAAGAAACCAAAGGGTACGTATATTCTTACGACATGCTAGGCGAAGGCGCACGTACTATGCGCGACGCTGAGCGTTACTACGATGCATACGTAAAAGCAATAAAAGTAATCGGTAAAGCGGCTAACGGACGCGGTCCTAAGCGTTCACCGGGGATCTCGGTAAAGCTTTCTGCTATTCACCCACGCTTTGAATTTTCTCACCGCGAACGCGCCATGGCAGACATTCCGCCGCGCTTGAAAGCGCTGTGTATGATGGCGAAAGAATACGATATCGGTTTAACCGTAGATGCGGAAGAAGCTGACCGTCTAGAGCTTTCTCTAGACATTATTGAAGCTGTATTTCGCAATGAAGACTTGAACGGTTGGACAGGCTTTGGCTTGGCCGTACAGGCCTACCAAAAACGCGCAATCCACGTTATAGAGCACTTACGTGAACTTACCCTAGAGGTAGGTCGTCCGCTAATGGTGCGTTTGGTTAAAGGTGCCTATTGGGATACTGAGATTAAGCTTACTCAACAAGCGGGCCTTGAAGAGTTCCCTGTATTTACCCGTAAGTCGTCAACAGATGTGTCATACCATGCCTGTGCGAACCGTCTACTTGAGTATCGCGACACCATTTACCCGCAGTTTGCGACTCACAATGCCTACACTGCGTCTGTTATTGTTGAGCTTGCTGGTGACGACAAAGAAGGTTTTGAGTTCCAGTGTCTGCACGGTATGGGCGATACCCTTTACGATCAGGTGGTAACACAGGATAAAATTCAGTGCCGTGTTTATGCACCGGTAGGTGAACACGAAGACTTATTGGCCTACCTTGTACGTCGTCTTCTTGAAAACGGCGCGAACTCGTCGTTTGTAAACGCTATCGTTGACGATGAAAAACCGGTTGAGTCTTTGCTTGAAGATCCGGTAGAGAAAACACAACGCCTGAAAGTACGCTATAACAAGTTAATCAAAACCCCACGTGGGCTGTATGCGCCAGAGCGCGATAACTCGCGTGGTCTAGACCTTACCGACACCAATGCGGTAACGGCGCTTAAACACGAACTTGAACGCTGGCAGGATTACTACAAAGTGACCGGTGAAGTGCCAGAAGGTGCGACAGCGGTACTTAGCCCAACTAACCACAACGACGTGGTAGGTTATCACCATTACGCTACGCCTGATGATATGCGCAAAGCATTAGATGAAGCCGAAGCTGGGTTTGAAGCATGGTCTAAACGCGATGTAAGCGAGCGCGCTGAAATACTTAATCGAACAGCAGATGCGCTTGAGCGCCACATGGCTGAGCTTATCGCTATCTGTATGCGTGAAGCCGGTAAAGTAGCGCAAGACAGTATTGATGAAGTGCGTGAAGCCGTTGATTTCTGTCGCTACTACGCGGCGCGTGCAGAAGAGCTTGCTGAAGATCAACGCTTACTTCCTCGTGGTGTTGTGCTTTGTATTAGCCCGTGGAACTTCCCACTAGCCATCTTCTTAGGCCAAGTGGCAGCGGCACTTGTAACAGGTAACACGGTTATTGCTAAGCCTGCTGAACAAACCAGCATTATTGCGCAGCGAGCGGTAGATATTATGCACTCGGTAGGCCTGCCAGAAGATGCATTGAAACTTATCGTATCGCCAGGTAAAGAAGTGGGCGAAACCCTTCTGCCAGACGAGCGCATTAAAGCGGTAATGTTCACAGGTTCAACGCAAACCGGTACGTTAATTTCCCAAGTACTTGCAGAACGTGGTGGCGAACAGGTGCCATTGATTGCAGAGACCGGCGGTCAAAACTGTATGATTGTTGATTCAACTGCACTGCCAGAGCAGGTAGTTGATGACGTGATCCACTCTGGTTTCCAAAGTGCCGGTCAGCGCTGTTCAGCGCTTCGCGTATTGTTCGTTCAAGACGAAATTGCTGATGACCTTATCGAAATGCTAACCGGCGCCATGAAAGAGCTTACCGTTGGTGACCCAACGCAGCTTGCTACCGATGTGGGCCCTGTTATTGACGAGAAGGCACTTAAGAGCCTGACCGATCACCAAGAGTATATGGAAGATAAAGCTAAGCTGCTTTATCGCAATGAAATGCCAGCAGGCTTTGAAAACGGTACTTTCTTTGCACCGACCTTGTATGAAATCAAGAACATCGATGTGCTTGAAAAAGAAGTGTTCGGCCCTGTGGTGCATATTGTTCGCTTTAAGTCGAAAGACCTTGATAGTGTGCTAGAGCAAATCAATGGTACAGGTTACGGCCTAACTATGGGCATTCACTCGCGTATTGAAGAGCGTGCTAACGAACTAGCAGCGAAGAGCCGCGCGGGTAACGTGTACATTAACCGCAACATGATTGGCGCTATTGTTGGCGTTCAGCCTTTCGGTGGACGTGGATTGTCTGGCACAGGTCCAAAAGCGGGTGGTCCTAACTATCTGCCTCGCTTAATGATGGAACGTGCCACACCTAAGCCTTCGCACATTGATGATGTAGACGGTACTGATGCAGCGCTTGTCGGTGATGAAAAGATTGCCGAGCGTGCGCACGTAATGATGGATAAAGCGAAAGCGGTAGAAGTGCAGTGGCGTCATACGCCGTTGAATGACCGTATTTCTATGGTACGTCAGCTTCTGGCAAAAATTGCGAAAGTAGACATTGTTGACGAGCTTGCTGACGACTTGAACCGCACGCTTGCGACGGCGCGTCAGCAGCTAACCAGCGTTGAGCGCAAGCTTGCCAAGCCACAAACTTTGCCGGGCCCAACAGGTGAATCTAACAAGCTTTACTTAGAGCCTCGCGGAATCTTGGTGTGTTTCGCCGATAAAGAAGTAACCTTCGAATACTGGTTGCTGTCTATTGTGACCGCGCTATCAACAGGTAACCCGGTAGTATCAGTTGTGTCTGAAATTTTCTACGAAGAAGCTGTGGAAATTCAAAACAAGTTTGAATCAACTGGCGCACCAAAAGGATTATTCCAAGTAGCACGTCTTGCACACCTAGACACCTTGCTAATGGACGAAGACTTGTCGGGCGTAGTGGTAGATTCAGGTACTGATCGTACTGCGCGTATTACAGCAATGCTGTCATCTCGCGAAGGCGCTATTTTGCCAGTTATCACAGCGGAATATAACGATAACCTTATTCAGCGTTTGATGACCGAAAAAACCATCAGTATTGATACAACGGCATCAGGTGGTAACACATCGTTGATGACCCTAGTTGAAGATGATGAATAAGCGGTAATACTTGCGGTAAATACCGACTTGGCAAGATAGCGATTTAATTGAGAGCTATCTTCACAACATGTCATTCAAAGGCCAGCGCTAAGCTGGCCTTTTTAATACTTTATTCTTACCTTTCTCATTTATTTCTAATTCCTTGCTCTTTCCTTAACCGGACCTTAACCCTGCGTTTGAAATACTCGTGTCAGTTAATTTAAAAAAGCTGCGCATAGACCTTCGAAAGTAAGCTGTGCGCCAAATAATAGGCACAAGTCATGGGCAAGATAAAACTGACGGTAAATAGCATTACCCTTTGCATTTTGCTGTCTGCATGCACAAGTACTGATGACAGAGCGTTGAGCGAATCGGCATCGTCGTCAACGGGTAACAACGTTGTGTGGCAGTCTCAAGCACGGCAACAAGAATCAACACAAACCTTGCTGCTGAATTCGGACACGAGGTTAACCGATGTAATTGATATCAGAGAATTACCTCACTTAGCCGGTTTCATTGATGAAGCCTTGTCTTCTAATGCTAGTCTGCAGCAGTCGTTAATAACGCTTAGAAAAGCACAAGTAGCCATAGATAGTGCAAAAGCGGATAGGAACCTTAATGTTGACGCGAGCTTCTCTGCGTCAAAAAGTGAAACCACCAATAGCAGTGCATCTACCAGCTCAAATACCAACTCCAGTACGAGCTCTAGTTCGAGCAGTCCGAGCTACAGCGCGAGCATGAATGTCAGTTGGGAGCTGGACCTATGGCAAAAAATCAGCGATGGAATAAGTGCAGCAAACTTAGATGCAGCAAGTGCCAGAGCCAGCTATCAGTCTGCCAGAGATTCTCTGGTCGCTAACGTAGTAAGAAGCTATATCGACGTACTCACTCAGCAGCAATTACTGAATATTGAGCAGTCTCGGTTAACAGTACTAGAAAATAACGAAGCCGTTATTTTAAAGCGCTATAGCACCGGGCTAGGAAGCCTAGACGATTTAGATACTGCGCGTACAAGCAGTGCAAATACTCGCGCTACTATTGCCCAATATGAAAATGCACTTTTAACAGCAAAGCGCACCTTGGCCGTACTCTTAGGCAGGCAAAACCAATCGCTAAACGAGCTCAACACTCAAGTTAATTTTCCCGACGTGTTATTGCCGCTAACAACTTTGCCGAAACAGGATCTGGCACGTAGACCCGATCTTCAGGCGGCCTTTTATGCGTTAAAAGCAACAGAGTTTGAAGTCGATGTGGCCTACAAAGCCCTGTTGCCAAGCATTAGCTTGTCTGCATCACTTTCTGATAATGACTCTACACCTTCACAAGCTTTGTTTACTAACCCTTTATGGAGTTTGCTTGGGCAGATGACCGCGCCACTGTTTCAGGGGGGCGCTTTAAGGGCGCAAATTGAAGATGCAAAGCTAACCTCAGCCAATGCCTGGTGGCAGTATCGCGAAACGTTATTAACGGCGGTACAGGAAACCCAAAATGCGCTGGATAGCGAAACCGCGTTGAGTGCTCGAATTAGCCACACCAACGTGGCGTTAGCGAATGCAGAGCGCAGCGTCTCTACCATTGAAGGTCAATATCGACAGGGCCTTGCTGACATCTTGGACTTACTTTCAGTATATGAAACGCGCTTTAACTTACAAGCTCAGGCAGTTGAGCTGCACGCCCAGAAATTACAAAACCGAATTGACTTAGGCCTAGCCCTTGGCCTTGGAGTGTCACAATGAGAAACAAACGAATTATTGTAACCTTACTCGCCGCTGCAAGTATTGCGCTAGCGGTTATGTATACCATGACGAATATGGGCGCCCAACATCCCGGCGCAAAACCGCAGGCCGAATCAAAGCCAACGTCTCCCGCTATTTCCGCGATTGCCGAGCAACCACAAAATGCCGCTCAGGCAAAGAGACCTGCAGGTGGAGAAAGGCCAGTAGCATCACCTACTGCCGATAGCGGTGTGAACAGGCTTAACAAGGCAAGCGACACGTCATCAGTGAATACCACTAATCGCAGCCCAAAGGGAGAACAAAGCGGCAATACTCAGCTGGCTCAAGTAGGCGTTATTGATGTAACCGCCGACAGCTATAACGCTAAGGTGAGGGGGTATGGTCAGGTTGTTCCGCAAGATAGTTTGAGCTTAGTCGCACAGGTTAGTGGTCAAGTTACTGATATATCTTCGTCTTTTAAAACTGGTGCCCTAGTGGCTAATAATACGATATTGGCACGTATTGATGACACCAACTATCAACAGGCGTTAGCAAGTGCAAATGCTACCTATCAAGCGGCTGTGGTAAGTCTGGAAGAAGAGCGATTACAGGGTATTCAAGCGAAAGATGAATGGACACGTTCAGGGCTTGATGGTGAACCTTTATCGGCATTAGTACTGCGTGAGCCACAGCTAAAAGCGGCTCAGGCCACTTTGGATGAAGCCGAGCAAAGTGTAAATTCAGCCAAGCGAGATTTGGCGTTTACCTCGTTACGTGCACCTTTTAATGCATTGGTGGTCAGCCGTGACATTGCGCTAGGGAGCTATGTTCAAGCTGGCAGTGCGGTCGCCACACTTTATTCTGCAGATATTGCCGAAGTGGCAATTGGCCTTTCACCTAGCCAATGGGCTCAACTCCCGTCTGGTGATGAAACGCAGTTGTCTGGTGATGCCTCCCTTAACTGGCCGGTAACGCTTACCGATACCACTACAGGAAATACCTGGGTTGCCAATATCGTTCGCGCTGAATGGCATCAAAGTGATACAACGCGTCAGCGTAACGCCATAGCGGTTATTGAAAAGCCGCTGGCGCAATCAACGCCTCTTTTATTCGGCAGCTTTGTGCAGGCAGACATTGAAGGAAGAGCTCTCGACAATGTCTGGAAACTGCCGGCTTCTGCTATCTCGCAAAAGCAAGAAGTATGGTTAGTAATGCCATCTACCGGGCAGTTGGCAAAGTTCACGCCTTCGGTTTTGTTTGAAAGCGAAGGTTATGCCTACATCACCCCACCAAAAACCAGTGAAGTTACGGGCGATATTGCGAGTAATGTTGCGGGTACAACCTCGGGTAACGCTAGTGGCAACAGCATGTCAGAACAGGTTGGTGAAATACGCCAAGCGCTGGTGGTTGCGCGCCCTTTAAACAGCTATCTGGTGAATACCAAAGTATTGCCTGTAGTGGAAGGACAAACAGGAGGGCAAGCTGATGACAAATAATCGAAACGGCGCGCCATTTGGCGGGGGCGAGAGTCCGAAAAACAATAGGAATGGTGGGAATAACGCCCGGGGAATTATCGCTTGGTTTGCGCAGAACTCAGTAGCGGCCAATTTGCTCATGGTCAGCCTTATCGTGCTTGGCTTGGTTTCCATGAACGATATCCGCAAAGAGGCATTCCCAAGTATGGAGCCACGCTTTGTTACCATTTCAATGACATACGATAGTGGTGACCCTAAACAAGCAGAAGAAGGGATAGCTATCAAAATTGAAACCGCGCTGGAGGCAATCCCGGGGATTAAGCGAATTACCTCTACCTCGAACGCCAGCGGCGCCAGTGTGCAGGTAGAAAAAGAAACCGAATACGATTTAGACACGCTTTTCAACGACATCAAAACCGAAGTAGATAGTATTTCTAACTTCCCGTCGGATGCTGAAAACCCTGTTATCAGCAAAGCACGCCGACAAGAACACGCTATTTGGGTGCAGCTTTATGGTGACGTCGATCACGCTTCGCTTCAATACTTGGGTGAGCAATTAGAGCGAGATTTACTGGCAACAGACGACATTCGCGAAGTCAGCGCAGGCAGCTTTGTCGACCCTATGATGTCTATTGAAATAGACGAAGGTAAGCTTCAAGCTTACGGATTAACGCTGTCAGACGTGGCTGATGCCGTTAACCAGGAGTCGAATACCGCGCTTACAACCAGCTTGCGCAACAAAGAAAAAGTGATTCGTTTAAAAGCGTCTGAACAGTCTTACTGGGCGAAAGATTTTGCCAACATCCCCCTCATTACCGATACCAATGGCGTCATACTCACCGTTGGCGATGTTGCTACAGTGCGCGATATGTTTGCCGACGACAGCTATCACTTGTCACGTTACAACGGTACCAATGGCTATGGCATCCAGGTGCTTATGGACGCATATGGTGACGTAACAAAAATGGTACAGCAGGCTCACGAAGTAGTGGACGCATGGCACGAAAAAGGCTTGCTACCTGAAGGCGTAGAGCTTGAAACCTGGTATGACAAAAGCACGCTTATTACCGAGCGATTGACGCTACTTACCAGCAATGCGCTTATGGGCATTGTGTTGGTATTTGTTACTCTTGCCGTGTTTCTAAATTTACGCGTGGCATTTTGGGTGGCGGCTGGCTTGCCCTTTATCTTCTTCGGCACCTTGTACTTCATGACCGACAGCTATACGGGAATGACGCTAAACGAAATGACCACATTCGGTTTTATCATGGCCCTTGGCATTGTGGTGGACGATGCCGTGGTGGTGGGGGAAAGCGTGTACGCCACGCGTAAACAGCATGGCGATACGCTTCAAAATACCATCTTAGGTACCCATAAAGTGGCGGTTCCCACACTGTTTGGTGTACTAACCACAGTGGCCACTTTTTTCGCATTATCGAACGTATCGGGCGGCTTAGGTACGCTTTATTCTCAGTTCGGCACTATCGTTACCTTGTGTTTGTTGCTGTCGGTGGTGGAATCGAAGCTGATCTTACCTTCTCATTTAGCTCATCTGCCAACTAAGCAAAAAGCGCGAAGGGGATTAGGTGGCGTATGGAACAAAGTACAGCAAAAAGCGGATGGTGGACTTCAGTGGTTTAATTACCGCGTGTATGAGCGCTTATTGAAAGTCACCGTAGCCTACCGTTATGCCGCTGTATTGTTGTTTATTGCCTTATTTGTCATGGTGGTTAGCCTACCGCTTATAGGTGCGGTAAGAGTAAGCTTCTTCCCCAGCATGCAGGGCGACACGGTTTCGGCCAATATGTCGCTTTACAGCGATGCCAGCTATGGACAGAACGAACGCAACTTAATGCTGCTAGAGAAAAATGCGCTTGAGGCAGACCGCCAATTAACCCAAGAAAATGGCGCAGATAAAAGTGGCATTAGCAGTTTGCAAGTAACGGCGAGTGGTGATCAAAGCGGCACAATCACCATTTCACTTGATGAAGACTCCTCTTATTCTCTTGATGAATTGTCGGCACGCTGGAATACGTTAACTGGCAATTTAGAAGGCGTAAAAAGTCTAAAAATACGCTCACGCCGAGAGATGGTCGACGGGTTTAACGTTGAAATTAAAAGCATTAACGACGATACCCTGACGGCGGCTAACGATGCCTTTATTGAAGTACTTAACAATATCGATGGTGTATATGCAGTTGAGAGTTCGCTAACACCCGGCGAAGCCATGATGCGCTTTGAACTTACCCCCGAAGGACGAGCGTTGGGGTTGAATACGCAAAGCCTATCGCAGCAACTGTTAAAAGCATTTGGTGGCGAAATTGTTCAGCGCTATTTGCGCGATAAAAACGAAGTAAAAGTGCGGGTGCGTTATCCTGAACAAGACAGAATGAATCCGTCTGATGTAATGAACACGCAAGTGCGTCTGGACGACGGCACCGTAGTACCGCTTTCTGTAGTGGCTAACGTTATTCAAGATGTACAAGAAAAACAGGTGGTACGTATAGACGGCCTACGCGCCCTAACGGTTAGCGCGTCGGTGGATAGCGATGTTATCACCTCAACCGAACTGGTGAATTACTTAAACAACGAGTTTGTTCCTCAGCTATCGCGTCAGTATCAGGACTTATCGCTTTATTTTGCCGGTGAGGCTGAGCAGCAAGCTGAAACGCAAAGCTCCATGCAGAGCGTGTTTATATTAGCCTTGTTGTCTATTTTTGCGTTGTTGGCGATTCCGCTTAAATCCTACGTACAGCCGCTTATTATTATGACCGCCATCCCCTTTGGTATAGTCGGAGCCATTATCGGCCACTGGTCGAATGGATTAATGATAAGTCTGCTCTCGCTGAACGGCATACTGGCGCTTAGCGGCGTAGTGGTTAACGACAGCTTGTTGTTGGTTTCACGATTCAACGCTTTGCGAGAAGAAGGTGTGCCGGTGGAAACGGCAGTTATTGAAGCTTGTACCAGTCGCTTGCGAGCTGTGTTGTTGACCTCAATTACCACCTTTGTAGGCTTATATCCCATATTGGGCGAAACGTCGGTACAAGCGCAGTTCTTAATTCCGGCAGCCGCGTCGCTGGGTTACGGTATATTGTTTGCCACCGTCATCACACTTTTATTAATACCCGCATTACTGTTAATTTATGACGATGTAAGCCGTCTAATGGCAAAGCATTTGGTTAAACCTTTAACGGAGAGTACGGCTAATGATCCGCGTGTTACTAGTGGAAGATGATATGGGCCTGGCGGGCAATATTATCGACTATTTAGAGCTTGAAGACATGGTATGTGACCACGCTGCAAACGGTGTAGCCGCGCTGTCTCTTATCCAAAAGCATCCGTTTGATGTTGTGGTGCTGGACATTAATTTACCGCGACTTGATGGCTTAAGCGTATGTGAGAGGGTGCGGGAAGACGGCAACGATACGCCTATTATTATGCTAACCGCCCGTGACCAGTTGGAAAACAAGCTAGAAGGGTTTCAAAAAGGCGCCGATGACTATTTAGTGAAACCGTTTGACATGCCCGAACTGGTTGCTCGGGTTTTTGCACTGGCGCACAGGCGTTCATCACAAGTGAAAAAGCTGCGCTTTGGCAACGTAAGTTTAGCAATGGGAAGCGACGTAGTAAGTGTTGAGAACGTGCCTATTAAGTTAAGCCCCACAGCATTTACGCTGCTAAAGGCATTGTTACAGCAACAAGGAAAAGTTATGCCACGGGAGCGTCTTCTCGATGCGGTTTGGGGAGAAGAAGCGCCAGAGAGCAATGCGCTTAAAGTGCATCTTCATAATTTGCGTAAATCACTGGTGCAAGCGAATGCCAGCATAGAGGTAAAAGCAGTAGCCGGCACAGGCTTTTGTGTGACGTTAAAACCAGAGCAGTCCAATTCAGTGCAAAGTACAAGCGCGGAACCAAAAAGTACAAATAAAGGAAACGATCAGTGGTAAATGGCCTTCGCATCAGCTTAAGACGCTACGTCTTGTGGTCGCTATTAAGTTTGGCCGCCGTAGTTATTGTGCTCTTTTCAATACAAAGCAGCGATAGCTTTTTCGATGGTATGGACGGCATGCTGAGAAATACCATGATACGGGCGGCAGAAAGCGCAAAGCTTGATGACAACAAGCATGCTCAAATTCTCGATTTACATGTTTTTGCGAACTACGAGAGTTTGCCTGACGAAGTGAAGCAGAGCTTTTCCAAAGAGAGCTTTATACCGTTTTCACTTATGAAAGATATCAACAAACCTGATTGGTTTTCCCGTCCTATTTCGGCTCACTTTGCCGTGTTAGTTCCGTTAGAAAATGGAGAATCGCGATACGTTACCCAAGTGTTTGTCGCGCCACCTTCTGACGGCAAAAAACACTTTAGAATAAACCATGTTATTTACAGCGCCATTGTGGGCGTAGTTGCACTGGTTTCGTTTTTTGTCGCCTTGCTTTTTCTTATGCGCAGCGTGTCTCGCCCCATAGAGTCATTGCAGAGGTGGGCGGCGTCTTTGGATGAACAAGAGCTCGATAAGCCTATCCCAGAGTTTCGTTATAAGGAACTTAACGCGCTAGCAGGGATGACACATGGCAGCTTGCAAAACGTGCGCAATACCCTAAATCGAGAACGAGAATTTGTTAACCACGCGAGTCACGAGCTTAGAACGCCGATTGCCGTTATTAGAAGTAGCGCGGCATTACTGCACAGAGTGATCGATAGTGAAAATACTAAAGGCAATAACGCGCTTGCGCGGGTGGATCATGCCTCAAAAACCATGGCAGATTTGACCGAAACTCTACTTTGGTTAGGAAGAAATGAAGAAGCAGCTTTACCCAAAGAAAAGGTTAACCTTAAAGCAATGGTTGAGGCTCTAAGCCAAGATTTAATGTATTTGCTGTCGGGAAAAGACGTGAGTGTGCAGCTGCAATTGAGCGATTGTGAGTTAACGCTGGCCAAAACGGCGAGCGAAATTGTGATAGGAAATGTGATTCGAAACGCTTATCAGCACACGCAGCAAGGAAGAGTCACAATAAGTCTTTCAGATGCAACGCTCACCGTGCTCAACGAAGAGGACGGCCTTGAAGAAGAGGCGCTTAACGAAAAAGGCCAAGCGACTTTATCTGCGCCGACTATCAGTGAATTAGATGGCGGATTTGGAATAGGGTTAAAACTCATTGATAAGCTTTGTGCGAAGCTTAAATGGGGTTATGCACATGAGAGGATAACAGCCCGAGGGTCACACGATGAACAAGGTGATGTTTCTCGTATGACAAGAGGGTATAGAGTGGTGCTTACAGTACGATAATAGGCGCATATAACTCATCAAAGTGTTTGCACGTTGTCACTCCTAATCCATTTACCGAAACGAGCCCAATAGAAAACGCCGATGCTAACATCGGCGTTTTCGTTTTTTAGCGTCCAGCTTTAAAACCTACACTACATCCATTCGCTGTTTCTACGCTTGCGTTTAGGAAGGTAAGTGAGCATTACACCAAGCAATATCCCCACGCCTGCCACTATGCCACCGCGAGTAAACCAGGTAACAAGCTCGTCTTTATTAGCGCTTTCAACCTTAGCCGTTAAACGAATAATTTGAGACGCTTGCTCGTCGTTTGTGGTGGTAAGTTTAGACACCTTTTGGCGAGCATCGTTAAGCTGCTGACGAAGTTTGGCATTTTCTGATTGTGCAGCTTGAAGTCCACTTTGGCTCTCAGCTAGCTTCTCACTTATGATTGGCAATTGCTCGGCTTGCGACATGGTATTAGACACAAACTTACTTTCAACCCAGCCTTTACGTCCTTCGTTGTCGGTAATTTGGGTAAATTCAGCATCATTGTCGCGGGAGAGCACAGTAATAGGTGTGCCCGCCTCAATTGAACCTAGAATGCGGTAGTTACGACCAGGTCCAGTATGCATAAAGATAAACAAGTCATCTCTTATGTAATGCGAAGAAGACGCTTCTAAATCAGCGGTATCTTGTAGCGAAAATGCTTGAAAAGAGCATGCAATAAGGGCTGCTGCTAACCACTTTCGAATCATATGAAGTCCAATTTTAGAATTTAAAACGTGAAGATGGTATTGGTTGACCGCGATAAAGGCAAGTTTGTTCCACTTTTGTCTAATTAAAGCATCTTGTTTCATGGCGCCAGCATTGCGAAAAGTAAGCGACAAAGGTAAGGTGTCAGCATCATAAGCTGTGCCTAGCGCAACCATGTCAGAAATAGAATTAAAATTTGTAACGGGTGACAACGCCCACCATGCGTTTACTCAACGTGTACTTCCTCTTTTCGAAAAAAACAGTATTCAGGTTAACTCTCATCGTGAAATGCGCCTTGAAAACGACTATTACGATACCGATAAGCTCGATTTTCAAAACAATAAAATGGGCTTTCGTGTTCGAGGTAACAATGGTGAATACGAACAGACGCTAAAGACTAACGGCGTGGTCAGCGGTGGTCTGCACAAACGCATGGAATACAATGTGAGCCTTGATAATTCAAGGCCCGACCTCACGCTATTTGAAGCCAGCGCTTGGCCCCAAGATTGGGACGTGGCGGCAAAAAACACGCGTCTATCTAAACAGTTTAGCACTCACTTTACTCGCAATGCCTATGTGGTTAGTGTGGGTGAAAGTGTGGTTGAGATTGTGCTGGACTGTGGTGAAGCAAGTACAGAAAAAGCCAGTTCCCCAATCAACGAAATAGAGCTTGAGTTGATGTCAGGTGATATCAACAGTTTGTTTACGTTAGCTGTGCTAATAAACGACAACATGCCGGTACGCCTTAGTGATGTATCAAAAGCGGCGCAGGGATATCAATTACTTCACGGTTTTAACGCTAAAGTTCGACACCTGCCAGATTTCCTTGCGCTTGAAGACACAACCACCACGGAAGAAGCATTTAGCCACGCGGTTCAAACTGCATTGGCGCATTGGCAGCACCACGAGCATGTGTTTTGCGAAAGTGGTTCAATAAAAATGCTCGCGGAAGTCGCCAAGAGTGTACGCTTGTTACTTCAAAGTGTATCGCTTTACTTGCCGGTTCTGCAGTGCCCTGAGCTACTAGCCCTGCATAAAAAACTGGTCACCCATGCGCAAAAGTGGGGTTGGCAAGACGACTTACAAAGTTTGCGTTACTTGCTCTCTAAAAAGAGCATGTTTAACAAAACTCTCAGCAAACATCCTGCAGTAGTAAGCTATTTGCAAGGACGACAAACAGGTTTAATGCAGGCTCATGAGCCCGAAAAGCTGTTTTTCGACAACGATGCCACAGACATTAAGCTACACGCCATAAGTCTTATTCAGAATAAGCCGTGGCAAAAAGTCGCAACGGGTTTTGATCATCCCGTGCTTGATCATGCAAAAGGCTGGCTGTCGCAAGGTTGGCAAACTGTACAGCAAAGTATGCCGCTAAATAAAACCATGGGGCCTGCCAATTACAGCGCTGTAGAAGTAATGCTTAGGCAGACATTATGGAGTGGATTTCTGCTCGGTGACTTGTTTGTAGAAGAGCGGGGTAATTTTCGCGCACCGTGGTTAGATTTGCTCACTGGTATTGATGAGCTGAATGCGCTGCTTATGTTAAAGCAGTCGATAGACGACGCCGAAGTAGACTCCCATGACGAAGTGCGTAAATGGACAGCAGAGAAACTCAGCACGCTTATTCGAATTATGGAACGAACTCGCACAGTGGCTATGCAACGTGACGTTTACTGGTAATTGTTTTCTATGCATATGTGGTTACTGTAAACATGCACGGTAAAGGCAACTCGAATCTCAAGGATGGAGGGCGCTGATGACCTCAGCCATAAATGACTATTTCCTTTACGCACTGCTTGGCATTTATGCCATTGGCTTTGTGCGTCTGTTCGTTCAAAAAGTCAATTTACGCAGTGGACGCTGGCTAACGGCAGCGTTTTTGTGCTGGCCTGTATTTATGCTGGATGAGTGGCTCCGTATGGCAAATGCCACAGGGCTGGCTAGTATCTACGGGTTATCAGAAGTATTTGCTGTTATCGCGATTACGTGTTGTTACCGCGCAATAAAACCCATGCTGTTAGCTTATCCTACGGCAAGAAAGCGACTGTGGTGGCCGGTAGTAGTGACCGGCGTTTTTCAGTGCGCCATTCTCCTGATACCCGTAGACGATAAGCAGCAATGGCTCTCATCGTCTCCTCATGGTCAGCCTCTGCTATTGTGGCCTGCCTATATTGCATCACTGTTAACGGGGTTTAGCGTGTTGCTCATAGGTATTCTTATTACCGAGCATATTCAAATGTACCATAGGCACTTACCAGAGCAGGCGGTGGATATAAAAAACCTGAAAATGCCTAGGCTTGCCGGAGTAATGGGAAGCTTGGTTGGCGTTGCGTTTATGAGTATTCTACTTGTGACGGCCGCAACATTCGGCTTCTTCCCTGTTCCTTTTTGGGAAGGGTTTCATCATCTGATGATTGGAACGGCAATTCTAATTGTACTGTTTTCACTAACCTTTATACGACGGACGTCCCCGTCGCCACTCGATTACGAACGCTTAGATGAAGGCAAGGCAACGCCTTATGAAATTAGCAGTATTATTTCTAAAGCAGAACGCTACACCATAGAATCAAAGGCGTACAAGGTTCGCTTCCTTACCCTCAGTGAGTTTTGTAAAGGGGCAGATATCGACCCCACCTCGCTCGCATTGGCCTTGCAACTTACTGAAAAGAAAAACTTTAGACGTTTCATTTTCCACTACCGCTTAGAGTACGCCAAGAATGTACTGCTGCGCAGCGACGCTAAACTTGAAGCCGTGGCAAAACGCATGGGGATAAATTCAGAAAAGTTTTTGAGTGAATATTTCGTTAAACACCTAAACTCCACGCCGCTAAGATAACAAGAGTATTATGCTAGGCGTTGAGTTCGCGTTAGCCACCAAATGCATTTATCAATATTTGATGGGTGAAGGTTTTACGTAAATAAAAGCCGCGAGGACGGGTTTTAATACGCTGACCTTCAGGCCCCAACGCGTCAGTGAGCACTTTCCCGTTTGCCGCCTTAGGACGAATGTGTAAGGCCTCGCCTTGACGAGAGGTGATCGACTCAACCTGTCCAGTTGCAATTTGCTCGACCAGTTCCTCCCAATCGTGTCTCAATACCGCATCTTCGTGTTCATTCGGTCGCCAGTAGAAGCCTGTTGCTACCCGCCTATGGGCCAGCGGAATAGCTCTGTCACCTTCAATTGGTAGCCATAATACCTGCTGCAGTTTGTTTCGCACGTTAGACGTTTCCCATGTAATGCCGGGCGTCATCAAAAGCGGGGCAAAACAGACGTAGGTGGTTTCTAAAGGCGAAAAATGGGCGTCGATGGGAATGGTTTTAAGTTCGATGCCAAGTTCAGGAAAGTCCTGCTGAGGCTTCGAACCTGCACTCGCGCCCAGCCACTTCTCTATCAGCATGCCTGGCCACCCCTTGTGACGTTGTAAATTGGCCGGTATGGCTACATTTGCCATGTCCGCAAGCTCTCCAAGCGTCAAGCCCGCTATCGCATGACAACGAGCTAAAAGGCTATCTGGAGATGACGGGGGAGACGCTGGTGGCTGCATAAATATGGTTAATTTCCTGTTTGAAAAGCGGGTACGAATATTAAGACTATGATTGGAGCATAGTTTGTGGAAGAATGAAAACATATAACAGTATAGTGTGCCCGGGAGTCTATGTGATAGATGCCGATGGATTCCGTGCGAATGTGGGCATAGTGATTTGCAACAAAATGGGTCAAGTATTTTGGGCAAGACGTTATGGTCAACATTCATGGCAGTTCCCTCAAGGCGGAATTGATGAAGGGGAATCTGCTGAACAAGCTATGTACCGCGAGCTTCACGAAGAAGTAGGGCTGACACCGAAAGATGTCACTATTTTAAGTGTTACCCGTAACTGGCTTAGATATAAGCTGCCTAAGCGATTAATTCGACAAGGCAGTAACCCTGTTTGTATAGGGCAAAAACAAAAATGGTTCTTGTTGCAGCTCGATTGTAACGAGCGAGACGTTAATGTACTTAAAACAGGTCATCCTGAATTTGATGACTGGAGGTGGGTAAGTTACTGGTATCCAATAAGAAACGTTGTATCGTTTAAGCGCGATGTATACAGACGAGTAATGAAAGAGTTCTCGCCTGTAGTTATGTCTGCGCAGCATCGGCCTCAACAGCGCCAAAACGCAGCGCCACATAAACGTGGCAAGAAACGCAGG
Source organism: Alteromonas sp. CH_MED4-4 (assembly GCF_037029575.1). Classification (NCBI taxonomy): domain Bacteria; kingdom Pseudomonadati; phylum Pseudomonadota; class Gammaproteobacteria; order Alteromonadales; family Alteromonadaceae; genus Alteromonas; species Alteromonas sp. CH_MED4-4. Next base: position 105,170 of record NZ_JAYMEU010000011.1, on the reverse strand, counting down.
CGTGGATAAGCGTATGCGAAGTTCAGGTACGCAAGAAAGAGGTGTGCAATATTGCGGTGTGCGGAGTAAGCAGCGAGTAAACTGCGAGTAAAAAAGGAAAAACCGGTGAGCCCTCAGAGCCAGCAAGGAACAATGTTAACCACGTTAAAGCGTATCGTGCAGGAAATGAATCAAATTCCTGCTCTCGATACGGCGTTGTTTAGGCTAGCCTCGCGGGTTAAACAGACCCTAGATGTCGATTCATGCTCTATTTACCTTGCCGATTACGACACCCAAGAATTTATCCTTAAAGCCACTGACGGACTACATCCCGATGCAGTCGAGCAGGTACGCATTGGCTTCTCAGAAGGGCTTATCGGGCTGGTAGGTCAGCGGGAAGAGCCTCTTAATATCGTTAATGCTCATAGCCATCCTCGATTCAAACATTACCCCGAAGTTCAGGAAGAAAACTATAACGCCTTTTTAGGTACGCCTATTATCAACCAACGGCGTGTGCTTGGTGTTATTACCCTTCAGCAATCACAAATGCGCCGCTTCAGTGAAGACGAAGAAGCATTTTTAGTCACCCTTGCTGCGCAGCTCGCGTTAGAAATAACCAATGCTGATATTCGCGGGGCTTTGACGCTGTCAAATTCGAACGACAATACTGCGCGGCAAAAAAATGTGCGTGGTATTGCGGGTTCTCCAGGCCTTGCTATTGGCAAGGGAGTGTCTCCAGACAAATCTATTAACCTTAAAAACTGGGTCGTAAAGCGCACGCAATCTCCTCAAGATCAAATTCAACTCTATCGCAAAGGGGTTGAAGTTACGCGAGGTCATGTCGATGCGTTATCGAAGCGGTTAGATGACGGCATTCCCGACGATGTTAAATCCATTTTTCAGCTGTATCATCATCTGCTAGATGCCAACAGCCTTGGGCGGGAAGTAGAAGAAAAAATTCGCCAAGGTTGGGATGCGGCGTCTTCATTGAAAATGGTTGTAGAAAGCTATGCCGCGCGCTTTCAGGCAATGGACGACCCTTACATGCAAGAGCGTGCCATTGATATTGTCGATTTATCCGACCGTATTCTTGCCAACATTTTGTATGAAGCGAATGGCAAAAAGGTTACTGAAAAAACGATAACCGAAGCCAGTATTCTCGTAGCTGATGAAGTCTCAGCGCCTATGCTTGCCGAATTTCCAAGAGGTAAGCTAAAAGGCATTATTTCTATTCGCGGTTCAAATAACTCTCACGCGGCAATATTGGCTAGAGCCATGGGCGTGCCTGCAGTGATGGGCTGTCAAAACGTCACGCCAGCACTACTCGAAGACAAAGAGATTTTGCTTGATGGGTATTCAGGCGAGGTCATTGTATCGCCTGAACGTAACATCAAGTCTGAATTTATACAGCTCATTGAAGAAGAGTCGGCCATCGCAGAGAAAATTGACGCCGAGGCTGATAAACCTTGCGAAAGTGTTGATGGCTGTAGAATGTCTCTTTATATCAACGCTGGCCTTTCAGCTGAAGTCGAACTAAACGCTGAACAAATTGGCGCGGGTGTAGGGCTTTATCGCACCGAGATCCCCTTTATGTTACGCGAGCGTTTTCCTTCAGAACAAGAGCAAGTAAAGCTGTACCGCCAAGTGCTAGAGGCCGCGCCTTCATTGCCTATCACTATGCGTACTCTCGACGTAGGAGGCGATAAGCCACTACCGTACTTCCCAATTAATGAAGAAAACCCATTTTTGGGGTGGCGAGGCATCCGCCTAACCCTTGACCATCCAGAAATTTTCTTGGTTCAGGTTCGCGCCATGCTGCGTGCAAGTGTAGGCCTAAGCAATTTGCAAATTATGCTGCCTATGATCTCCACCGTATCTGAAGTGCAGGAGTCTAAGCGACTAATTAATCAGGCATATTATGAAATTTGTGATGAGATTGCAGAGTCAGGACAAACGTTAACCAAGCCTAAGTTAGGTATTATGCTAGAGGTACCGTCGGTACTTTATCAGCTACCTCAATTAGCAAAGCACGTGGATTTCTTTTCGGTAGGCAGTAACGACCTGACCCAATATCTGCTCGCGGTGGATAGAAACAATACGCGGGTGGCAGGGCTCTACAATAGCTATCATCCTGCGGTATTAGGGGCGCTTTACGACGTGGTTCAAAAAGCCAATCAAAATCAAGTGCCCGTGACTATCTGTGGTGAAATTGCAGGTGAGCCAGCTGGAGCATTACTGCTAATGGGAATGGGTTATCGCCGCCTAAGTATGAACGGCTTTAACTTAAGAAAAATAAACTGGCTTATTAGAAAAGTCACGCTGGATGAATGTAAGCAATTACTGTCATTGGCGCTCACCTCTGTTAGCCAAGAAGAAGTCTTTGTGCACTTGAATCAATATCTTGAAACCAAGGGCCTGGGAGGCCTTATCCGAGCAGGTGCTTAAGGAATGGATCCATTAGTTGTAATAGTTCTCAGCTGCCTTATTTTAGGTTCTGTGGTAGGTGTTTTGGCGGGTATGCTGGGCATTGGCGGTGGGCTTATCATCGTTCCTGTGTTGTCGTATTTGCTTATACATTTCATGGGAATGACCACTGAAACCGTAATGCCAGTCGCTATCGCTACCTCATTATCTACCATCATCTTCACAGGAATGTCGTCGGCCTTCGCGCATTACAAGCTGGGTAATATTCAAAGGCATGTTGTGCTTTACACAGGCTTAGGTATTGCTTTTGGCGCATTTGCCGGAGCACAGATAGCAAGCCATATTTCGGGTGAACTGCTTAAAGATGTGTTTGCGGTGCTGGTTATTTTGATTGCGATGCAGATGATATTTGGTAAGCAAAAAGCCTCAGAAAATGACGCATCAAAAGGTACGCTTGCGACTGTTGGTGGTGGAGCTGGCTTACTAAGTGCACTTATGGGGATTGGTGGCGGTGCATTATTGGTACCTGCGCTGGTATGGTTTCGTGTTAATGTACGGGCGGCAATTGGCTGTGCAGCCTTTTGCGGACTCATTATTGCCGTTTTTGGTACCACGAGTTTTATCGTGGCCGGTTACAATGCGATAGATGTACCAGAACATAGTTTAGGTTATGTGTATTTACCTGCAACAGCTGGTATTGTTGCCACCTCTATGTTTACAGCAAACATAGGTGCAAAGCTTGGGCAGCGAGTAAATGTTCGTGTATTAAAAGCGATGTTGGCGTGCTTACTCGTGTTGGTGAGCATTAGAATGATTTTAGGAATTGAATAAAGTAATGGAACAGAGCAGTTATCTGGTATTTCCCAGTATCGACCCCGTTATCTTCAGTGTCGGTCCGTTAAGTGTCCGCTGGTACGGCCTTATGTATTTGGTGGGCTTTATCGCCGCTTACCTATTGGCACAAAAGCGTCTTTCACAAACCAACTGGAGCCGTGAGCAGTTAAGCGACCTGCTTTTCTGGAGCTTCGTTGGCGTAATATTAGGCGGTCGAATAGGCTATGTGCTTTTCTACCAGTTTGGTATGTTTCTCGACGATCCCTTGTACTTATTCAAAATTTGGGCTGGTGGAATGTCCTTCCACGGCGGGCTTTTAGGGGTGCTAACAGCCTTATTCTGGCGCGCCAAGTGTATGAACACGACCTTCCTTCGACTAGGGGACTTTGTTGCCCCGTTAGTACCCATTGGCTTAGGTGCAGGACGCATAGGAAACTTCTTAAACGCTGAACTTTGGGGGCGTAGCACCGATGTGCCTTGGGCGGTCATTTTCCCCAACGCGGGTCATGTTCCTCGGCACCCGTCCCAATTGTACGAATTTGCGCTTGAAGGCGTACTACTCTTTATTATCCTATGGCTATTTTCTGCCAAAAAGCGTCCAGTAGGGGCGGTCAGCGGCTTGTTCTTACTTGGTTACGGCACCTTCCGATTTATCGTTGAATACTTCAGAGAACCCGACGCACATATTGGCTTATATCAAATGGGACTAAGCCAAGGGCAACTTCTTTGTTTACCTATGATAGCTTTAGGAATAGGATTAATAGTCCGTGCTTACATGCGCGGAAAAGACCATGTTGAACAGCAAAAAATATAAGAATAACGATGAAAGAATATCTCGCTCTAATGCGCCATGTACGTGATACGGGTGTGAAAAAGGAAGATCGAACTGGTACAGGTACGTTAAGTGTATTCGGCTATCAGATGCGTTTTAATCTACAGGAAGGTTTCCCCTTGGTGACAACAAAGAAGTGTCACCTTAAATCCATTATTCACGAACTACTTTGGTTTCTTAAAGGCGAGACAAACATCGCTTATTTGAAAGAGCACGGTGTGAGTATTTGGGACGAGTGGGCTACCGAAGAAGGCGAGCTTGGTCCGGTTTATGGACACCAGTGGCGCAGTTGGGATCGCGGTGATGGCACTTCGGTAGACCAGATTGCCGAAGTGGTTGAGCAAATCAAAAACAATCCAGATTCTCGTCGACTTATCGTTAGCGGCTGGAACCCTGCAGTGCTCCCTGATACCAATTATTCTCCTAAAGAAAATGCAGCGATGGGCAAGCAAGCACTGCCACCTTGCCATACACTTTTCCAATTTTATGTATTAGACGGTAAGCTTAGCTGCCAGCTTTACCAGCGAAGCGGCGATATTTTCTTGGGCGTTCCTTTCAATATTGCAAGTTATGCTTTACTGACCATGATGATGGCGCAAGTGTGTGATTTAGAGCCCGGCGATTTTATTCATACGCTAGGCGATGCGCATCTGTATTCAAACCATCTTGAACAGGTAGAGTTGCAGCTAAGTCGTGAGCCTTTCGAGCGCCCAACTATGGAAATTAATCCTGAGGTGAAAGATATCTTCGGGTTTTCCTTCGACGACTTTACGCTTAAAAATTACCAGTCACACCCACATATTAAAGCCCCTGTTGCCATATAAGGAGTTACCATGAGTACTCCTATATTAATATGCGACGACTCAGGTTTCGCAAGGCGCCAGATGGCGCGCAGTTTACCTGATGGGTGGGACGTGGATATTTCGTTTGCCGAGAATGGTGAGCAAGCCCTCGCGCTTGTTCGCGAAGGCAAAGGCGATGTGGTGTTTCTCGACTTAAACATGCCGGTAATGGACGGTTATCAAACCATGGAAGCCATTCGCCAACAGGATCTTCCTTGCTTGGTAGTTGTCGTTTCCGGTGATGTACAAGCGCAAGCGCGAGAAAAAATGCTCGCTCTTGGTGCCCTGGATTTCATAAGAAAGCCAATTGATAACGAAAAACTCAGCCACATCCTAGCCTCTTACGGGATTTACAGTGGCGAGACGCATTCTTCAGGCGCGAGCTTACAAAAAGCGCAAGACGATAGCGACTCAAATGCCGTTTTAGCCAAGCGCCAGATGAGTAAAGAAGATCAATTAGACGCATGCCGTGAAATGGTCAATATTGCCATGGGGCGTGCGGGTGAGAATCTTGCTCAACTGCTAGGTGAATTTATTGATTTGCCTATCCCAAACGTCAACTTAATTGAAAGCAACGAACTGTCTATGGCGGTTGCGGAAATTAATCGTAACGACAGCGTGTCGGCAGTTTCAAAAGGCTTTATTAGTGAAGGTATAAGCGGCGAAGCGCTGGTTATTTTTAACGACACAAACTCTCAAAACATCGTTGAACTATTAAAGTATCCGCCGTCGGCTTCCTCCGACAAACTAGCGCTAGAAGCACTAATGGATGTTTCCAATATTCTTATCGGGGCCTGTTTAAACGGTTTGTCAGAGCAGTTAAATGTCGCCTTTAGCCACACGCATCCGGTGTTACTGGGGCAGCACCAAGGACTATCAACGCTTTTAAGTGATAACGTGCAGCGTTGGGGCAAGCTAATGGCTATCGAAATAGGTTATGCCATTAAGGCCAGAGATATTTCCTTTGACCTGCTGTTGCTATTTCCTGGTGATGCCATGAACCATATCTATTCTCGGCTGCTCGATGATGACGCTGTGACACAAGACAAGGAAAGTCTATGAATGCATCTACAGACGCACTTTCCACCGGTGCTTTAGTTAATTCTTCTCAAGTACCCGCAGAGCTTCTCGATTCCATTGAAGTGGGCATTGCAGTGCTAGACCGCAACTTCAACGTTCAAGTGTGGAACAAGTTTCTTGAAAACCATGGTGCAAAGAAAGCGGAAGCAATCATTGGAGACAGTCTTTTTTCTCATTTCCCGGAAATAGAAGAAAAATGGCTGAGAACCAAAGTTGACCCTGTGTTCAATTTGAAGAGCCCGGTGTTTATTATTTGGGAGCAGCGCCCTTTCTTGTTTAAGTTTGGTTGTAATCGCCCTGTAACCAGCGCTGCAGAGTTCATGTACCAAAATGTGACCATGTTCCCTATTGTTGATAAGCGCGGCAATGTAGAGCGGTTTTGTATGCTTGTTTACGATGTCACTGAGCAGGCGCTCGGTAAGCGTGGAATGGAGCATCTTAACGAAGAGCTGAAAACTGCGAGCCGCGTGGACGGTCTAACTGGGCTATATAATCGTCGCTACTGGCAGGAACGCTTTGATGAGATGCACAAACTTTGTGTGCGTAGAGAAAAGCCAAGTACTGCGCTTATGCTCGATATCGATCATTTCAAACGCATTAACGATACTTATGGTCATCAGGCTGGGGATAAGGTGATTAAGATGTTAGCAGCGCTGATTAAGCGCTGTGTGCGGGAAACCGACCTTGCAGGGCGCTACGGCGGCGAGGAATTTGCCATTATTCTGAATGACTCTTCGGTTGAAGATGCCAAGATAGTGGCCGAACGTATCCGACAATTAGCACAGCGTTTAGTGGTAGAACACGAAGGTGAGTCAATAAGTTTCACTGTTAGTTTAGGCCTTGCACAATTCTCTCCTGACTTTAAAGGAGCGATGGCATGGCTTGAGTGTGCCGATCAGGCGCTTTATGAAGCAAAAGAAAACGGCCGAAATCAATATCGCATTTATGCAGCGCCTGGCGCGTTATAGTGCTAGGCGTAGGGTGTTTTTGAGCTCTTGAAAGGTGACAGGCTTCACTAAGTGGTATCGAATACCTGCCTGCAGCGACGCTTCTTTATCGCTTCTGTGGGCATTGGCCGTAAGTGCGATGATTGGAAGGTCAGGGTGACCTTCTTTCATTATTTTAGCGACTTCCAAACCATTCATATCTGGTAAGTTGATATCCAACAGCACACAGTCAAACGCATTTTCACTCACTCTAATAATAGCGTCGTCACCGGTGTAACTCACAGTAACTTCGTGGCCCATACATTGAAGCATATACTCCACCATTTCTGCATTAATGGGCTCGTCTTCTACCAGCAACACATTGGCCTTTTTCGTTGTGTCAACAACTCTTGCGTTACTTGCTGTAAGGTGATGGAGCGCATCTACAAAGCGGTTTCTATCGATGGGTTTAACAAAACTTTGATAGATGGGTAGTTCACTGTTTGCAATAATGTTGGCAATATCTGGTGTTGCTGATAACACAATAACGGGCGGTACCCGTTCACCAAAAATCGCCTTAAGCGTCCTCACTAGTTCAAGACCATTCATGCCCGGCATATACAAATCTGCAATAATGCCTGAAAACTGGAGTATTTCTTCGTGCAGATTGAGCAAGTTCGCACCAGATGAAAACGTGCGTGCGCTAAAGCCCTCTTTGGTAATAATTGATTGTAAATGCAGCCTAGATATCTCTAAATCGTCAACCACGGCGAAGGTCGCATTAGACGGCGCTGAATTGGTAGCGGGAAGGTCTTCAATAGGTTTCAGAGGCAGTAAAATTTTAAACTCTGTACCAACTCCAACTGTACTGGTTACCTGTAGTGCACCGCCCAGCTTATCAACGCTGCGTTTAGCTACAGACAAGCCAATCCCTGCACCCGGGAAGCGTTGGCCAGTTGAATGTTCGCCGCGATAGAAGCGTTCAAACATGCGCTTTTGCGTCGCCTCATCAATTCCTATTCCAGTATCACTAATTATAATAACGAGAAAAATCCCTTGGTTTTTCACCAAGGTTGTAACGGTGACGTCGATAAGTCCATTAGATGTAAATTTAACGGCGTTATCAAGAATGTTAACTACCACTTTAGAAAGGGCGACAGGATCCGTTTCAGCGTAATGGGGCACACTGTGACTACAGTGCATATTAAATTCGATTTTTTTGTCTTTTACGCGCACAGAAAACGGCGAGATACATTCGTCGAGCAAGCTGATTAGGTCGACATCTGAAAAGTGCAGGTCGTCTTCAGTGTTATTGGTTAATACATCAGTAAGGTTGTTGGTAAGATTAAGAAGTCGATAGCTGGATTGTTCAGCCTGCTGAATTAGTCTGGTACGCTGTTCTTCCATGTTAGGAATAAGTTCAAGAGCACTGATAATTGCACTTATTGGCGCTCTGAATTCATGGCTAATCAGCTGCAAAAACTCTTTGTTTTGCAAATCTCTATCGTCATCCACCATGGCAAGTCTCAACTTCGATTTACCAAACTTTTTAGGCGACTTGTTTGCGTTACTTTTGTAAAAAAGCCATGCAATAAAATACCAAAGTACAATGACGACTGCGCCCAAAATAGTAGTGAGAAGCATCTTATTGCGCAACGCCTGAATACGCAGTAACAACGCGTTTTCTTCCGCCTGCATGGCATTGAGCATAGGCAGCAGGCTAAATTGCTGTTGAATACGTTGAGTTGCGTCGGCTATCGGCAACTCAATAAGAGTATGAAGTAAATCTAGTGTGGTTTGCGCGACCTGCCGTGCAGACGCGCTATTCAATCCTTCTTTTGCTATTGCAAAATCTCTTTCGGATAAGACTGTGGGCGAGATTGCTTGGCCTGCATTACTGCGAAGGTATTCAGATATACCTTGAACGGTGACCTGTAGCTCGCGCTTTAAAATAGTGTAATTCGCGGGTCCAGAAAACGCGCTGTTCTCCATCCGAAACGTAAATTGATTGATACTAGACTCAGTGGCAAGAATATTGTCCTCTAAATAACTCTGCTGCTTTAAGGCTGTTATGAGTGCTTGTTGCTTGCTCATCAGCGCGATTAAAACCGCAATAACAACCATAGCGATCAACAGTGCTGTAACACTCACTTTTGAAAAAGTGAATGTCCGCGAAATTGATGATTTGCGCTGCGACTGGCCAGCCTGGTTTGAGCTCACGTTCATCCTTGCAAGTAATATGCGGTAGAGATACCTACCTTAAATGTAGGCAACTAACGCTAACTTGCAAGGAAGTAGAAAAAAATTACGGTGACTCAACGCGCTTTATGTGGTGCCTAATTGAATACAAAAAGCAAAGGCTGGGAATTACCATGACTGCTGTGAGAATAAAGAACAGGCTCCAATTGCCTTCAAGACTATCTACAACAAAGCCGCTGCTAGAAGCGACCAAGGTTCTGCCCGCAACACTCAGGGAGGCCATGAGTGCGTATTGGGTTGCACTAAACGCCCGATTACACAATAGTGAGATAAACGCGACCATAGCAACGGTGCTCCAAGCCCCTGTAAAGCCATCGACAATAACGGTTATGGCTAAAAGAGATGTGGAAGGGCCTGTTTGCGCGATCAGTGCAAATAGTAAGTTAGACGCGGCCATGGCCACACCCGCAATCATTAATCCGCGGTAAATACCGTAGCGAATGTTAACCAACCCACCTAACAGTGAAAACACAATGGTTACCCACCAGTTGAGCAATTTTGAGTAAGTAGCGATATCGCTATTAGAAAAGCCAATTTCTTTATAAAACACGATACTCATGCGGCCTAGAAAGGCTTCACCGATTTTAAATAGAAAGATGAACAGTAAAAACGACGCCGCTAATTTAACGCCGTTTCGATTGAAAAATTCGGCGAATGGCGTGACAAGAGTAGTTTGTATCCAGTGAAAAACGGGAGACTGCTTTGTATCTTTGGCTGTTATCTTTTCAAGTAAGGCTTCGCGGTCAATTTGTGGCTCGTTCGCTAAACACGTGGCGCACATTAATAAAGCCATGAGAGCACCGAGTAAAAGATAAATGTTTGGCCAAGTCCAAGATGTCATGTCAGCCAAGAAGAACGGGATAGCACCAAGCCCGCCATAACCTGTCCACCAGCCAGCGGTGGCTACTGAAGACGCAGCTGACATGCCGTCTTTGTCGTCTTGGGCAATACAGTCAATGCGAAAACCATCGATGGCGATATCTTGCGTGGCTGAGGCAATAGCAATAAGCAAACCGATTAATGCAACGTAAAACAAATCTTGGTCTGCAGTGAGTTGAGACATCACTAAACACAGCAAAACTACAGAGCCTTGCATAGCGAAAATCCAACCTCGTCGTTGACCTAATAGTGGGGGCTTGATTTTGTCGACAAGCGGAGACCAGAGAAAATTAAAAGAGTATGTCGCGAAAATAATGCCGAATAAGCCGATGGCCGAGCGAGACAAACCTTCATCTTTGAGCCAAGCAGATAGCACTGAACCAATCATGATCCAAGGGAAGCCACTGGAAATGCCGAAAAGAAATATACTGAGGTATCGTTTGTCGTTAAACGTTTTTAAAGCGTTGAGCAAAACTGCGGCCTTAGGCAAGAATACAAAAGCATATTGAGCCATGAACCACAGTGAGAAGCAATAACGCGTTGAAGTGAAAGTTTTTCTATGGACGAATGCCGACGCAGTCGAGTGGGCAATGACCCAAACCTTCAAGGAAATTCACGCAGTTATTTAGTTCATCTACAAGAAACTGGTCGTTAATTAGCTTGTCTTCATTCCAATAATGCACTTGGTGAAGTAAATGCCAAAAAACCCGTTCTTTTTGAGTATAGGGCTGCGTTAAGGTGTAATCAATTTGCCCCCATTCTTCCATACTATCCCAAAAGAATAGCTCGATTTCCTCGATAGGAAGCTCTCCTTGCCAAAATGCTCTCAAATAGAAACACAGCTGCTTTGCTTTGTTATCTACGAAATCTTGAACACTCACAAGTAACTCAACCGTCTATGTTTGCTAAAAGTATTATAGTTCATAACAATGTTACTGCTTAGGACAGAGGCTTGCTATTTACACCATTAAATTTAGGTAATTGTTTTGGATACTAATTTAGCGTAATCGGTAAATTATGGAATTACCAGCCTAGGTGGCGAGTCCAACCAATAGTACTATTTGCAACTATTTGAATATGAGGGGGTTTCTGAAATTCCTTTATACTAAAGGCTAACAAATTGCTGGGGATAATTATTTGCCGATAGTGCATTTTTAGTGCGTTTTTTGCGCTAGTCTTTCGCTTTTGCGTGGTGCTGTTCGCCCAATCGTTAAATCCACTTAGTGACAGATCCAATATTGGAAAGCTGGACTGTGCTATATTATCTATAACTAATGTATTCGTTGATTCTTCTGGCCAAAAAGGTGAAATGGCTACGAAAGTGTCTGGATGAAGTTGAGGCTGTTGCTCTACGACGGACAAGTAAGTTGTGGCCAGCATGCCTTGTGCAATGACCATACGGTAGCCCGAATTGTCTTGTAGATAATTATTCAATGCATTGAGTTGTAAACTCAGCGCTGAAGTTGCTGATTCAAAATTGAGATACTGCGTAAGTTGATTACTTCTGGGGTGGATATTTGGGGCTGACATAGACGTAGTTTCAGAGTCTGACATGTCGGTGTTTGTAAATTCAGCAGGTAGGTTCTGCTGGGAAGTGACATTGACCGGCAAATTAAACGGACTTATCACTACATTCCAGCCTTTTTCAGCAAGCATGTTGGCAAGGCTATTTCCCTGCGCGAGAGTAAGGCTAGAGGGAAAAGGCTCAGTGAGTATGATAGCCACACCCAAAGGTAACGGTGTTTGCGCTTCAATTTCAATAATTGGGGATTCCACTTCTCCAATCATCAAAGGTTTCACTTCTCCAGGTAGATAGGCGTGACTAACATCTGTGAAAAAGTCACAGTGAGCTGTCATAGGCAATAGCGAAACAATAACAGCAAATGTTAAAAGGAGAGCGGGCCTTTTCATAAAATGTGGTTTGCCTTTACCTTAATCTGGATCTATTCAGCTTGGACAGCATCAAATTAATTCGTGCATCAAGCGTTATACGAAGGTTATCGGCAGTGTGCGTTAAAACTAAAATGGAGTCTATTGATAAAGTTGAGTAGCGTTAAAACGCTACTCAATACTTTCTGAAAGCGGCTTTGGGCAAAATGGACTAAAAGGGATGGCGACATTAAAGTGCAGCCAATGCCCAAGTGTCGGGTGCGAAAGACTCAAGCTTTCAGCATGAAGCTGTAAACGAGGCGCCATGGATAACGCTTCTTCATGGGCATAGAGTCTATCTCCCAAAATAGGGTGACCCAAAGCAAGCATATGTACTCGCAGTTGGTGAGAGCGACCGGTAATGGGATAAAGGGCAACGAGAGAATAGGGTCGCTCTTTTTCATCCAGTGTGCGCTCAATGACGTCAAAGTGCGTTACGGCTTTTTTACCGCGCTCGAAGTCTACCATTTGCTTTGGCCTGTTTGGCCAGTCGCAAATAAGGGGAAGGTTAACCTCTCCGCTGTCTTGTTCTACATGTCCATGAACCCGAGCGAAGTAGCGCTTTTTAGTTTGACGTAATTCAAACTGTTTCGAGATATGGCGATGGCTGTCTTTATTAAGCGCCAGCACCAAAATACCCGAAGTCGCCATGTCTAAGCGATGCACTACTGTGGCGGTGGGATACACTCGGTTAACCCGGCTAATTAGCGAGTCGCGGTGCTCCAATGCTTTGCCCGGAACGCTCAATAGCCCGCTAGGTTTATGCGCAACCACCATGTCCTCATCTTGATACAAAATATCAAGATAAGGTGTCATCGGTGGGTTATAAACAAAACTTGGGTTCGCCATTATGTACTCGTTACTTCACAGTCGCTTTTGAATGTTTAACCTTTCGAGGTTACGGGTTATTTACCACAATACGAATGGCGTCCAGCTGAACATCTGCATCCTGAATAACTTTATCAAGGGCGTTCATTTGCGTTTCAATAAACTCAATTTCGCTGTCACGTACTGCTGGGTTACGCTTTTGAAGATCGCGCAAGCGCTGTATTTCTTCGTTAAGCGTGCTGTGCATGCTGTTAAGTGCGTCGTGTTGCTTTTGGTTAGCTTGCTGATGGGCAAGCTTACGCGCCTTTTCAATGGCAAGCTCAAGCGGCTGTTGCAAGGCTTTTAGAAGCTGAGCCGAGATCTTACGTCCAATTTTACGCTTAACGTCGAAGCTCAATTCAGACGGGTTTCCTTGCGCATCTAAACACACTTGCACGGGCGTTTGAGGTAAGAAGCGGCCCAACTGAAGCGCTTTAGGCGCTTGCGCCTGCAGCACAAACAACGCCTCAACCCAATAAGCGCCTTTTGGCAAAGACGGCTCGGCAATGAAGCCCATGCTGCTCTTTCCGTGTACGTCGGTGAGTACTACGTCCATGGCGGTATGCACAAGTGGATGATCCCAACTTAAAAACTGTACGTTTTCTAGCGTGGTGGCTACACGGCGCTTGTAAGTAACCGTCATGCCTTCTGGGTCAAGGCCCGGAAGCTGGCTCACCATCGACTCGGTTGGCATAAGAATAAAGCAGTCATTGCCTTTTTCATCCTGCTGAACACCGATAGCATCGAAAACGCGACCCATAAAGCGCGACAAATCTTGTTCGCTATCAAGGGTAATAATGTCTTCAAGCAGTTGTTCTACGCGGCCTTCACCCGAGGCATTAAGCTCAAGAAGGCGATCGCGACCGGCTTCAAGCTGCGCCACGAGCTGGCTATTAAGCGTAACACTCATGTTCACTAGCTCGTCACGCGCGCTCATATCGTCAGGGTGTAAGCACGCACCAATAAGCAGAGGCTTAACGTCGTCGAATACACCAGAGCCCGTGGGGCAGGTCTTTTCAAAGGCATTCAGCCCTTCGTGATACCAATCTAGTAATACGTGCTGCGCGGTTTTCGCTAAATACGGCACGTGAATTTGTACGGTTTGGGTTTGGCCAATACGGTCAAGACGACCAATACGTTGTTCAAGCAGATCTGGCGTGATAGGCAAATCGAACAGCACCAAATGATGAGCGAACTGGAAGTTACGACCTTCGCTACCAATTTCACTACACAGTAGAACTTGTGCGCCGTCTTCCTCATCAGCAAAATAATGGGCCGCCTTGTCGCGCTCCACAATGCTCATGCCTTCGTGGAATACACTGTGGCGAATACCGGTTTGCGTGCGAATAACCTCACCTAACTCTTGCGCTGTGCGGGCGCTTGCGCAAATAAGCAGAATCTTTTCTGGCTTAACGCTTTGCATGAAATCAAGCAGCCATTCAACGCGCGGGTCTTGCTTGGTCCAGCTGTTAACCACGCTTGCCATACGTTCAGGATACAGTGAATAGGTTAAGTCGCCGCCGCTCACGGCATCTGAATAAACCTCAGGCAAAGCCAGTTCGTAAGCGCTTAATTTACGCATCGGAAAGCCTTCGATATTGGCGCGGCGGTTTCTAAACAGCATACGACCTGTGCCGTGACAATCGATAAGTTGGTGCAGCAGCGCATGGCGATTTTCCGGCGCACTTAAATCACCCGCATGTTCCATTACGTCAGGCGCGAATTCTGCGAGTTTGCTGCGTTGTTTGTCGTTAGGCTCGGCGTCTGAAAGTAATGGCGCTACTGCATCGGCCAGTTGGCTGTATTTCGATTCTTCATCTAAGAATGCATCGTAGCTATGGAAGCGAGCCGGGTCGAGCAGGCGCAAGCGGGCAAAGTGGCTTTCGTGACCAAGTTGATCAGGCGTTGCGGTAAGCAGTAATACACCAGGTGTTTGGTTTGCCAACGCTTCCACACAAAGGTATTCGGCAGAGGGAGCCTCACTTGACCACGCAAGGTGATGGGCTTCATCGACAACCATTAAATCCCATCCTGCAGCTTGAATTTGCTGCTGGCGTTTTTCGCTCTTGCTTAGGAAGTCGATACTGCAAAGTACCAGCTGGTCGTTTTCAAATGGATTCACAGCGCTCGCGTCAGACGGATCGTCATCTTCTAAGCCTTCGCTCTTTTCTATGGCTTCGCAGCGACTTTCATCGTAAATGGCAAAAGGAAGGTTAACGCGGCGAAGCATTTCAACTAACCATTGGTGCATGAGCGAGTCTGGAACTAAAATAAGCACGCGCTCTGCACGGCCTGTTTTAAGCTGCTGGTGAATAATCAACGCGGCTTCAATGGTTTTACCAAGACCTACTTCATCGGCAAGTAATACGCGAGGTGCGTGTCTGCCGCCTACCTCTGACGCAATGTGGAGTTGGTGCGGAATAAGCGATATGCGCGCACCTGCAAGACCAATGGTGTTTGAACGTAAGTAATCATATTGATGATCTAAAGCACGCTCGCGCAAATCGAACCATTTAGGGTTGTCTAATTGCTGACTGAACAGGCGCTTTTCAGGTTGGTTCAAGCGAATGTGGCTGTCTAGCATGGTTTCAGGTAATCGCGCTTGCGCTTTGGTGTCTTCGCGAAGCCCGTGATAGATGAAAAGGCCTTGGCTTTCTTCTTTTTCAGTAATGGTCATTTCCCAGCCGTCTTGGCTTTTGACCGTTTCGCCAATTTCAAAAATTAGTCGCGTAAGCGGCGCATCTTGCTTAGTATACTTTCGCGCTTCGCCTGTTGCTGGATACAACACTTCGACAGAACGGAAGTCGCTACCAATAACGACACCTAACCCCAGCTCTATTTCTGTGTTGCTTAACCAACGCTGACCAACTGAAAATTGACTATCTGAACTCATAAATCACCAACCTGTTTTTCGGGGGGCGGTATTGTACGCATTGCGTTGTGATAAGTCATTAATACTAGCTCATTTGATTTGGGGTTGCAGGTGGGGGGATTGAGTACCTATGCTTCTGCGTTAACAAGACGATTAGCACTAGTAGGCCTTCTTTGCTTCACACCGAGAATGCTGGTAGCAAAAGAATAAGAACGTTGACGTGCCTATCAGGCTTGCTTTGTCACAGGGTTGGCGTAAAACTGTCGTATCACTGACCATGGATATTTCTTACTGTTAACCGCGTTACGTTCTTAACGTATGTGAATCGCAGCTAACAGGAGGAAGCGCGAGATGGATATGAAAGTAGACAGTCAAAAGCTTATACAACTTCGCAATGCTAGGGCATGGAGTCAGCAGCATCTGGCAGATGTGTCTGGATTGAGTTTGCGTACTATTCAGCGAATTGAGAAAACACAATCTGCTTCACACGATTCAATAGGCGCTCTTGCTTCAGTTTTCGAAACGACGCCCGATGCGCTTTTAATGGGTGAAACCCACGCCACTACAAGTCATGCTAAAGGGCAGCCAACCTCGCAAACTTCTACTGCGGGCGAGAATGCCGCAGCTCATCATTCAATTAAGCTGCAGGGTGACCGGCCAACGTCGTTGAATCCCCAACATGTTCTTTGGATCACGCTGGCGCTCGCCATCAGTTTGTTTGCTGCTATTTATTATGCGCAAACGGTCAATGCGAACAATGGTAGCAACCAAGTAATTGAAGCTGGCAAGCCAGTTAATGTTAGTAGCGAAGTCCTTGAAGATGCAACAAGTTGGCTGGAACTTATCGACAGCGGTGAATATGAACAAAGCTGGAAAGAGAGTGGGGCTATTTTTAGAAGCGGTATTTCAATAGCTAAATGGACCGAGGCGATGCAGCTAGTCAGGGAGCCATTGGGGGCAGCCAAGTCGAGGGAAATCGCGTTAGCACAAGCGCCAACTTCACTGCCGGGATTGCCTAAAGGAAACTACCTTATTTTGTCGTTCACCACTGACTTTGATTCCCAGACCACAATGAAAGTAGAGACCCTTTCTATGGTGGAAGTTGATGGCGAATATAAAGCAATAGGCTACTTCATTAAGTAGCCTACTCAGGTAACTGGTACAAAGTTTCAATTCCTTGAATGGCTTTGAAAGCATCATCGCTCGTTGCATTGTTGATGGCTTTGATAAGTTCAGGTGCATTGTAGGGCTCTAACAAGGTTAAGAACGTCGCTGTGCCAGGCGGCATGCCACTATTCACTGCTTTTTGAAGTCGCTTCCATACAGTGAACAGCGACTCCTCACCTAACGTTTTTTGTTGCACCACGCTATCGATGGCGCGGTGCATTATCATCCCGCATGAATAATAAAGATTGAAGTGCCCGTTTTTATAAGCACGAGCCAGCGTAGTCTGCGCCAGCCCTTCAGTACAGCTCTCGAAAGCGCGGGTCATTCGGCTTTCAACGTAGCTATTGGCGTCTTCGTAGAGGAAGTTCATGGCGATGGCCGCAAAGTAGTCGGCGTTGCCCTCGTGCAGCCAAGACTGATCCTCGTTCTCTGATACACCTTCGGTACTGCCAGGCTGATATAAATGGGCGACTTCGTGAGCAAAGAACCAAAGTGTTTGGTTAACAAAGCTGCTGTTATTCGCCTGCTCATTTAAGTCTTGTCTGTTCCAATGCATAAATATCTGGTTAGGTAGTGTTCCACCTTGTGTAGAGTGATCGTCTACGTTTGCGTAAGAGGCAAATAACATGGGCTTTTCGCCCTTAAGCGGATTAAGAGAATGGGAGAAAAACGCCATCATGTTGGGTATATCTTCTTCTAGCGAAGCTTTAATGCTTTCAGGAAGCCCGGGATCAATTAGGGCAACCACATCATCGGTAATAATTGGCTGTTGCTTACCCACATACACGACTATTCCATCATTGTTATCTGTCCACGACACGCTGCTTTTCATTACTTTGCCATTCAACACTATGTGTTCATCACTGGGAACATTGAGTGTCAGGTGCCATTTATTATCTTCTTCAGTACAGGTATTAGCACAAGCAAACAGTCGCCCAGAGTGAAAGGCATTTCCACCATCAGAAAAAGGAGAAAATGGTGCGTAATCTTTACCCAAGTGTTTATAGGTGGGCGTCAGTAAAAATGACACGGTAGAGAGGGACCTGCCTGACTTCGAACGTACAAGTTCTTGGTGTTTGACGTTATCAAAGACGATTTCTATGTCGTTGTCTTGCGCGAACCAACGTGTTGTTCTTGATGTATCTGGGTTTCTAACAAAAGCCAGCGTTTTGGCTGGCGTAGTCAATGTGTAGGTGGCTACCCATTTTTCAGACGTGTCAGTCGTGCTTTTCTCAACCTTGATTAGAATGTTAGCAGGGGAAGAATCATTGTGCGCTTGGCTATTCGCCCATGCAATTTCGGCGTTAAAGTACGCTAGTAGCGATAACGTCATGCTTATGGCCGTTTTTATTTTTGTGATGTTAAGCCAATTCATAGCTGATCTTTCCCTGAGTGTTATTAATTTAAACGCATCCACTTTATTGAGGTGTTGTGGCATTGGGTTAGCACCCGTGTTTAATTCACCGCTTCAACAAATACACCTTAGCCTATTTGGGTATCAAAAACGCAGCTAAAACTGCGCTAACTGTAGTTAAAGTGTGAGCATTTGTTACGAACCAAGTATGCCAGTTTCTTGTTTAATGCAGAATGGGAGCGCTGTGCTATCTCATATAACGTGAAAGGACTGTTCGTCGCTTCTCACTTGTTCTAACGAAAAATAAAAAAGAAAAAACAGTGCTAAATCTCAAAAACTGGATTATGGTGGAATTAAGGGTTCGCTAATTTAACAAACGAACCTTTGAGGCAGAAAGAGTAGTACTGCTTCTCAGTCGACGCGAGTAGGGGAAGAAGTCCTGTTTCGAGCGGCATTCTCCTACAACCGTAACTGTAGCTTGTTAGCGCGTGCGTTCATAAATGAACAATACGTCTAACCTGGCTTTATTTACCGGAGTGAAGGATGCCAAGAAAAAATTCTACCGATACTAAGATTTACGTCCTCGATACCAATATTCTGCTGCACGAACCTCACGCTTTTCTCTCCTTTAAAGAACATGACGTTGTTATTCCAATGACCGTATTGGAAGAGCTCGACTACATCAAAGACAGCAAAAAAGACGTGGCGCGTGATGCACGGGTATCCATTCGGGCAATGGAGGATTTACTCCATGACGCAACGCCAGAAGATATGCTAGCGGGTGTATCGATGGAAGGGTTGGGCGCGGGTCAAACGGCACCTACAGGGAGTCTATCTATATTCGCCGACCTCAACATGGTTGAGGCTCAGCAAGTGTTTACCAGCAACGAGAATGACAACCGCATTATTAACGTAGCGCTGCACTTGCAAAAGACGTTCGCGCCGCAAAAAGTGGTGTTGGTTACCAAAGACTTAAACATGCGCCTTAAAGCGAAAGGGGCAGGCCTCGCTCATGTTGAAGACTACCGCACCGACCAGCTAATTACTGACATCAAATATCTATCTCGCGGGTTTCATACCTTTGAAGGTAATTTTTGGGACAGCGTAAAAAGCGTGGATAGCCGCAGCGAAGGGCGCGACACTATTCACACTATCCCCAAGTCTATGTTGTTAGAAGCGTATGTAAACGAGTTTTTGCTCGACGAAACTAAACAGTTTGCAGGTTTAGTAGAAGAGATCACCGACGATCATTTAGAGGTGTTGGATTTAGGTTACGAACGCTTGATGGGTCGTCATGCCTGGGGCATCACACCCAAAAATATAGGGCAGGCCATGGCGCTTCATGCGCTGCTAGACCCACACATTGATATGGTTATTCTCACAGGCCCTGCCGGTAGTGGTAAAACGCTCCTTGCGTTAGCTGCAGCCCTTGAAATGGTGGTAGAGCGTAACATGTATGACAAAATCATTGTCACGCGAAGCACGCCGGAAATTGCTGAGTCCATTGGCTTCTTGCCGGGAACGGAAGAAGAAAAAATGTTGCCTTGGTTGGCAGCAATTACCGATTCTTTGGAAGTACTCCACAAGCACGACGAAAATACCAAAGGGTCTATGAATTACATCATGGAAAAAGCCAACATTCAGTATAAGTCGGTAAACTTTATGCGAGGCCGAAGTATTCAAAATGCGATTGTGATTTTGGATGAGTCGCAGAACTTAACCGCGTCACAGCTTAAAACCATCATCACACGTTGTGGTGAAGGAACGAAGCTGATAGTGGGCGGTAACTTGGCGCAGATAGACAGTAACTATCTGAGCGCAGTGACATCGGGTCTTACTTACTTGGTTGAGAAATTTAAAGACTTCTCGGGCAGTGCCACTATAAACCTAGACGGCGTGGTAAGAAGTCGTCTTGCGAGTTTTGCTGAAGAAAATCTATAACCTAAGATAATGCGTAAATTGGCAGTATTGTTTTTATAACAGAATACTGTCCTCACTGTTATACTCCGCTGGTGGGAACTATCGGAGTATAACGTGGCTAAATACGAAGTTTTAGCTCACCAACTTAAAGAGCAGATTGAGCGCGGCGTGTGGGTAGAAAATGAAAAGCTCCCATCGCTTCGCAAACAGGCAGCACAAACAGGCTTCAGCCTAATGACAGTGCTGCACGCCTATCAGATGTTAGAAAGCCAAGGCATAGTAAGCTCCCAAGAACGTTCGGGCTTTCTGGTAACAGCTAAAGCGAGCAATGCCTCAAAAGAACGTGTACAGGCCACAGAAGCCGTCAGTATTAACGACTTTGTATATGAAGTGCTGCAGGCCTCTCGCGACCCCCACATGTTCAGTTTAGGATTTGCTTACCCCGACCCAAGCCTTTATCCAAGGCAACATTTAAATAAGTCTATTGCAGCTGCCGCCCAGCAAATTTCCTTGACCAGCGCCATGGATAACTTGCCTCCAGGTAACCTGGACCTTAGAAAAATCATCGCTAAGCGCTATGCCGTCAAAGGCGTGAATATATCGCCTGATGAAATCATTATTACCGCTGGTGCGCTAGAGGCGCTGAACTTGAGTTTGCAGGCATGCACCACACCAGGAGACTGGGTGGTTGTTGAGTCGCCGGTGTTCTATGGAACGCTTCAGGCGCTTCAACGTTTAGGTCTAAAAGCGATTACTGTAACGGTATCACCCAACACTGGCCTGGATGTAGCTGCACTTGAGCGCGCATTTAAAAATCATAATGTGAAAGCCTGCTGGCTTATGAGCAACTTTCAAAATCCAGTTGGATACTCATTGAGTGACGTTCAAAAACAGCAGGTGGCCGCGTTACTCGATAAGTATAATGTTGCCCTTATTGAAGATGATGTGTATGCCGAGCTTTATGCTGATAAGCGTCCACCTCTGCCAATTAAGCATTTTATGAAAGAGGGAGATAGCATGTTGTGTTCATCGTTCTCCAAGTCTTTAGTGGCAGGTTACAGAATAGGGTGGGTCGCCGCAGGTAAGCGTGCCCTTGAAATACAAAAACAGCAGCTTATGAGTACATTGGCAACCAGTGCGCCGATACAGCTTGCGCTTGTAGACTATTTATCCACAAAAAATTACGAGTCTCATTTAAAGCAGCTGCGAAAAAAACTCATCGCTCGTAAGAAGACGATAACGGCGCTGCTTACCGACCTTCTATCAGACGTTGCGACTATTCATACACATAGCGGCGGCTATTTTTTGTGGGTGGAATGCCGGGGGCATGTTGATGCAATGGCTATTTATAAAGAAGCGTTGCGTTTACACATCACCATTGCGCCTGGAAAACTGTTTAGCTTAACCAATGAATTTAACCATTGTTTTCGTTTAAACGCGTCGTTTGCTCTGAATGAAGCGAAGCGCAATCAACTGCTTAAGCTTTCGTTATTTATAAAAAGTCTTTCATAAATAACGTGTTATCAATCTGCGTAACGCAAACCGTAGTTTTTGCACATTCTGTATAGGGCGCAGGTTTGAAACAAGAAAAACATACACCTTAAAAATCTGTGACTTCAAAGCCTACGCCTTAAATATCTGCGCCTTAAAATCTATTGCAACTGATCTATAAAGAAAGCCCTAATCTGTTTCTATTTTAACGGCCCTAAATCCCTACCATTAGCGCAAAATTTTCGGAGAAAGCTAATGACGGCAGTTAAAATTCGGCAGGAAGACATCATTGCTTGTACACCCGTAGAAAACAAAAAAATCTATATCCGTGAGGAAACCGGGCACTTTCAAAAAATACGTCGATACTTGAATGTAGTATTAGTGACGTTGTTTGTTGCGCTCCCCTTTATTCAATACCAAGGACAGCAGGCGGTTTTGTTTGATGTGGGGCGTCAAACCCTCACGCTTTTTACATGGGTGTTGTATCCACAAGACCTCATGATTTTTGCCTTTCTGTTTATTCTTGCGGCTTTTGTTTTGTTTTTAGTAACCCGTCATTACGGGCGAGTATGGTGTGGCTTTACTTGCCCTCAAACCGTATGGACTCTCGCTTTCAATTGGGTAGAGCGCCGTATTGAAGGTACGCACAATCAAAGCAAGGCTTTAGATAAGCAGCCTAGCTCACTAACAAAAGTAGTCATAAAGGGGGCAAAACACAGTGCATGGTTGGCATTAAGCCTTATTACTGCGCTGGTTTTTATGTCTTATTTCTATCCGGCATCTCGTCTATATACGGAGTTTTTCACTTTCTCTGCGCCTGCGTTAATTTCAGGCTGGACTATGTTCTTTACCGTTTGCACTTATGCCAATGCCGGTTGGCTTCGAGAGAAAATGTGCACGCATATGTGCCCCTATTCTCGCTTTCAAGCTGCGATGTTTGATAACAGTACGTCATTGGTTACTTACAACGAAACCAGAGGAGAAAGCCGCGGACCAAGGAAGCGTTTTTCACAGCACAAAGACTTGGGCGATTGTGTGGATTGTAATTTATGCGTTCAAGTCTGCCCAGCAGGCATAGATATTCGTGAAGGAATTCAGTACGAGTGCATTAACTGTGGTCTGTGTATTGACGCATGCGACAAGGTCATGGCCAAATTTGGCTATCCACTCAAACTTATCAATTTTTCGCGAGCTGGCAGGAATTCTGGGCGTAAATTCACTAACTATCTTTACGGCGCCGCAATCATTGCCATACTGCTCGCAATGGGCGAGTGGGCTATCGACAGGCAGGACTTCGAGGCTTCAATTAGCCGTGACCGCAACGCGCTTTACAGGGAGAACAACGCGGGACACATTGAAAACACTTATACGTTAACCGTTTTAAATAAATCCCGCGTGGCCAAAACCTATGAAATTGCTATAGAAACGCCATCAGATATGCAGCTTATTAACGTACCGACTATAAACGTAGCACCAGGCGAAAAGCGAAATGTGCCGTTTTCAGTTGAAGCATTGTCGCCAATGGCTAATACCATGCAATCTGTTAGCTTTGTTATTATCGATAAATCTACCAACAGTGTGATTGGCAATGAAGTGATGTTCTATTCAGGGAATAACAGGCAAATGTAGATGAAACTTACTCTACTACTTCCACTTGGTAGCGCCCGGTCACAATGTTGCGCTCTGTATCTTCGGATACTTGCCCGAAGGGAATGAGTGCCGGACCCGTAGGATCATAGAGCACGTAAACGTCGCCATCGTGCTCAATGGTTCGGTCATCTGCCATGGGGGTTAATGCAATTCCAAGCAAGGCGTGGTTGGGCAGGTAAAGTACAATCATCTTTGTAGTGGGTAAAAAAGCTCTTACCATTGAAGACGCTAACACTGCTTTACTGTCACAGTCCCCTAGGTTCTGCATAAGCACACTTATGGGCGGCGCATACCCAGAGCCATTACTCACTACTCTATCTTCTAACGTGTCGTAAGGGATGCTTTGCAGCCAACTGAGAATTAAAGAAAAATAGGCTCTAGAATCTGACTCAGACGCGACTTTCTCGTAAAACGCTTGAGAAACGGACACCAAAGGTTTTACTGACTCAGAGATGTAACGCAGGTGATCTGGCTTTATGGCACTTTGGTTAAATATGGTCGTAAAGCGCGTGAAGTAATGTTCACGCAAGTAGCTATCGTAAGCGTTTTGCTGTACGTCACGTAAATGCGCTTGAACGTCTTCTATTTTCTCTTCGTCAGTCCCCGACACTTTAATATTAATGGCTTCTCTCAAGGGCTTGATTGTTATTTTTGCGTCCTTGGGGTCGATAGCCTTTGCTGCTTTGGTCAATGCAACAGTCACGTGTCGCTGTGCTATTTTGGGCTTGTAATTTGTCTGCCTGAGCGGCAAATCTTCAATTGACTCAAAGGGAATTTCAAACCTGAGGTTATGTCGCTGCTTCGCACCGTCAATCCATTCGTAATAGAACTGCATGCCGGTATCAGTCTTCTTTCTTTTGAACTCGAGTTGTTCAGAGAGCGCATGCTGAACATGGAAAACCACAAGGATCGTAGCAAGACCAAGGTATCTCGTTACCTTGCTAATAAAGCGCCAAATGTTCTTTTTTTTCGAGGAAGTATGAAGCTTCATTGTTATCGTTGGGTTAACTTAATAATTGATCACTCATTTTGTGAGTATGCGCGTGAAAATGAAAAAAACAAGGCAAAGGCTATTTTGAAGCCTTTGCCTTGGGTCGTGCCAGCCCATTACCCTAGCAGAGGTCGTCAATAGTGCATTGAGAGACCTTGGGATTGTGCTACTTGATTCAAAAACTGTCGATTAGTGGGTAAACCACTGAGTTGTTGCTGAATACTTTGTACATGTTTTGCGTAGGCATGCCGCTGTTCAGGAGTGTGCAAATTGGCTTGATAGACATCATTGTACTGCGACCTGAATCCCATGCCGTATAGAACAAACAAATAGCTGGCCGCGGGGAACAATTCCTCACGAAGTTCAAAATCAGATGAAATAGGGCTGCGGCTTTTCCACAGGGTTAACCAATCTTGTAACTGGGTGGAACAGCTCTCTTGGTTTCGCATATCACGCCAGTACGCAGAAGCTTCACGTTCACTCAACACATAATGAAGCTTTAGGAAGTCGACTATTCTTTCCCATTTTTTTTCGAAAGCCTGATTAAACTGTCGACCAGCCGCTTGGCATTCTTTATATGTTCTAGGCAGTTGTTTTGCTATGTGGGTGGCAGATAATTCAATCATGACAAGCGCCGACGCTTCCAAAGGTTCTAGGAAGCCAGCAGATGTGCCGATGGCGACACAATTCTCTACCCAAAGCGTTTTACGGTAGCCCGGTGAGAATGTGATCTTTCTCGCTTTGCTAACATCCACATCAGCGGTTTTCTTGTCGTGCTTTAAGTAGGTCTCCAGTGTTGCTCTTGCTTCATCTTCACTGCAATGCGCCGAGCTATACACGTATCCCACACCTTTTCTCGAAGGCAAACCAATATCCCAAACCCAGCCACTGTCTTGAGCTGTTGAGTGTGTGGTAGAGGCAATATCAACTGAGCTGTCAACGTAGGGAGCTTGGATTGCGATAGCACTATCGTTGGCCAGTACGTTGGAGCATGATGTTAAGGGAACACCATAGTGCTGACCAATTAACCTTGCCGCAAAGCCTGTACAATCTATGAATAGATCACCAGTAATATTACCGTGTTCACGACCCACTATTGCAGCAATAGGTTCTGAAGATGAGCCAACCACATCATCCACATGATCCACAATATGTTGAACACCTAAAACCGTTGTCGCGTGCTTTTGAAGTAAGGCTGCAAACTTGTTTGCGTCAAGGTGATAACCATAGTTTGCAATGCCAGCATACGCAGGCGTTTGACGCTGCTTGGGGGCGAGATGGTGGTCGCATAATGCGGCCTGGGAACATACGGCATGTGCAAAATCTTGCTCTGCTGCGTAGCTTTGCCACCATGCCGCAACGTCGCTTTCAAAGTACCTAAATGGCAGGCTGAAAGGGTGGTAGTACTGATGTTCAATGGTGTCTGAGCGCCAATTGTGAAAACTGGTACCCTGCTTAAAAGACGCATTGCACTGGGCTAAAAAGGTTTCTTCACTGATACCAATTTTAAGAAGCGTACTGCGCATAGTAGGCCACGTCCCTTCGCCTACACCCAATATACTGACATCTGGTGACTCAACTAAAGTGACACTAATATTGTCATCGTGCTTGTGCGTTACAGCGATGATTGAAGCGGTTAACCAGCCAGCGGCACCACCACCTACAACAACAATACGACGAAGGGGGCTATTCGCTTGATGCATATTTTTCCCAAAGCCTACTTTATGGAAACAAAATGTTAACGATTTGGTTTTTCTTAAATGTATATTAAATGGGGCTTAAATGTAAGTGGAAACGTTTACATAATTAGTCGGTAGTCAGGAAATAGCGCAATTAACTACGAGTACAGGCAGCATTGTTTACTGCCAATAATACACAGGGAAATTATTGGGGCAGATGTTGGTAGTCGGTTGGGAAATTGCGGCAGAGCAATGTTGAAGAGGAGGGAAGTAAAAGCCGACGTTCTTAAGCGGAAAGCTGGTACAGAGCCCCTTTATTTACACAAAGGGGTAGGAAGGGATTATTGGTACCAGTTTAGTTCGTCACGTAAACTAACAACTGAACCGACGATAATAAGTGTAGGAGGCTGTAATTGCGCCTCTTCTTGCTTAGCCACAATATTGCTTAGCGTGCCTGTTAGTACCGCCTGCTTTTCGGTAGTCGCCGATTGAACTAAAGCGATAGGCGTATTGGCATCAAGACCGTGTTCAATGAGCTTTTCGCAGATAATCGGCAAGCCTGTCAAACCCATATAAAACACAGCGGTTTGATTCTTCTGTGCAAGGGCAGGCCAGTTGAGGTCGATAGTGCCATTTTTTAGGTGACCGGTGGCAAATACCACAGACTGGGCGTGATCGCGATGAGTAAGTGGAATGCCAGCATAGCTAGACGCCCCGCTTGCGGCGGTAATGCCGGGAACTACCTGAAAGTCGATGCCGTGCTGAATAAGTGTTTGAATTTCTTCTCCACCACGTCCAAATATGAATGGGTCGCCGCCTTTTAAACGCACCACACGATTGCCTTTTTTAGCTTCATCAACCATTAGTTGGTTAATGTCGCCTTGAGGAAGCGTGTGATTGCTTTTGGCCTTACCCACGTAGATTTTCTCAGCGTCACGGCGTACAAGCTCAAGAATTTGCGGCGATACTAAGCGATCATAGACTACCACGTCGGCCTTTTGCATTAAGCGCAAGGCGCGAAAGGTAAGAAGATCGGGGTCGCCAGGACCTGCTCCCACCAAATACACTTGCCCTTCTACTTTTTTGTCCTGAGCCGCGGCTTGCAGTGCTAATTCGAATGCATCATCGGCTTTGCTGTCTTGGCCCTTTTCTACCATTTCAGCAATGTCACCATCGAGCACGTCTTCCCAAAAGTATCGGCGAGCGGTAACGCCATTAAGCGTTTGTTTTACTTTTTCGCGGAATTTTTCAGAAAATGCGCCAAGTCGACTTAAGTTAGCAGGCAGTACAGTCTCTAACTTTTGACGTAAATAACGAAGCAAAACAGGCGCTACACCACCACTACTCATAGCAATAACGATAGGAGAGCGGTCAACAATAGAGGGGGTGATGAATTGGCAAAGCGGCGTATTGTCCACCACGTTCACCAACACTTTGTTAGCGCGCGCTAAGTCGTGAATATGTTGATTAACATCGCCTTTGTCGGTGGCAATGAAGACCATATCTTTATGGGTGAGATCACTATTTTCAAACTCGCGTTCAATAAGTGTCACTTTGTCATTTTGCGCCAATTGCTTCACCGTATCGCAAACCCAAGGCGCCACCACGGTGATGGTCGCAGGTGTCTTCATAATAAGCTCTAGCTTACGGGCAGCTACTTCACCAGCCCCAACAATTAGAACATTGAGTTTTCTGGCGTCTAGGAATAACGGAAAGTAATCCATAAAGGTTTTCTTAGCTTCAAATACAAAAAAAGAACTGACACTATTTTGCGCCAATTCTTTTTAATTAGAAAACAACGAAAACAGCCTTTATATTGCTATTAGTTATATAAAGGCTGAATGTATTGCTATTTAGTTCTTACGCTTACGGTTTTCGCGATCTCCGCGATTAGGGCGGTCTTCACGATTGCCGCGAGGCGCTCTGTCACCACGGTTACCACGATCGCCACGACCTTTAGCCGGCGGTGTATCTGACCATTCGCGAATATTCAAACGCTGACCAGCAACACGGGTGCCCTGTAGCGTATCGCGCGTCTCCTTAGGCATGCCTTCAGGAAGGTCTACCGTGCTGAAGTTGTCATAAATTTCGATAGCGCCAATGTGCTTCGAATTTATGTTTGCTTCATTAGCAATAGCCCCAACGATATTTCCAGGCTTCGCACCATGTACGTGACCTACTTCAATGCGGAAGCGCTGCATGCCTTCTTCAGGCTTGCGGTTTCCACGAGGTACTCTTGGCTTTCTCTCACGACCATCACGGTCACGAGAGTTTCTCTCGCGGCTATCGCGCTGAGGCTTGCTGTTAATATCTGGACGATCTGATTCTTTAAGAATTAACGGTTCGTCGCCTTGTGCAATTTTAAGCAGTGCCGCCATCAATACTTCAGGAGACGCTTCGTTTTCTTCTTTAATCATCTCAACAATAGGCATTAATGATTCAATGCTATCGTCTTGGGTTGCTTCGGCAACCGATTGTTTGAAGCGGCTTAAACGGGTTTCGTTAATTTCGCTAATTGAAGGAATTGGCATTGCTTCAATAGGCTGCTTAGTGGTTTTCTCGATAGAGAATAACAAGCGCTTTTCGCGATGAGAGATAAATAGGATCGCATCACCTTGACGACCAGCACGACCCGTACGGCCGATACGGTGTACGTAAGATTCGCTATCGTAAGGAATATCGTAGTTAATAACGTGGCTTACACGCTCAACGTCAAGACCACGGGCTACAACGTCGGTAGCGACAAGGATATCAATTTTACCCTGTTTAAGTTTTTCAACGGTGCGCTCACGAGCTGCCTGAGGAATATCACCGTTTAGTGGTTCTACATCGTAACCACGAGCAGAGAGTTTATCTGCTAGTTCAACCGTAGCGGTTTTCGTACGTACGAAAATGATCATACCGTCGAACACTTCCACTTCCATGATACGCGTTAGCGCTTCAAGCTTGTGGTGTGGTGCAATTTGGCAATAACGCTGGCGAATGGTGCTAGCTGTACTTACCTTAGACGCAATTTTAACGTGCTTAGGGTTTTTCAAATATCGCTGAGTAATCTTCTTAATTGGGCCAGGCATAGTTGCCGAGAACAGTGCGGTTTGGCGCTCTTCTGGTGCGTGGCTAAGAATAAGTTCAACGTCATCGATAAAGCCCATACGAAGCATTTCGTCAGCTTCGTCTAGCACTAAGAACTTAAGTTCGCTTAAGTCTAGTGTTTTGCGCTTAATGTGGTCGATGATACGGCCTGGTGTACCAACAACCACCTGAACGCCGCGCTTAAGCTGGCGAATTTGGTTGTCGTACGACTGACCGCCGTATACTGGAAGTACTTTAATTTTTTGACTAAAGCTCGCATAAACCTGAAACGCCTCTGCAACCTGAATAGCTAGTTCACGGGTTGGGGCCAATACCAGTAATTGCGGCTTACGTTGCTCAGGATCGATATTTGCCAACATTGGTAGGGCAAACGCAGCGGTCTTTCCTGTCCCTGTCTGTGCCTGACCGAGTAGATCGTGACCTTCAAGTAGAAGAGGAATACTCTCAGCTTGAATAGGAGACGGTTTCTCGTAGCCAACTTTTTCAAGGGCTTGTAAGATAGGTTCTGGTAAATTGAGGTCTTTAAATGTCATGTCGACAGTTGTGGTCATTAAGGATCCTGGTGCATTAAGTAAGGAGGGTGCGGCATACGATTAAACCGTACTTTTTCGGTTTATTATCGCAAGACGCTATACAGCGATGAACTGGCCTTTCGGGCGAGTTTATGAAGCGTATTCGTAGCGTATTTCGCGATATGCTTGCCAGCAGTGTTGCAAAAAACCATATTATATTCGAATAATGGCAAGGTTGCCACGAAATTGCACAGTTTAGATGAAATAATAGACAATACACCATGCGCTATTTTCAATGTGTAGCGATGTGACAATAAAAAGTTGAGGTAGGGCAAGGAATTACAATGACAAAAATGAAACCCAATACATTACTTAAACGCACAACGTTAGCGGTAATGCTGACCAGCGCGCTTTTATCTGGATGTAGTGAAAAAACAATGGAAAGCCATTTGGCAGATGCAAGGAACTACGCCTCTTCTCAACAAATCGACGCCGCCATTGTTGAATATAAAAATGCCATTCAAAAAGCGCCCGATGCCGCAGCACCGCGCTTCGAACTTGGCAAGCTGTACTTGCAGCAAAGTAATTTTTCAGCTGCTGAAAAAGAACTCAACAAGGCAATGGAACTTGGGCATCCTGTTAGCCAAGTCATTCCTTTATTGTCGGTCGCTTACCAACAGTCAGGGGCAGAAAATGCGCTGGCCGAAGTAGATTATCGCGCAGAAGGGATGTCAGCAGTTGAATCAGCCGAGGTGGGTTTTTATAAGCTACAGGCTTTAATGCAGCTAGGTAAAAACGAAGAAGCTCAAACGCTACTGGCTGATTTATCAACCCTAGATACGAGCTCAGTCTACAAAGGCCTTATTGACAGTTATGCCTTTGTTTTAGACAACGACATGGATGGAGCGCTAGCCGCCACCGAGAAGCTGCGAGAACAAGCCCCCACCAATAAAGACGTGCTACAACAGCTTGCCAAAATTTATCTGCAAAATGGCGAACCAGAAAAAGCTGCAGAAGTATATGGCGTTTATGTTAGCCAGTTTCCTGATGACGTTACCAGTAAATTTGCGTATGCCGCGCTTCTTATTGAGATAAGAGATCTTGATAACGCTCAGCCTATTGTCGATGACTTGTTGGTGCTGAACGAAAACCATCCGCTGCTAAATACTTTTAAAGGCATTATTGAGTCAGCCAACGAAAATTACGCGAAAGCCCTTGAACACTTGGAAATTGCCGTTCAAAACGGTAGGAGCGATCAGGTTGTGCGTTTGGTTGCGGGTTTTAGTGCGTATCAAATTCAAGACTTCGAGGCGGCCCAGCGCCACTTAACTATGGTGGCGTCTAGCTTGCCTGATAATCACCCTGGCCTTCGAATGCTAGCCGACAGCATGCTTCAACTAGGTGAAAACGATGAGGCGCTTGAAGTGTTAGCAAGAGTCGAAGGTGAGCAGGGTGTTGATGCGGCCCTGTTTTCGAAAGCCAGCTATCAGTTGCTAAGAGAAGGCAACGTCATTGGTGCTCAGCAAATGGTAGAAAAATCAGAAGGGGTTAGCACTACAGCCGAAGACTTATCGCGTTTAGGGGTTTTACAGCTTTCATTAAATGACATCGATGGTTTAGTAAACCTCGAACAAGCGGTTGAACAAGCACCTGAGTCCGTCACCTCACAAGCAACCTTACTGCGTGCCTACATAGCGACGAATCAGCTGGAAAAAGCAAAAAGCGCGGCGAAAGAGTGGCATGAACAGTCACCTGAAACTGCAGCTCCGCTTATTTACCTAGGGAATATTGCGACGGCAGAGGGAGCCTACCAAGAGGCCGCCCAATATCTAGATAAAGCCAGTGAGCTAGAAGGTGCAAAGAATGAGGTGTTTTACTCTCGCGCTAAATTACTGGTAGCCGAAGGTAAAAACGATAACGCGATTTCCTTTGTTCGCGCCTTTATTGATAAGAACCCCGCCGATGTACAGGCGCTAGCGCTATGGTTTGCCCTCGCAAAGGAAAAGGGGAACGCAGAGGACGTTATCAAGCATACTCAAACACAGTTCAACACCAATAAAACAAATCTGAATTTAAGACTTCTTCTTGCAAGAATGTACTCGTTGAACAGTCAGCTTGATAAAACGGTTTCGCTTTTGTCAGATGTAGAAGGTAATGAAGCGTCGCCACAAGCGTTTTGGAACTTAAAGGGTCAAGCGCTTATTGCCACCAACAACGTAGAAGACGCGACAGCGTTTTTTGATCGTTGGCTATCGTTTTACCCGCAAGATAAAAATGCGGTATTGGGTAAGTTGTTGATTGTCGACTCTCAAAAGCAATTTGATCAGGGGCTGACGTTAACCAATAAGGTGTTGGCTAAACGTCCAGATGCACAGTTAACCTTATTGAAAGCTTACTTTCACAGTCGACTTGGGCAGGCTAAACCTGCATGGGAAATCATTAATAGCACGGCCGATGATGTTAAGGCTCTGCCTTTCGTTAGAGGCGTAATAGCGCGCTTGCATCTTATCGATAAAGCGCCTGAGCAAGCTGTAGAGCACGCCAAAGCCGCCTATGACGCTACGCCTAACTCAGATAACGCTTTGTTGTTGATAGCGGCGCTTGAGATGTCGGGTAAAAAAGCTCAGGCATTTACGTTTCTTGAAAAACACGTTCAGGCGCACAGCAACGACATCCCAAGTGCAATGCTGTTAGCCGAGCGTCAAATTGGCAAAGACCGAGCAGCAGCCATTAAAACTTATGAACAGGTGCTAGCTAAAACGCCAGATAATTTTGTCGTATTAAATAACCTGGCGTTTTTGGCGCTGGAAGATAAAAAACTTACCCGAGCAGAAGAGCTCGCTAAAAAGGCCGTATCACTGCAGCGTGAGAACGCAGACGCCGCGGACACGCTAGCGCAAATATACATTGCTAAAGGCGACAAAGCCGCAGCGCTTAAACTGTACGAGGAAGTCGCTGCACGTCCTATTGCGAACGACGACGTATATTTAAATTATGTGAGTGTATTACTTGAACTCGATAAAAAGGCGCTCGCCTCGCGCAAGCTGGCAAGCCGAGAGTTTAAGTCAGAGGCAGCCAAGCAAAGAGCGGAGTCACTTAAGCAGCAATACGGGCTTTAGACTCGCCCGGGCGTATCTTGCTTTAGCCTAAATCTAGGCATCACCATTTTTGAGAAACTAAAAAGGCCACATCACTGTGGCCTTTTTCAATTGCGCTATTCGGACAGAACGCACTTAGCTGGTTTTGTTTACCGTGCTATTTTGATTATTAGCGGCAAGCTGTGCCTTCAGCTCTCGTAGTTCTTTCATTACATCTTGAAGGGTTGGCTCTACGTTCCCTTGGGCAATTTGCTCTTCAAGTAAGGCGGCTTCTTTTTCTGCTCGTGCTTTTTCGTTTTCTCTTTCCATCACGTTCACCACGATCCCAATCACCATGTTCAAGAACGCGAACGCTGTAAAGAAAATAAAGGTAAGGTAGAAAATCCAGCTTAGCGAGTAAACCTCCTGAGTCTCGTACATTACATCGGTCCAATCTTCGAATGTCATAATTCTAAAGAGCGTTAGCATCGAGATAGTGATATCGCCCCACAGCACGGGATTGATGGTTTCGAATAAAGTACTGCCTATAGCTGCGTAAATGTAGAAAATGATAAACATCAACAGCATGACATATGCTAATTGGGGCAGTGCTTTAACCAAAGAAACTAATAAGATCCTGAGCTCGGGAATGATCGAAATCATACGCAATACGCGGAACACACGCACCAAACGGGCGATAAGTGCCAGTTCGGTATCGTCTGCCGGAATGAGACTAATAACCACAATCAGTGTGTCAAACCAGTTCCAAAAGCTCTTGAAAAAGTAGCGTTTACGTTTTTCAGCCAAAAAACGAATGGTGATTTCTGTTAGAAAGAAGGCACTGATAAACCAATCTAAAAATAGTGTTACTGACGACATGCCAGCTGGCAGTTCATAGGTCTTGGCACCTACGAGTAGTGCTGAAATAACAATAACGCTTATTACAAAGGCTTCGAACCATTTATTGGCTCGAATGCGCTCAAATTTATTTTGAAGTTCAGAGGCTTGCATTTCTATTTATCACTCAAAGAAAAACCGAATAGCCAAAGGGCTTGTGGTAAGCGCCATTGGCTGTATACTAAATAATCAGAAGTGCAGCGTACGCGCACTTATTGCATACAAATGTAGGGGCACAACGGGCGTTTTAAACCTGTCTCGTCGCACGTTACCTAAACGTTTATCAAGCCGAATACACAGGCTTAAAAATAAAGGGCATAATCATGGATGATGAATTACGGTTGTTGCAAGAGAAATTGCATCGTGTAGCGGAACGCTTGTCTAACTTCGCGCCCACAAAGCAAAATGCAGAAGCCTTGCGTATGGAATATCGCCAACTGCTAAGCGCACTTAAGAAATATACACCTACATCGCCAACTTAATCATCATTAACATAGCCCTTTTTCGCGACTCAGCATCGCATTTCTTCAGGTGTCATATTATCTCAGGCATAAAAAAGGGCAGCACTGGCTACCCTTTCTTTCACTATTGAGCATGTACTAAACGCTCAACTATCCAATGCTAATCATTGGTGTTGGTTTCTGCTGGCTTAAGACCACGGTTGATCATAGCCACATCTTCACCTGTCAATGTACCTGCCGCTTGCTTAAGCGTAACCACTGACTGAATAAAGTCATAGCGTGCGCCCGCAAGGTTACGACGTGCATCGAACAGGTTACGTGTGCTGTCTAGCACGTCAACAATGGTACGTGTACCTACATCAAAACCTGCTTCTGTTGCTTTAAGGGCGCTGTCTGCTGAGACCACTGACTGCTCTAAAGCACGAATCGTTGAGATTGACGCTTTTACATTGTTAAACGAGCTGCGAATAGACTGCACAGTTTGACGATAAGTCTGTTCAGCTGCTTGGCTTGCTGCAACATAGTTAAACTTAGCTTGGTCGGTTTGCGATGAAACGCGAGAGCCTTGATAGATAGGCACATTCAATTGAACCGCAACTGACTGACTATCAAGATAAGGTGTTTCAAACTGTAAGAACGGGTTTGAAATATCGTCTTTGCTTCGCGATGCGTTAGCTGTTAAACCAAGGGTAGGTAAGTGACCCGAGCGCGCAATTGAAATATCTTCTTTCGCGATATCCATAGCAAGTCTGTCAACCAGAAGTGCTAAGTTTTTATCCTGCGCAGTTTCTAGCCACTCATCGACAGCCGCTGGCACAGGCATAGTTGCGGCAAAATTCTCTGTGTTTAGCCCAAACAAACGATCGTGATATTTACCTGTAATTACGCGAAGCGCTTCAAGAGCAAATTCAAGCTGGTTCTTTGCTTGGATTTCCTGCGCCACCGTGCTGTCGTAATTGGCCTGAGCTTCGTGTACGTCAGTAATAGCCGTTAAACCCACTTCAAAACGCTGGCGAGTTTGTTCTAACTGGCGCTCAATGGCACGTTTTTCAGCGCCCACAAATTCAACATTGTCACGTGCACGTAGTACGTCAAAATAAGCAGTAACCGTACGCACAATAACGTCTTGCATGCTAGCGGCAAGCTGGGCGTCGCTTTGCTCGGCCACTTTTTCAGCGCGATCCAGCCCTAGCCAGTTTGCGTGGTCGTAAAGTGACATTTGTACCTGCAAACCATAATCGATAGTGTCTACGTCTGTTTCAAATACCACAATTTGAAGGTCATCAGCATTAGCACCTAACGTTTGTGCACGTTCAGCTGTAGAAGTTGTATAGCCTACCGAGCCAGATATCTGTGGTAGAAGGTTTGCGCGGCTAATACTAATCCCTTCAAACGCTGCATCACGTTGCGCTTTCGCTTGGTTTACCAATGGGTCGTTCGCCAGTGCTTGTTGATATACCTGCATAAGGTCATCGGCCAGCGCACCCGTTGTCATCGAAACTCCGATAACCAGCGACAGAAGTGTTCGTTTCATGCTTACGTCTTCCTGTTGTGTTCAAGTTGCGTCGTCATTCGCTCTAAGGGACGACTTAATAAAACCAAGTGTATGAAAATTCAACCACAAACCGAAAGTCCAAACTCGTAACAGTATTTGATTAACTGTAACAGAATATGTGATCTACCCACGCAATTATTATAGTAATAGACGACTTGTAATATGATTTTCTGTTATTCGCTCACACCCCGTTATGCATTTTTAACGCATATACATGGTTGGTGTGTAAATGTACTATGTATGATAAATCTATTTGAACCATAAGTGTCAGCAAATGAGCAAGGAATTCCTTTCATTTACCTCAAATGACGTCGAAATCACTGACATTAAGCCAGTGTATCGTGGTTTCTTTACCATGAATCAGTATCAATTTAAGCACAAGTGTTTTAATGGAGAGTGGAGTGATACCGTCACGCGAGAAATATTTGAACGCGGTCATGCAGTAGGCGTTTTGCCTTACGATCCAGTTCTTCAAGAGTTTGTGCTAATCGAGCAAGTAAGAATTGGGGCATTAGCCACATCTTCAAGCCCTTGGTTGATAGAAATTATTGCTGGCATGATTGATGAAGGTGAAACACCTGAAGCGGTATGCCATAGAGAGTCTATGGAAGAGGCGGGTATCACGTTAGATAAATTAACGAAAGCATTGAGCTATTTGTCTAGTCCGGGCGGGACCACAGAAAGATTACATATTTTTATTGCAAAGACCGACGCTAGCCAAGCGCATGGTGTGCACGGCCTGGAAAGTGAGTCTGAAGATATTAAAGTGCATCGCATTAAAGAGAACACAGCCCTTGAATGGTTGGAGAATGGCCATATTGACAACGCCGCAGCGGTAATTGCGCTACAATGGTTCTTTATGCACAAAACACAACTTCTGGAGCAGTGGCAGACATCGTGACTCAACGCAACCAACGAAAATATGTACCTCATCTTCCTTCCATGCAGGCGCTTTGCGAACTGAACTACTCCCATGTTCTAAGAATTTTGCCTGATTGCGATACGGAAGATTTGAGCTATGAATTTTCGGTAGGAGTGGGCCTGTCTTATGAAATACGCATTGTGGAGTCTGCTCGCTACACCAGTACATTAAGTATTAAGCAAACCACTAAAGACATGCCGTCTTACTTAACGCCTAGTATGACGGTGCGCCTATATCACGACGCTCGCATGGCGGAGGTTATCAATAGCCAAAATACGGGAGCGCTCGAACCCTCTTACGAGTATCCGAACTTAAAGATGCGCCAGCGCAACGAAAAGCATATGGTGAACATCTTTTTAGCTGAGTGGCTAAACTTCTGTTTGCAACACTCCTCAAATGTTACCTCTGAAGCGTGATTACACTTATACAACTCAGTGATTGCCACTTACTGAAAGATAAAAATAAAACGGGATATGCGGGTATAGCGCCCTATAAATCGCTAGCACGCGTGCTCAGTAGCGTTCGGGAATATGTTGTTGATAGCGTTGATATTAAAAATTACGTTGCTCAAAAAGCTGCCAGCGAGCCAGAACAGAGAGCAAAGCACCAAGTAATTGTGCTAGTGACTGGGGATATTAGTGGCGATAATTCACCTGAGAGCTACGAGCATTTTATCGCATTGATGGAGCAATATATTGAGCCAGCAAATATAGAATGGTTTGTGCTGGCGGGTAACCACGATAATAATCCGTACTTTGAAAAATATCTTAGCAGCCGTTATTTAAAGAGCAATGACCCGATAAGCTTTCCCAATTGGCAAATACACGGCCTGGATACCCGCGCTATAACCAATAAGCAAACGGCAGCCGGGGAAGTAAAAGAAAGCGATATACAGGCGCTAGAACAAGCGCTAATTAGGTCACCACAGGCCAATCATCTCGTTGCACTTCATCACCACATATTGCCTTCAAACAGTTGGATGGATAAGCACTCGTTAGCTAACGGGCAACAGATAGCCGCGTTAATAGACGAACATCCACAAGTGAAAGCTGTCATTCACGGCCATGTGCATTCGCCATTGCGCCAGCAAATAGGAGTGAACAAAACGCTTTCTTACGCAAGCCCATCT
The DNA here is from genome assembly GCF_037029575.1 of Alteromonas sp. CH_MED4-4. Taxonomy (NCBI): domain Bacteria; kingdom Pseudomonadati; phylum Pseudomonadota; class Gammaproteobacteria; order Alteromonadales; family Alteromonadaceae; genus Alteromonas; species Alteromonas sp. CH_MED4-4. The sequence continues at coordinate 67,549 of NZ_JAYMEU010000011.1, read as the reverse complement.
ACCTGTTGGCAATGGGAAATGCGTCCCGAATTCGGTGTTAGCAATGAAGCGCCAGGGTATCAGGTGATGAGCTTAATGGATGGTGGCTCGGTGGGCGTTAAGGTTGTTCGGGTTTAGCTTTCGCGCTCTTTGCTTAAGCGTGGCTGTTTTGGAAGTATTTGGCGTTAAGAACAGTTTTGAACTCTCATCGAGTCCATATTAAATATAGAAACAGAGAACACAGAATAGAGAAAAACATGCAGCACATTTTATATCTTCACGGCTTTTTAAGTTCGCCGAAATCCATTAAGGCGCAAGCCACAAAAGCGTATTTTGAGCAGCATCACGCAAACGTTACCCTACATATTCCAGAGCTGTCTAATTTCCCCAGTAAAGTAGAAGGCCAGCTAATTTCACTTATTGAGAACACTCCAGCTCTGCTTGAAAACGGGCTGAAGCTTATAGGTAGTTCAATGGGGGGCTATCTCTCTACGTTTTTGCTTGAAAAATTTGGAGGCAAAGCGGTGTTAATTAACCCTGCAGTTCGCCCCTACGAGCTGTTGCAAGGCTTAATCGGCACTCATGAAAATCCTTACAGCAAGGAAAAGTTTGAAATAGTTGAAAGCGATATAGGGGTAATTCAAGCGTTAGAGGCAGCGTCAATCAAAGAACCAAACAGTTACAAAGTGTTGCTTCAGACAGAAGATGAAACGTTGGATTACCGTTTGGCTGAAGAAAAGTACGCGCAAAGTCACCTGGTTATTGAAGAGGGTGGCGATCACAGCTTTGTAGGCTACGAAAATCACTTGCCTGCTATTGCCGAGTTTTTGCTGAAATAAGCGCATTGCCAGTCTTTACTAGCCCTGCTAACATCAAACATATTGCTGTGCGGCGCTATACTATATAGCTAACCTTAGTGCTGCGTATCTCTTTCTTTGTCGCTGGCTTAAATAACAACCATAACTATGTCAAATCAATACAATTCAGATGCTATCGAGGTTTTAAACGGCCTCGACCCCGTAAAACGCCGCCCTGGTATGTATACCGACACTACCCGCCCGAATCATTTGGGTCAGGAAGTCATCGATAACAGTGTGGATGAAGCGCTTGCTGGGCATGCCTCTAATATCAAAGTTATTTTGCATGAAGACCAATCGTTAGAAGTTATCGACGATGGTCGTGGTATGCCGGTAGATATTCACCCTGAAGAGGGAATATCAGGCGTAGAGCTTATTCTATGTAAACTTCACGCAGGTGGTAAGTTTTCAAACAAAAACTATGCCTTTTCTGGTGGTCTTCACGGGGTAGGGATCTCGGTAGTTAACGCGCTTTCAACCCGCGTAGAAGTGACTATTCGACGAGACAGTAACGTATATCAAATCGCCTTTGAAAACGGCGACAAAGTCGAAGACTTACAGGTTATCGATACCTGCGGTAAACGCAATACAGGAACCCGTGTTCACTTCTGGCCTGACCCGCAATATTTCGACTCGGCAAAATTCTCAGCCAGCCGACTTGTGCACAACTTGCGCGCTAAAGCGGTGTTAAGCCCGGGTCTGCGCATTCGTTTCGACAACAAGATTACCAAAGAAAGCCAAGAGTGGTATTACGAAGATGGCCTTAAAGACTACCTCTACCAAGCGGTAGAAGAGTTTGAAACCTTACCGTCTGACACGCCGTTTGTGGGTACATTCAGCGGCAATACAGAAGCCGCCGATTGGGCTGTAATGTGGTTGCCTGAAGGTGGAGATTTGGTAACGGAAAGCTACGTTAACCTTATTCCTACAGCGCAAGGCGGTACACACGTCAATGGGTTGCGCCAAGGCTTACTGGAGTCAATGCGCGAATTCTGCGAATTTAGAAACTTAATGCCCCGTGGCGTTAAGTTATCGCCTGATGATATTTGGGACCGCTGTGCTTATATCCTGTCGACTAAGATGCAGGACCCACAGTTTGCCGGGCAGACTAAAGAGCGCCTGTCTTCACGTCAGGCCAGTGCGTTTGTATCAGGTGTAGTGAAAGACGCATTCAGCCTTTGGTTAAACCAACACACTGAAATTGCTGAAGCGCTTGCTGAAATGTGTATCAACAATGCACAGCGCCGCCTTCGTCAAACCAAAAAGGTTGCGCGTAAAAAGGTCACTCAAGGGCCGGCACTACCAGGCAAACTGACCGACTGCTCATCACAAGATATTTCGTACTCTGAACTGTTTTTAGTAGAGGGGGACTCGGCGGGTGGCTCGGCCAAGCAAGCGCGAGACCGAGAGTTTCAGGCAATTATGCCGCTGCGCGGTAAAATCCTGAATAGCTGGGAAGTCGACTCTTCTCAAGTGCTGGCATCACAGGAAATTCACGATATTTCAGTTGCGCTGGGTATCGACCCAGATTCAACCGACCTGTCTGGTTTACGCTACGGTAAAATTTGTATTCTTGCCGATGCTGACTCTGATGGGCTACACATTGCTACCTTATTATGTGCGCTCTTTGTTCGTCACTTCAGAACCTTGATAGAGCAAGGCCATGTGTATGTTGCTATGCCGCCGCTATTTAGAATAGATGTAGGCAAAGAGGTGTACTACGCGCTAGATGAAGGCGAGAAGCAGGGCATCCTTGACCGAATTGAAGCTGAGAAGAAACGCGGTAAAGTCAACGTACAGCGCTTTAAAGGCTTGGGTGAAATGAACCCGCTACAGCTTCGCGAAACAACCATGGATCCGAATACCCGTCGACTTGTTCAGCTGACCATTGAAGACGCTGAAGAAATGATGGAGCTGATGGACATGCTGCTTGCTAAGAAGCGTTCTGGCGACCGTAAAATATGGCTCGAAAGCAAAGGTAATATGGCTGAAGTGGTACTGTAACTGGCATTAGCGCCAAGACGCAAAACAATGTGGTGCAGGAGAAAAAGTACAGCGACCGGTTGAAGGAAACATTGCGCAAATACAATAACTGAGGAATTGAAACCGCACAGGTAATCGAAGAGTTGATTGTCATGGCGAAACAGTTTCAGGATGAAATGGCGCGTGATGAATCATTAGGGCTAAACCCTGATGAGGTCGCGTTCTACGAGGCACTAGCCAACAACGAAAGCGCTGTAAGAGAGCTAGGCGACGACACATTGAAGAAAATCGCCATTGAAATCACGCATGAGTTAAGCGCATCGACAACAGTTGATTGAAGTCAGAGAGAGCGTGCGGGCAAAATTGAGAATCCTAGTTCGCCGCACATTACAACGATACAAGCACCCACCAGATAAGGCGATTGAAGCCGTTGAGTTGGTATTGCAGCAAGCAGAAGTGCTGTCGAACAGTTGGAGTTAAGGCGCTAAAGGGAATAAAGTAATGGATGAACTAGCAGATAAATGGGCTGGCCGTATTTACGGTACAAATACAGGGAATGTTTTTCTAGAGATTAGCCAGAAAGATGCGAGTATAAAGGGGCGCCTTCGTATTATGGATTCTGTATACGGCGTTTCCTTATACACTTGTGTAGGTACCGTTTCAGACAGTATAGAAATGACATGTGAGCCTGAACAAGATATTGAGGGAGTTGTGCAGGGGACGGTAACTGTTCAAGGCCGTTTAGACGAAGAAGGCAGGCTGCACGGTTCATGGGAATCTTCCATTGGCACTGGCGGAACATTCGAGATGTATCCCCACAACATAGAAAAAGTGGACAAGACAAAAAATCCCGAACAAATACACAATAAAACCGTTCCGATTGGTTCGGTTAGGCTATTTAAGTCAGACCTTCTACAGCTTGTGAATTATATCTCTAAGGACTTCACAGCCGGTCGAGTCATAGTTACCTATCATTCCCGAGGTGTAGAGTTAACGAAATATGCAGATGACTTCTTTAACCAGTTGGATGATATAGAGCATCTTCAATACATAAAGCTGGTTATACAAGAGCCTGAAGCTTATGGCATCAACAGGGTCGTCGTTATCGAGCTTGGTGTTCATGGATTTAGTGAGATAAGAGTCTCTGGTATCAATGAATCCTGGGTATTGGGTAAGGCGGAATCCGTATATCAATTTTTAAAACCAAAACAAAACGCCTTAGTTACAACGTACAGAAAGCATGGGCTGAATATTAATAGCGTTTTATTCGCGGTTTTACTTATCAGCTTACCCGAAATATCAGATTGGAAGAGTAGAGGAATATTCGTTATATGCGCCTTTACCTTGTTGGGAATTTTAATGCACATGCATGCAAAATATATCCCTAATACGTCAATCTACCTTACAGAGTCAAAACCAAGTTTTGTTAAACGAATTTGGCCCAGCCTTCTTTCTTGGTTTATTGCCGCAAGTAGCTCATTAGCTGCGGCTTATGTATTTTACTTATTGAAAGGACAGTAACAATGAATAAGTGGTAAAGGTTCAGGGATGGTCCACTGATTTTGTTATCGCAAAATCACTATGATTGAATTTGCGTATCATATATTTAATGTTATTGTTTTATAAGTTTATTTTCACTTTCAAATTGAAGGAAAATATTGAATGGAATCTGAGCCACAAACCAATACCCAATCCTCCGTTAAACTTGAATCTACACTCCTATCTATGGCAATTGAGTCATGGCGCTTTAGTAAAGTTTTTAACCGCCTACTACATAAAGTCGATGCTGGCGAACAAGGCCGCTATCTTGGTCAAATGCGCTGGTTCATAAAAAAAATAGAAGAATCTTTAGCTGAGTCTGGCTTAAAACTAGTTAATGTTGAGGGGCAGCAATTCGACCCAGGGATGGCCGTAACGCCACTTAATATTGAAGAGTTTGAGCCCGATGATGTGTTAGTTGTCGAGCAAATGCTTGAACCAATCATTATGGGTGAACAAGGCCTTATAAAGACAGGTACAGTTACGTTAAGGAAGATTGAATCATGAAGAATTTTGTTGGTATTGATTTAGGAACCACAAACAGCGCAATTTGCACGTATGATGGCGAAAGTACGCGTGTTTGGAAGAGTCCTGAACAAAATGATGTAACGCCCTCTGCAATCTATATTGACAAAAGAGGGAACAAATATGTTGGCAAGCGCGCCTATGATTCTGCTCCCCATAGCCCAAATAATTCTGCTTTGCTTTTTAAGCGACTAATGGGAACCAGTACACCAATCGAGTTGAAGGCAATAGGCGAGACCAAAACGCCGGAGGAATGTTCAGCAGAGGTCTTGAAAGTTTTGTATGGGTATTTACCTGAAGAGATAAGAAACGACCCAAACACAGGGACTGTGATAACGGTTCCTGCTGCATTTAACCAAATGCAAAAAGACGCAACAATGCATGCGGCTGAAATGGCTGGACTTGGAAACGTTGCTCTTATGCAAGAGCCAGTTGCTGCGGTTATGAGTGTAATGAAAGCTAGAAATACCGATGGCATCTTTCTTATATACGATCTTGGCGGCGGAACCCTAGACATAGCGATCGCTGAGAGCATTGGAGGAAGAGTTAACCTTCTTGCTCATGGCGGCATTGCAATGTGCGGTGGAAGAGACTTCGATCGCGTACTATTTGATAATGTAGTGAAGCCATGGCTTTTTGAAAATTTCAATTTACCAGATGACCTATCTGTAAACCCTGATTTTAAGTCATTAATGCGCCTCGCGAACTGGGCAACAGAGAAAGCAAAGATTGAGTTGTCATCTCGTGAGGAGTCAGTAATAAGTTTGTCTGAATCAGAGACGAGAGCAAGAGACCTATCTGGCGAAGAGATTTACATCGATATTCCTATCACTCGACAGACTCTAGATGAACTTATTGAAGAGCGCGTTACAGAGTCTGTAACTGCTGCGCGAGAAACTCTTAGTAAAGCGGGTTTATCCGCTCATGATGTGGAGAGAGTGGTGTTTGTTGGGGGGCCAACAAACTACAAGCCGTTGAGAGACAAAGTTGCATTTGAGCTAGGAATACCCGGAACAACAGATGTTAACCCGATGACCGCCGTAGCAGAGGGGGCAAGTCTATTTGCTGAATCAATTGAGTGGAAATCGGACAACAGAGCCCGGAAAAGCAACAGAGGTCAAGTTTCATCACAGGGCGATTTGAAGTTATCTTTCAACTACATCAGCCGCACACCGGATACTAAAGCTAAAATTGCGTTACAGATTAAAGGGGAAGCCCTTCCTGGAGCTGAATTTCAAATTGATAGCGTAGATACGGGGTGGACTTCTGGGAAAATGGCGCTTCAGCACGGTGCCATTGTAAGTGTCACATTATCTAAGCAAGGCGAAAACACGTTCAAAATTTCGGTTACAGATAGTTCTGGTGGACCTGTACCTCTCGGAAACGACGAAATAGTAATTACTAAAACTGCTGCGACTGTTGATGCTATTCCAGCATCACATTCAATTGGAATTGAAGTATTAGAGAAGTTAGGTGGAAAATCTGTATTGGATTACCTTGTCCGAGCTGGTGATTCACTTCCAAAAAAAGGAAAGAAAGTATTTAAGGCCGCTGAATCATTAAAAGCTGGGGTCGCAGGTTCCTTGAATCTAAAAATCTGGGAGGGCGATATCGAAGATCCTGTTACAGATAATCGCCCTGTGGGAGTTCTAAAAATTTCTGGATCAGATTTTGACGATGGAGTAATTCCTGCTGGTGCTGATCTAGAATGTGATTATGAAATCTTAGATTCTGGAAACATCATCATTGAGGTATCCGTACCAAGTATTGGTGGGGTCTTTCACTCAGGTAAAAACTTCTATTCTAGACAAGAAGGTCAGCTCGATTATACCACCTCCGCTGCCATGGTTGTTGAGGAAGGTGAAAGAACTACTTCACGGATAGATGAGTTATTCGAAGTTATAGATGATCCTAAACTCCAACAAGCAAAAGATAAGGCTCAGAAAGCAACATCTCTTGATCCTGATGAAGTTGATACAGAAAATGCGCAAGAGGCCATGGAGTCTGTATTAGAGGCGAGAAAGATTTTAGCGCAAGTGCGCAAGGAGCATTTGAAAGAGATTCGACAGATCGATCTCAATCACGCGATAGACTTCTTTGATAAATACCTCCGCGAATCAGCGAGGCCTTCAGAACAAACCTCTTTTGATAGTTTGGCGAAAACTGCCCAACGCTCGTTGGAAAGGAATGATCAGGACTTCGAGCACCACCTCGATGAATTGAGAGGTAAAAACTTTGACATTCTCTGGAGACAAGACTGGTTTGTAGTTGAAAAATTCAAGTCTATGACTAACTCGCCACATCTGTTTGCCGACAAAGCTCGTTTCCAAGAGCTTGCGCAGACAGGATTAAATCTACTTAAAAATGATAACATCGATGACTTGCGAGCAATCGTTGCTGAACTTTCAATGATTCAGATTGGCGGAGGGGCAGAGAGCGATCTGCTGGATGTTGCAAACATCCTTAGAGGTTAATGCTAATGAAAGCTTGGTTGGAAAATGGGACTCAACTCACCGAATCATTAACCGTAAATAAGTTACTTTGCTCGTCAAAATGCTGGCAGATTTATTCAACGTTGGAATCTATGAATTTATTGGTTGCAAATGTTGAGCAAGCAGAAAAGTGGTTTGCGTCGGGAGTGATATCGAGTAGCTTATTCCGGTCTCATGACTATGAAGGTTCAAAATTCTATGTTTTGAGCAGTCCAAAGAAATATTCGTTAACTCCTTTTCCAGATATTCCTTCGCCAGAGAGCAAGGAAGATGCCTTTGCCCTTGCTCACGCTTTCAAAGCAACTCGGGATGTATACCCTGATGGTACTTTGGAAGGTGGGATATATGTGGAACAGTATTCACGAATTCTTCCACTCTCCAAACCAACTGGGGATTCAGATGATGTTCTCATTGGGACATGGTTGACTGGAGGAGTTAATATCTCCGCAACCTCCTTTAGAAGGCTAACCAAGCTTCAGGGCTGGTTGTCTGCAAGTGAGCTGCTTGAAGTTTTAAATATCATTGGCTTGCCAGTGCCTCCTGATGCTGGATTAATAGCCAAAACAAAATCGGATGACAGTCCTGTTAAAGAAAATAAACCAGAGTGTCGTTTGAAAACAACTAGCGAGAATGTCTCAATTGACCAATGGGTAGATGAAGATAAATTTGTTCTTCCTGGCAGAGCAAATTTAGAGAATTTCTTCAACGAACATATCATAGACATAATCCAAAACAGTGAGAAATATCAGAGGATGGGGATTGAGTTCCCTTCTGCTGTAATTCTTCATGGCCCCCCAGGGTGTGGTAAGACTTTTGCGGTAGAAAAGCTTGTGGAATATATAGGTTGGCCGAGCTTTCAAATTGATTCTGGCAGCATAGGAAGCCCTTACATTCACGAAACTGGTAAAAAGATTTCCGAACTTTTCGACAGGGCAATCGACAACGCACCCTCGATAGTTGTGATTGATGAGATGGAGTCATTTCTATCTGAACGTGGGCAAGGCGGAAGTGCCGGGCAACATCACATTGAGGAAGTCGCAGAGTTTCTTAGAAGAATACCTGAAGCTATAAGTAAACGGGTTTTGGTCATTGCGATGACAAATATGATTGATGTCATTGACCCAGCAATACGGCGTCGCGGTAGATTCGACCATATCATTGAAGTTGGAATGCCAAGCTCTTTTGAAGTCTCATCTTTGTTGCAAACGTTGATGAAGGATCTTCCCATTTCTGAAGAAATTGATATGGATGAACTTATTCAAAGACTTTGTGGAAGAGCACTTTCCGATTGCACCTTTGTAATAAGGGAAGCGTCACGACTTGCAGTTAAAGATAACAAAGACGTGATTGACCAAAGTTGTATCCAAACTGCTCTCTCACTACTACCTAACAAAGAAGACAAAAATAAGCGAACAATTGGATTTGTAAATTAAGGAGAGGTAAAAATGGACTTGCTAAGCAACCCTTTTCAAATTCTCGGTGCTTCGCTTCGCGACGACCGCCAAAGAATATTAGAGTTGGCTGATGACATGAGTTTAGTCAATGATGCCGATATATGCATGGAAGCGCGTGCAGAATTGACAAATCCTCGGAAACGTCTAAAAGCTGAATTAGCTTGGATATGTGGTGTTCGTCCAAGCAGAGCATCTGAGTTGATATCTATTTTAGGGACTTCGCCGCAGAACATTCTTGAAGTTGACAATATTCATTGTTTAGCTAAAGCCAATTTTATTGCATCTGCTCTTTCGAGTTATAGGCCAGAAAGCATAGAAGATATCGTTAAGTGGGTTCTGGAGTTAGCTAATCAATTTGATCAAATTTCATGCGAACAACTCCAAACAATGCTGAACGAAGAACGGATCGTATCAGGATTCCCAGAGATTAACGATTTATCTTCGATAGAAGCCGAGTTGCAAGAAAGACGGAATTATTACAGGACAACAATTAAAGCCGCGTTAGATCAATTCTCACCACCAGAGCTTGTAAAAGCAGTCACAGACATTGTTGATATAGCTACTGATTGTGGACAGGTTCATGGCCCCGTTTTAGTCGAAGATGTTGTAGATACATACGAAATAGAGGCTCAGGATTTCTTAGAAACCGAAGGGCAAAACATTAGTACATTAGTTAGCTTGATTGAAGAGAAGCTGGATAGTCAAGTTTCTGAGCAAGAACTGTCTGGCTTGTTAGATAAGTTGATTAACGTTGTCCGAAATTGGGACAACGTTGCTCAGCCCATTCAAGTATTGACGATGAGCCTTGGAAGAGAGCATGAAGCGAGTGCTCGTATTGCGAATGATATTAGGTCGCTTGCAATCTATATGTTCAATGAATATGGGATGCTTGAGTTATCCAGAAAGCTGACAGAAATGCTGCAAGAAGTGTTTGCTGAAGTAGTGAGAATAGCTGAAAAAAGTGCAGAAGATGCTGAGGCGTTACAAGAAATAGCGGATCAAAGAGAGCAGTATCTTGAGCAGGCTAAAAAACAAGAGGAGGAATGGAGACGCGAAGTTACTTATGAAGCCGATGTTGGGGCTATTTTCAAAGATAAACTAAAGATTTCTCCTGATGGTATTGAGTGGAAGGGCAGGAAGTGGCCTCTAGAAAAAATTACCAGAGTTAGATGGGGCGCAACAAAACACTCTGTCAATGGCATACCCACTGGAACGACCTACAAAATTTTTTGGGGAACAGATGCGGATGGTTATTCTCTTGAGCTTAAAAAAGGAGCAACCTTTACGAACTTCATCGATAGATTGTGGAAAACGGTTGGGGTAAGGCTTTTAACAGAGTTTCTTGAGGACCTTGGGAATGGGAAACAATTCAAATTTGGCTCCGCCACTATTTGTGATGAGGGTGTTGAGTTAATAAGACGAAAATTCTTCGGTAGTGACGAGAAAATTTTTTGTACATGGAATGAATTAGTCATTTGGAATGGCGGCGGTTCGTTTTGTATCGGCAAAAAGGGAGATAAAAAGCTTACGGAGGGCTTTTCGTACCAAGATCAGAACAATATCCATATATTGGAAGCTGCTATTCGTGCATTTTGGAAGAGAGGTGGACATAAGCTGAGTAGTTTACTTGAGCAGTAATCGTCTAACACTAGGTGTTTCGAGGAAACAAATGGAATTAAAGTAAGTATGAATAATGATGGCGAAACCAAAAAAGGCTTTTCAGGATTATCTGGATTGGCTTCGGATGTTGGCGACACGATTAAAGCTGAGCAATCCAAATTAAAAAGCGGCGCTGGGGAAGAAAAAGTCAATAAAGCATCTGGTTCGGGCCACGCTTCTAATCAAACTCGCACAGTTGAGCCGACGAAAAAAGTGGAAGTTAGTACCAGTGATGAACGCAGTGGTCATAAGAAATACTTTATCATTGTTGCGGTAATTGCACTTTTATTGTGGATAGTTACGCAGAGTAATAATCGAAATACGACGAGTCCTAAGCCTTTACCCAAATCTTCTTCACAGCCTGTTCCCGATTCAAGGCCTACATCCGTCCCAACGCAACTCAGTTATACTAAACCATCTGTTGGTACTAACAATATTTTAAACGTATCAGAGATCCGTTGGTGTATCAGAGAGGGCATTAGAATTGATGCTATGCGGAATGTTTTCTCTTCTAATTCGGGGATCGATAAATTTAATTCCTTGGTGAATGATTACAATAGTCGTTGTGGTAGTTACCGGTATAGGTCCGGGTCTCAAACAAGAGCGGAGAGGGATGTTGCACCTCACAAATTAGAAATTCAGGAAGAAGCGAAACGAGAAGCGAGAACTTATGAGAACGAGTTAAATGCTCCTGACCTCAGAGCGGTTACTACTAATTCAACTCATACGCTCTCGGGACCTAACCCCAAGCTTACTCAGCAGTATGACCCCGACCTTATAAGACAAATACAGACATTGCTAGCTGGGTTTGGTTATGAGATTGATAGAGTTGATGGCTTGTTTGGTAAAACAACACAGGCGGCAATAAAATCGTTTCAACAAGCTGCCGAACATACCGTTGATGGTATTCCGGACAGAGAATTACTAGAGATATTGGAATACGTCAAATCTGAGTTGGTTAAAAAACGGCCAGGTGGTTTTGATGAACCTGTTCAAAGCCCGTCGTCAAAGATCCCAGCCAATGCTTGGGTATCTGGCTCGAATTGGTTCTGTAATGATGGTTACAGAAAAGTGAGCAATAGATGTGAAAAACTATCAGTACCGGAGAATGCTTGGGTATCTGGCTCGAATTGGTTCTGTAATGATGGTTATAGAAAAGTGAGCAATAGATGTGAAAAACTATCAGTACCGGAGAATGCTTGGGTATCTGGCTCGAGTTGGTTCTGTAATGATGGTTATAGAAAAGTGAGCAATAGATGTGAAAAACTATCAGTACCGGAGAATGCTTGGGTATC
>NZ_JAYMEU010000011.1:0-55668 GCF_037029575.1 Alteromonas sp. CH_MED4-4 | reverse complement strand
TCTGGCTCGAATTGGTTCTGCAATGATGGTTACAGGAAAGTGGGAAGTAAATGTGAATCAGTATTCAAGGATTAATTTTGTCAACTTATGGTTTTAATCAGGGCAAGATCATACTCTGACTTGCGTTAACTAGCGCATCTGTGATCAAATCTAGCTTTTTAGGCTAGCACAGATGTCATTTATTACCCATTTTGAGTCACTTGAAGATAAACGCTCTCATATCAATAAGAAGCATGACCTACTTGATGTGATTTTTCTCACCGTGGTGGCCATTCTTTCTGGTGCTGAAGGATGGAAAGACATTAAGCAATTTGGGGACAGCAAACTGGATTGGTTGCGTAAGTTCAGGGCCTTTAAAGAGGGTGTACCCGTCGACGATACTATTGCCCGTGTTATCAGCTCGCTAGAGCCCAACGCCTTGCTAACGTGCTTCATTAGCTGGGTGAATGAAATCCGTGAAGACCAAGGGCAGCCCGTGATTGCGTTTGATGGTAAAACGCTTCGCCATTCATTCGATGGTGATAGGAAAACCGCCCTTCACAGCGTGTCGGCCTACGCGGTGGAACAAGGTTTAGTCCTCGCACAATGTAAATCGAAGAGTAAGAAAAATGAAGTGTCGACGGTACTGGAATTGATTGAATTACTCGAGTTAAAAGGCAGTATTGTCACTGCCGATGCCATGCATTGCCTGAAGAAGGTCGCTAAAGCCATTAATGCAAAAGGCGGCGACTATGTTCTGCAAGTCAAGAATAACCAAGGTAAACTTGCAACGGAAATAGCGGCTTACTTCCACAAGACACGGCGTGATTCGCCTCAAGATGTCAAAGTAAACAGTTTGACTTTAACCAATGATGGTCATGGACGCATCGAGGAACGTACCTACGTTCAGCTACCCATTACGCCTTGGTTGACGCAAAGCCAAGGCTGGACGAATATGAAGTCGGTCATTGAAGTCACCCGAAAACGCTACCTTAAAGACAAGGAAACGAGTGAGACCGCTTATTACATCAGTTCCTTGGAGGTTAACTTACCTCAAATTGCGAAAGCCATTCGTAGCCATTGGTCGATAGAAAATGCATCACATTGGGTACTGGATATGACGTATCGAGAGGACGATTCCCGCATCAGACGCGGCGATGCGCCCGAATATATGGCGACCTTCCGCCGCTTTGCAATGAATTTAGCACGCTTGAATCCTATTAAAGACAGTATGAAAGGTAAGCTGAAGCAGGCGGCGTGGTCTGATGAAGTCAGAGAAAAGCTCTTGTTTGCTTGAATTTTATTCAAGCATGATTTTACCTTGTGGTTTTAATTTTATTTGTTTTTATCATATTATGCTTTAATTCTTTGCCTGGGAGGTTTTTTGATGCATTATTTTTCTATGGTTAAGATGATCAGTTTTGTCAGTTTATGGTTTAACTAACAGGCGTTGTAGATTGCAGAAACGCGCCGCTTTTGTGCTTATTTATAGAAGCTTGTATTGATAACGCTGTTCAAACAAGTGACCGCTAGACAAGCAAACTTATCGCTTCACGAAACAAATTGGAAACGCCGAGAAACTAACCTGACACGGGAAATTCTCGGCGTTTTAGTTTGTGCATTTGCAATAAAATACTGCCGCGCATAATTACGCTCGTACCATTTAAGATAAGCAGCGGCCAGCTTTGGCTTAATGGCATTGTTAGCCCAAACAGTAAAGTGCTAACGTCTTTTATCAAGATATTGCGAAACAACGAAAATGACAGAGAGCCTACTTTTTGTCTGCGCTGCAGTACAAGCCATTGATGCAGAGACCCTTGAAATAAGATGACGGTTACGACCAGCATTAAAGTGTTTGCGCCAAGTTGCGCAAGCGCTGGGAAAGGGCGAAAAGCAATGGAAAGTGTGCCACCAATAAGGGCTAGCAAGGCAATAGCGGCAACATAGCCTGAAATTGAAGTGCGCCTGTGTTGCCATATTTTCCAAATGATAATGAGCGTAAGTACGAGCGCGCCAAATCGTGTCCACACCAAGTAATGGTTGAAAGGCTCTACCGAAATGCCAAAGAGGAAAATTGAGAAAAAGGCAAAATAGCTAGAGCCAAACTGGTTAAGTGACAGACTGTGGTTAGCATCGTCACTTTCGCTAGAAACGGGCACTTGAAAGCGCGTCATGGCCTTAATTTGTGACCATAATCCTAACCATGTCAGTAAAAACAGCGCGGCACTGGCAAAGCCTAAAATGTGGTAAAGCACCCAATTTGCTCCACGTTGAAAATGTCCTAGCTCGTGAAAGCCACAGTGTACCACAGCACTGGCACTGTTCTGGCATGTTCTGACATATGGCATGAAAACAATCACCATTAACAAAGCACTGCACCAGGATCTAAAGGTGTTATCGTTTTTTCGGTATCGATGACACCCAATATATTTTCACAACCGGTATTGAACTAGCAAGGAGGTTTATTTTGGCATTGCACTCATTTTCTTCATCAACCCGCCAGTTAGCGGTAAGCGATAAAACCACAACGCTGTTATTTGATCACGACGGTACCCTTATTGACTCAGAATCCGTACATTTTGACCTGTGGAAAGACATTTTGCTGGGGTACGATGTTGAATTAAGCGAGGATTTTTATTGTGAAGTGATGGCGGGTATTCCAGTAAAGCAAAATGCTGTCGATCTCGTCGAACATTTTAATATTGATATAGCGCCGCAGCAGCTAGCAGAGCAAAAACACAAAAGCATTAGCGACTACTTAGATAAGCAAGCTTTTCCCTTAATGCCGTTTGCTAAAGAAACCATTGAACAATGTGCAAACAAAGGTTACACCATTGGCATTGTGACTGGGGGAAGTAAAAAGTCGGTGGAAAAAACCTTATCTCAGTATGGTTTAAGTGCTTATATTTCTTGTGTGGTTGCCGTGGAAGATGTCGAAAACAGCAAACCAGCACCTGATTGTTACGCGCTTGCAATGGACAAGCTAGGAAAAATACCCGGTGAATGTGTGGCAATTGAAGATACGCAAACCGGGATGACAGCGGCACTTGCTGCAAACCTAGCCTGCGTTGTGATACCCACGGAATTGTCGAAACATCATAATTTGTCTGGTGCCACAGCGCGGTATACAAGCTTGAAAGACTGGGTGGACTGCGAACTCGTTTTTTAGCGAATGCGGTGGAGGCTAATAGCCGACTTGTCGTGCCACTTGTCACTGGTGGCGCGAAAATAGATAACGTAGTATAACCAGCACGTTAGGGCGTAACTTTCTTTGTTTTACAGCAAAGAACGCCAGAGGCGCTAACTTATTTTTTATTCATTGTTATGACAGGTACAGCTGATTTCTCATGATTTTGCGTAGCGTAAAATGGCTTTTGATTACTTTTGCCATCATTGTTGTTCTGCTTGTAGTAAGCGTTGCTACGATCACGGTTATGGCTGTGCAAAAAGCGCCATTAGTCGCATCGACAGCGCCCACACAGCTAGATGGTGCTGATAGCGTTAACGAACTCCTCGGTCAGCTGCAACAGGCGTTTTCCCGCCGAGAAGAGGGGCATCAAGTTACGCTCACCGAAACCCAAGTCGAAAGCTTAGTGGGTGTGTTACAGCGTGCATTACCTGACTTTAAGGGCGTAGTGAATATCACGCCGTTGGCGGGAACCATTAACGTCACTTACGCTATCAACAATACGGGGTATTATGTAAATGCGTCAGCGCTAGTACTGCCTGGAGATAGCTTGCGTATAGAGCAAGTCCAAGTTGGCGACTTAACCATTCCGGGTCGTTTTTTACTTGGGTTTTTAGAGCGTACGGTGAACTCTTATACGCAATCAGAAATAGCCACCATTGCGTTATCGCGGGTTGAACGTGTGATCATGAGAAGCGGTGAGCTTACCCTTGATGTTGGGCGTTTAGATGAGCTGCTAAGCGAGTTAAACGTGGTGGCGTCGAACATGTCGGTAAGCGAACAGACCGAGCTTCAGCAGTTATCTGCGTACTATTTACGTTATTTGTCTGGTAGAGAAATAGCCTTATCAAATAAACCGGTATCCCTTATTGAATACTTGCGCGAAGGGATGGCGCGGGCGAGAGAGCAAAGCCAAACCCCTGAAGAAGCAGTACTGCATAATAATGCGGTAATCCTCGCTTTAGCGGTTTACGTTGGGCATCATCGTGTTGGGACTCTGGTGGGCGACATACAACCAGATTCCGAAAAAGCGCTAAAGCCTCGCAGAGGTGCTGTGCTGCACAAGCGCAACGATTTGGCTCGTCACTTTATCATTTCTGCTGCATTAGAGTTAATGGCAGAACAAGGTATGTCCCTAGCAATTGGTGAGTTTAAAGAGCTAATGGACCGGGGCAACGGTGGTTCGGGCTATAGCTTTGTAGACTTAGCGGCAGACATGTCGGGTACTGAGTTTGCAAAGGTTGCTACCCATCCAAATACTGCAATGGAAGTGCAAAACGCGATTGCGCGCATTCAAAGTGAGCTTGAAATCATCCCGCCTATCGATGGGCTGCCTGAAGGCTTAAGTAAGCAAGCGTTTACCGAACAATATCAACGGGTAGACAGTGAAGCGTACTTAAAAGAAGTCGAGGAAATTAAACGCAGAATTCGCTTACTGCCGCTTTATCAAAAATAAGCGGTAAGGCGCGTGAGAGTTCGCCGTAAGCGAGAAGCTAAAGTCAAAAAAAAGCCCGCAAATAAAGCGGGCTTTTCGTTTGTAGATATATTTTAGCCCGCGCTAGCTTTTAGATAGGGATTGCTGAAATTGCGCAATGGTCACCAGCGCCAACTCTATTTTTTTAACTAATGGCGCTAGGGCTTGTTTGGCCGCATCATCATCCAGTTCCTTTAGCGATTGCCAGTCATTTGCAATCTCTTGAACATATGGACCAAAGCGTTTTGCTGATGTGCTAAACCCACTGTCATCTGCGAAAACGGCTGCAAACTTCCCTTTTTGATCGCGCTGTAAACTATCTAGTATTTGGTCGGCATCAACAGCTTTGCGGTGCAGCGTTTGAAGTGTTTCCTGAAGTTGTTGATGAACAGCTTGCATCTCTTGGCTTTGTTGCATGATCGCGCCTTTTGTTTCTGAGTGTTAAGTGTACGCATTACCCGCACACTTCATGTTTACGTATAAATCCCGTGGCTATCATTGTTGCCACAATAAATGCCACTCGGTAAATAATGATTAAAGTTTCGTCTTTCAAGGCCGATAACCTAAAGACTGTTGTAAATTACGAAGCTTGTTGGTTACGTAATGCACAACACGCCGTAAAGGTGGGCAATTCTGCCCATTTTTTTACTTTGCTACAAGCAACAAAGGAAAATGGTATGGATCTACAAGGTACTAGTGCCTCTGGAACGTCCGGTGCGTCACTTGAGTTGGCCTCTCTTAAGCTGGCTAAAAGCCAACAAGAGCAAGAGGGACAAGCGTCGCTTCAGTTGCTGGAATCAGCTTCTGACGTACCAAAATCGTCATCTTCAAACCCCGCGTTAGGCGCCAACGTCGATACCTTCGCGTAAGTTAGGGATGCATCTTTAAGTCGATAGGCGTTTTGCCGGGTTGACCGCCAATTTCTCTCACCAGTTTTGGCACCAAAAAGCCCGGCAGGCGCTTTATCGCTTCTTCCATAATTGCTCGGCCTTTATCGTCACTCACATAAAAGTGGCTCGCACCCTGTACTTTATCTAAAACGTGCAAATAATAGGGTAACACCCCGGCTTCAAACAGCGTTTCGCTTAAATCACTAATTGCATCGGCAGAGTCATTTATTTCTTTTAGCAATACCGATTGATTGAGCAAGGTCACGCCTTTTTCTCGCAATGTATTTAAACGCGCTTTCAACGTTTCTGACATCTCATTGGCGTGGTTTGCATGCAGCACCAGCACCTTTTGCAGGGGTAACGCGGTAAACCATTCAACAAATTCACGGCTAATTCGTTCTGGCAGCACTACCGGAAGACGACTGTGAATACGCAGGCGCTTTATGTGAGCAATAGCGGCAATTTCGTTGGCTAGCCACGACAGATGATCGTCTTTTGCCATCAGTGGGTCGCCGCCTGAGAAAATCACCTCATTTATTTGGCTGTTATTGCGAAGGTAATCAAGCACATCAAGCCATTGGTGTTTGCTTACCGCATTATCGGCGTAAGGAAAATGGCGGCGAAAACAGTAACGGCAGTTTACTGCACAGCCGGTGCGAACCATCAGCAACACGCGAGAATCGTATTTGTGCAATATGCCTTTGCCTGCTGTATCGTGCTCATCTAACGGATCTTCGCTATAGCCTGGTGATGTTAGAAATTCGTCGCTGAGCGGCATAACTTGTAAAAAAAGCGGGTCGTGTGGATTGCCTTTCTCCATCAGTTCCACAAAATGTCGTGGAACACGCATAGGAAAAAGTCGACGCGCTTTAATGTGTTGGGCGTATTTTTCTTGGTCTAAACCTAAGTGTTGCAACAGCTTTGCAGGATCGGTAAAGCTACTTGCTAATTCTTTTTGCCAGTTATGCTCTACAGAAATCGGTTTTTTAGGTATTATTTGTTCCACGAAACTTTTTGTACCTTATGTTTAGACAGAGGAATTATGGCTAATTACAGCACTAACGAGTTCAAAGGCGGCCTGAAAATCATGCTGGACGGCGAACCTTGCAACATTCTAGAAAACGAATACGTAAAGCCGGGTAAGGGCCAAGCGTTTAACCGCGTAAAAATCCGCAAGCTTATTTCAGGTAAAGTTTTAGAGAAAACTTTCCGCTCAGGTGAATCAGTAGAAGGCGCTGACGTAATGGATACGGAGCTTGCCTACTTGTACACCGACGGCGAATTCTACCACTTTATGAACAACGATACATTCGAACAAATCGCTGCAGACGAAAAAGCAGTGGGTGAGAATAAAAAGTGGTTGGTAGAGAACGACGTTTGTACCATTACATTGTGGAACGGTTCACCTATCACGGTTACGCCACCAAACTTTGTTGAGCTAGAGATCACTGAAACTGATCCTGGTCTTAAAGGTGATACAGCGGGTACAGGCGGTAAGCCAGCAACGCTGAGCACTGGTGCAGTTGTTCGCGTTCCTCTATTCGTTCAAACCGGCGAAGTTATCCGTGTAGATACGCGCTCTGGCGAATACGTGTCTCGCGCACAAAAATAGTATCTGAGACATTCTGTTTACGTGTAAAGCCGGTACCTTTGTGTACCGGTTTTTTGTTTTAGCTAATCTTCTTAGGTTTGGACACATGCAATCTTGGCAGCCTACTACCACTCATGAAGCGCGTGTTGCGCGAGCAGAATTACTCAGAACAATACGTGAGTTTTTTTACGCACGAAACGTTCTAGAGGTAGATACGCCTTTACTTTCAAACGGTACGGTTACCGATGAGCATTTAGACGCGTTCGATACACAATTCAATTTTGGCTCATCCGGTAAGCCAACTACGCTGTATCTTCAAACGTCACCTGAATATGCCATGAAGCGGTTACTATGCGCTGACAGCGGTAGTATTTATCAAGTGTGCAAAGCGTTTCGCCATGAAGGGGAAGGCCGCTGGCACAACCCTGAGTTTACCATGCTAGAGTGGTACCGCTTGGACTTTGATCATTTTGCATTAATGGAAGAGGTCGACGCTTTATTGCAAGAAACACTGGCGACAGCTCCAGCCGACAAGATGACGTATCAGCAAGCTTTTCAAACCTTTTTAAATATTGACCCGTTAAGTGCTGATAACGACGTTTTGCTAAAGGTAATGGAAGAGCAGAACATAGATATTCACGCGCCGCAAAATCTAAGCTATGACAGCAAGTTACAACTGTTATTCAGCTATGTAATCGAACCTAAAATCGGTAACGAAAAACCGTGCTTCATCTACGATTTCCCTGCTTCTCAGGCGGCGCTTGCCAAACTAAGCCCAGTTGATGAACGGGTTGCCGAACGCTTTGAGGTGTATTACCAAGGCGCTGAACTTGCTAACGGTTTTCATGAGTTAAGTGCAGCAAAAGAGCAGCGGCTGCGTTTTGAAACGGATAACAGAAAGCGCGAAGAACATGGCCTTCCCACTAAGCCCATTGATGAGAATTTCTTAAGTGCGCTTGACGCAGGTTTGCCACCGTGTGCGGGTGTGGCGCTGGGCATCGACAGGCTGTTAATGCTTAAAATCAACGCGAAGCATATTCAAGGAGTGATCAATTTCACTGTGAGTAGGGCTTAGTACCTTCGTGCCCAATTAGCTATGAATTGCTTAAACCTTGGGTTCCAGTAGGCGCGTCCGATTAAATTGCAAAAACATAAGATTAAGTGAGTAAAGCAGCGGTTGACAAGCAATGGGTAATGGCTAAAATGTTATAACATCACTAAATAATGTTATAACATCCACAGAGGGATACCCATGAAAATGCGTTCGCTGCTAAGTTTGTCCATAGCAGGGCTGTTAAGTGCGCCTGTGTATGCCACCACAGTAACGGGAAAAGTCACCGACACGGCAGGGCAACCTGTTGCAGGGGCTGAAGTAAAAATCGAAGGCAGCCGCCGTGTAGCATACACCGATGCAAATGGTATTTACCGTTTTGACGATGTAAAGCAGCCACATATTCATTTACATGTTTATTCTTCAAACTACATTCATGGTGATAACGACTTAGGCGACGTAAATACGGATCAAAATGTAGATTTCGTTTTAAAGCCTGCATCCGTCGAAAATATCGTGGTTACCGCCAATGCGCTTCAATCATCAGTACTGGAATCTGTTACGCCAGTGACAGTAATTGGTGCTGAAAAATTACGTAAAATAGAAGCACCAACCTTAGGGGAAACCCTAAAAAACGCTCCGGGTGTGCACAGCACTTATTTTGGCCCGGTTTCAAGCAGCCCAGTTATTCGCGGTAATGATGGCCCGCGCGTAAAGATTGTTCAAAACGGTTTGGATGTATCTGATGTATCTCGAGTAGGTCCAGATCACAATGTTGCCACCACACTTTCAAGTGCAACGCAGGTGGAAGTACTTCGCGGTCCTGCAACGCTTCAATACGGCAGTGGCGCTATTGGTGGTGTGGTTAACGTGGTTGACAAACGTATTCCTCAGTATCAGATAGACGGCGTAGAAGGCGAAGCTGAAACTAGCTATAGCACAGTGAATAACGGCTCGTATACCCGTGCAGATGTAACGGGTGGCAGTGGCAATATTGCATGGCATGTCGACGGGTTTTATCGCGATACAGATAACGCGGATATTCCGGGCTTTGCGTCTATCGACCCCGATGAAGATGAACCAAACGGTGTGCTAGAAAGCAGCGCAATGGAGACGCGTAACGTCGTTGCAGGTTTATCTTACGTGGCCGAAGAAGGCTACTTCGGTTTCGCTGTTGAACAACTCGACAACAAATATGGCGTACCTGGCTATAGCCATGCTCATGGTGAGGAAGAGCATGAGGGCGAAGACCACGATCTTGAAGAACATGATCATGAAGAACACGCTGAAGAAGGCGTGTTACTTGATGTAGATATGACCCGTTATCAAGCAGCCGGTGAGTGGCATTCACCCTTTGAAGGAATAACTAACCTTAAATTTGCCGCAGCTTACACCGATTACGAACATGCTGAGATTGAAGACGGTGAGCCAGGCACGGTATTCACAAATGAATCGAGCGACATTCGCCTGTCTGCTTATCACGAAGAAGTGAACGGCTGGCACGGCGTATTCGGGCTACAGTTTAATCATAGCGATTACAATGCCGTGGGCGAAGAAGCCTTTACCCCAGCTAATACTACATCGAGCTACGCACTTTATCTTATAGAACAAAAGAAAGTAGGTAATGTAACCTTTGAGCTTGGTGGCCGACTAGAGCGAACGACATTAGATGCTGATGCCAGCGAAGTGGAACTTGACGTATTGCATGATGAGCATGAAGGCGAGGAGCATGCTGTTGCTTTCAACTTCCCTGACTACGACTTTACCAGCCTATCGCTTTCAGCGGGCGCTAACTGGGAATACCAGGAAGGTCACTCGGTTGCCGTTACGTTGTCACGCAGTGAGCGTGCGCCTAGTCAGCAAGAACTTTTCTCTGCTGGCCAGCATTTAGCAACCCAAAGCTACGAAGTGGGTTTAGTATTTGATATGGATGAAGAAGGCCATATCGAAGAAACACTTAAAGGCGTAAAAGAAGAAGTTAGTACCAACCTAGATATTACTTTCCGTAAATTTACCGGTAGCTGGGGCTATAGTGCGTCTTTCTTCTACAATCAGGCAGATGACTATATCTTCCAAACAAGCACAGGCTTAATTGCGCTCAGCGAACACGAAGAGCATGGACATGATGAACACGGCGATGAAGAAGGCTTGCCAATTTATTATTTCCAACAGGCTGACGCTGACATCTGGGGCTTCGAAGCAGAAACTTACGTTGATTTATCAGACACGCTACGCTTAACCGTATTTGGTGACTATATCCGCGCAGAAATTGAAGACGACAACCTTCCGCGCACGCCGCCTATGCGCTTTGGTAGTGAATTAAGCTACGTGAACGATGGTTTAAGTGCTGACGTGGGCTTTACGTGGTACGACGACCAAAATGAAGTTGCGTCATTTGAGACTGCAACCGACGGTTACACCTTGGTTAACGCAAGCGTGCAATATGAATTTGGCACACAGGGCATTGACTGGGTAGTGTTTGCGCGCGGTGAAAACCTAACTGACGAGGAAGCCCGTGTTCATACATCTTTCTTAAAAGACCAAGCACCGCTTCCAGGTAGAAACTTTACTATGGGTGTGAGAGCGTTGTTTTAATTAAACAACTCCACTGCGGTATACAAGGCGATGTATTGGGGCTCTCAGTACATCGCCTTTTTTTATACTAGGGGAAAGTGGTCAGTACGATTTTTTCCAGTTGAATAAACTGCAAAGATAAACATGCTTAAGATGGTAAACGTCGAGCGGTTGTGAAGTAGAGGTGAAAATGAATGACATAGCGAATTGGTTAAGTACGCAAACCGAAAAACACATGGTGTTAGGTTATGGAAGCTTACTTAGCAAAGACAGCCGAGAGCGCTACTCCAACATTTTTACACCAGGGATCTCTGTGACGGTTTCAGGCTTCGAAAGGGCATGGGTGACGCGTAGTCTTCATGAAAAACAGACTTACGTTGGCGCCGTGGCCAATGCGCATTGCAAATTAAACGCCCAGCTTATCCCAACACAAATTAACCCTGCCTTACAGGAGAGAGAAAAAGACTATCGGTTTGTCGAAGTAAGCGCTAAAGCACTCAACTTTCATCAACACAAGGGTTCTGCGTCTCTAGACGATGTGCTTGCACAATTTACCTTTTGGATTTGCGAAACACTCGACTGTACACAGGCAAATGACGCCTATCCCGTACATCAAACGTACGTAGATACATGCTTGAGTGGATGCTTAGAGCACGGTGGTATAGAGGAAGCCGAGCGATTTATCGTCCATACATCGTTGTGGGAGCACCCAAGAGTAAACGACAGAGCGAACCCAAAGTACCCCCGCGCGGCAGTGGTCAACCCAGACCACTTTGAGCACATAGACAGGCTTCTATCAAAGAGATAGTGTTTGCCTTAGGTCTTACTTCTAGTTATACGTTCAAATGTAGAGGTACAAAAGCGAGTACTACATGCGCGTCATAAAAACTTTGCTAAAAGGATTAGTGTGAACACAAACACCGCTATTTTTACAAACGATAAAATAACGCTACGGCCGCTTACTTTTGATGATAAACACTGGGTACTTGCGCTGCAGCAGGACCCGCTATGGCTTAGATACATTGGAAGTAAAAATGTCCATACAGTAGACGATGCGTGTGACTACATTGGCAAAACAAATGCGCAGCGCGAAGAGTGGGGATATGGCCTGCTGGCTGTCGAATTAACCGAAACCAAACAACCGTTAGGGGTTTGTGGTCTCTTCAATCGCTTTGCATTTGAATGTCCAGATTTAGGCTTTGCCATGCTGCCTGAAGCAAGAGGCAAGGGTATATGTTATGAGGCATGTCAGTGTGTTATAGCGTGGTCTGCCTCTGAGGGCTATCGTTTTTTAACAGCCATGACGCACCCAGAAAATATGGCGTCGCAGAAGCTTTTACAGCGCTTAGGATTTAACAAGCAGGGCTTTTACTTCGACAAAACGTTCCCAAAACAGCATTTGTTCAGGTTGGAATTACAGCCATAAAGCATTGCTCTTTATGGCTGTTAGTATCTGTTAATCGCTATAAGGGCGGTAACACGGTCATCTTTTTAATAATGATCGGCTCAATGGGTACGTTATTCGCGTTAAGGCGAATCGAATATTCAGTTTCTACTTCCGACATGGCATCAACAATATCTTCGCCTTCAACAATTACGCCAAAAACCGCGTAGCCCCAGTCTCTTCCGGGGTTTAAGCTGCTGTTGTCATTCACGTTGAAGAAAAATTGTCGGTTTGCGGTATGCGGGTCACCTTGTCTTGCCATTGCAATGGTGTGCAGGTCGTTAGTCAAACCGTTACCAGACTCATTGAAGATATCTGGAAAGTTCGACTTGCCGTTGAAGTCTGCCGTATAACCACCACCTTGCACAACAAAACCAGGCACGATGCGGTGAAAAATGGTGTCTTCGTAGGCGCGCTTATCCACATAACGAAGAAAGTTATTTACGGTAATTGGCGCACGTCTTCTGTCCAGTTCAACCACAATATCGCCCATGGTGGTTTCTATTTTCACCCGAGGGTAATAGTTATCTGGCTGAACCTGAGACCCATCGTCTTTTTTGGCCATAACGGGTGAAATGCTGCCTATTAACATGATGGCGGTCAGCAGTGATAAAAGTATTTTCTTCATAAAAACGCCTTTAAATGTTTTCCTTAATTCGCGCACGTTTTTTAATCGCTTAGCGTTTTGAAGTGCCTAAGATAACGAACTTTTTGTCACTCGCAAGTACCTTAGCGCCACCAAACAACTTTTTAAGTTTAATGTGATAGTCGAGGTGTCGGTTACCAACCACAACTAAGTGACCGCTTTTAATAAGTACGTCCCGGGAATCAGTGAACATTTGCCATGCAATATGGTCAGTGATTGCGTTTTGTTGATGAAACGGTGGGTTACACAGAATTTTGGTAACAGCGGGTTTATTCTCTCTATTGATTAATGTTTCAAGGCAATTACTTGCAACAAACTCACATTGATCAATTTTATCCGGGAAGTTGTTGAGCACATTGAGTCTGGCACTTTCTAATGCCATATACGACTCATCCACAAATATTACTTTGGCATCAGGGGCAAGAGAAAGGGCATTAACCCCCAGTACTCCGTTGCCGCAGCCTAAATCTACCAACACATCATTAGCGCTCACCGTCATATGTTCAAGCATAATGCGAGCCCCTATATCTAATGACTGTCGGGAAAACGTATTCGCCAGATTGTCTATAGTTAACGCCGTTCCCATCGTACTTTTACACTGCCAGCGCGTCGGATAGGGCGAGTCAGATAGTTTTATTGACTCACGAGGCGAAGCGAACACAAGCCGCGATTTCTTCTTGGCAAGGGACGTGGTGGTGGGGCCAATATATCGTTCAAATAGGTTGAGTACGGATTTTGTGATGGTCTTCACTTTACCGGTTGCGATAACACGCGTGTCAGGTGTTATATATTTTTGTAAATCAATAAGCTGTTGTTCAAGAAGTGCAAGGGCGCGGGGGACCTTCAGCACAACAAGACTCGGCGCCTTTTCTGGCTTAAACGTTAAGCTTTGCACGCTAGTCAAGGTTTTCAGCGGCGCGGTTAGCAGGCCGTTTTTATTACCCGTTTCTGCATTACTCAGTAAATGATTGGCTTTTAAATTCTCAGAGAGTGATCGCAAAGATATGTAGGAGTCAGATACCCAGTAAGGTGCTAAGTGCGAAAACCAACAACCCAACGCGCCGAAATCGTCATTAAAAATCATCATTGAGCCATCATTGTCGCCACTGCCAATTGAAAGCGACGCTTCACTTAATAAGCTCTCAATGTGCTCAATAACGAGTTCATCAGCGCTATCCCATGCTTGAAGGCTTATGTGCTGGTGCTTTTCAGGGTAGCGAATAAGCGAGAATTGTCGGTCGGCAAAAATAAATTCTGTATTCATTGGAGTCTGTTTTCAGAGAAGGCTCAAAGCACTCACATACTTTTGGGAATGCCTATTTGGTTTATGTACGCGTTGCCTATCTTATCATATCAGCTACGCGGCTCTAACAGCCAAGAAGACTCAAAACGCGAATGTTTCGATGATAATAAAAGGTAAAACGTTTACTTTGTTTTATTTATGTGAAAATATTGTTAATGAAATCTCATCTGACCACTTGATAATTAACTGAGAAAACTATGAAAACACGACTGATAATTCTACTGTCCATTGCCTTTTCAACGCTCTCTCTAAATGTTAAAGCTGAAGTAACTTTCCCTGATGCCGCCTTTAGTAATTTAGATTACGGTTTGTATTGGTTTGACTACAACGACGCAAAAAAAGCGAATGTTAATGAACCTAATCCATACTACAACGCCAATAATAAAACGGTCATCTACATTCACGGATGGCAAAACGGCTCGGTAACGGAGCGTCGTCGCGAGACGTTGAATCGTTCAAACTCGGGAGGACCTAACGAAGACCTCGCATGGTATTGGTTAGATAGAGGGTATAATGTAGGGATTCTGTATTGGAACCAGTTTGCAGATGAGTCTGAAGTTAAAGATGCTGAAGCCAAGATTCATTCGGCTTCTGGTCCTCGAAATATGCGCTGGAAGTCGTCAAATGGCAGCTACAGCTCGGGACCAAGCTCTTCGGTAACACAGTTACTTTACAACTCACTCACGAATGGAATGCCTAACTTTAATGGTAGCGAGCTCCGCATAGCGGGTCACTCTTTGGGGAATCAGCTCGCGCTTACTATTTCAGAGAAATTAGACGATGCGGTAAATAGAGGTGTTCTGACATCATCATATCGGCCAAATCGTATCGCATTGCTCGACCCTTTCTATTCCATAGGCGAAAAATCTTATCTGAATAACGATTGGACTGGTGAGAGAAGTAAAAGCATTGTTGATGCACTAAAAGCTAAGGGAATTGCCATTGAAGCGTATCGTAGCTTGCCGGTTACCAGCACATTTCTTGCTGGTGACAATAACGCTAGCCTAATGAATAGCATTGCATTTTCAGAGCTAAAACCATGGAATTTTTCTTGGTGGCAAGTGGCTGAGAAGCACGGTGCTGCAGTGACTCACTATTTTTGGTCACGAGCTTTCAGCCCGTTGACACTTGACGGAAGCAATACCCAAGTACCGAGCGCATCGGCGAGCAGTACCGTAATCAAAACGTGGATGAACAAGAATAAAGGCGTTATTCAAGACAGCGGTGCATACAGTGCCACACCTGCAGATGACGACTTCAAAGAAAAATCACGCTTATAGAAGTTAACATCAATCCACATTAGCAATGCATGCGTAATTAAGGTGTAATTAGGGGAACTTCAAAGGTGTGTTTAAGCACTTTTGAGATCAAGTGCCCATAGCCAAAATTAAAAATCACCGGAAATATCATAGTTACGCATGCAGTTTTCTCTTTTCGAGACCCCAGAAAACAATAGCTCATCTCATAAGCTCCCGCTGTCAGAGGGCGATGTCACTTATTTTCCTCACGCGCTATCAAAAAATGATGCAGATACTTTTTTTGAGTTACTGAAGGCCGAGTTACCCTGGCGTCAGGACTCGATCAGATTGTTTGGCAAGCCGGTAAAAATTCCCCGCCTTCAGAGCTGGCACGGCGATGACGATTGCACCTATACCTATTCGAATTTAACCATGTCGCCAAATCCGTGGACGAACAGCCTTTTAAGCATTAAGGATTGTTGTGAAGCGTTATGTGCTGCAACCCAAAATACAAAGTTCAACAGTGTGTTAGCGAATTGGTATCGTGACGGACAAGATAGCATGAGCTTTCATTCAGATGATGAGCCTGAGTTGGGTATAAACCCGGTTATTGCATCCGTCACCTTAGGTGAAGCAAGGCCCTTTGTTTTTAAGCACAAAGAAACAAAGGAAAAGTATACACAGGTGCTTGAGCACGGCAGTGTATTAATTATGGCAGGAACAACACAAAGTCATTATGTGCACGGTATTGCGAAGACGGCTAAGCCTATCGGTGGTAGAATTAATCTTACATTCCGACATCTTATTCACAGAACAAGGTAAGCCAAATGCAAGTAAAAGCGTTTCTGGAAACTACGATTGAAGCTGCACTTAACCCGAGTTTTCTCGAGGTTGTAGATGAGAGTTTTATGCACAATGTTCCAGAAGGGGCTCAGAGTCATTTCAAAGTAACGGTAGTGAGTAATGCTTTTGAGGGTAAGCGCTTAATAGCGAGACACAGAGAAATTAACGGTCTTGCGGCTGAAGCGCTGCAGGGGCCTGTTCATGCGTTGGCACTTCACACGTATACGCCGACAGAGTGGGAAGCTCGAGGTGGGCAATCTATGGTATCGCCAAACTGCCTAGGTGGTAGCAAGCACGACCAATAACGCTCTTTTTGTACTAAATGGAAGTAGATTTATGACAAGCAGTGAAACGAAAAACAGCGGCGCGCTAGCCTCTTACTTAGACATCATTAAAACACCCTCTATTCAGGTGTTACTACTTGGCACCGGTTTTTTGCTTATGATGTTGTTTGTCTACATGGGCGTGCTGACTACGTTTGACGATGCGTTATTCAATGTAATTAGTGAAGCAGGCAATGTATCGGGTTGGAAAGAAGACGCGCTTCGCGATATCACCGCGTTAGGCAGTAATACGGCACTTATCTTTGTCACGATTTCAGTTGCCGGAGCCTTGGCGATGGCCGGTGAAAAGAAAAAGGCACTGACTTTTTTGATTGCTGTTGCCGTGGGGATCGCAACGACTTTCTTACTCAAAGCTGGCATCGACAGGCCTCGTCCTCCGCTGCCCATGCAGGATGTAAGTGTGTATACACAAAGCTTCCCCTCTGCACATGCTACCTTATCTACGCTTGTTTATTTCTATATCGCCTATTTGTTAACGTACTTCACGCAAAACGCTTCAGTAAAAGTGTGGATCTACATGGCAGCCACCTTTCTTGTATTTTGTATTGGCTTAAGCCGCATTTTATTGGGCGTGCATTGGCCTAGCGACATTATTGCAGGGTGGTTTGCTGGTGGCAGTATGGCTGCCTTTTGCTTTTATATCATCAAGTGGAAACGCAAACTGCGTATAAAAGGCGAAGGTTAAACGTGCAAGATCTCAAACGGCTAGGCGACATTATTAAGCGGGATCCTTTTCGCATGCGTTGCCTTCGCGCTTTGAGAGCGCTCGATTTACCGCAAGGGTACATTGGTGCTGGATTTGTTCGAAATGCCATTTGGGATGAGTTACACGCAAGAGCGACACCAACTCCGCTTAACGATATTGATGTGATTTACTTTAGTGGTGAAATTAATCCGCCGCAAAGTGTTGCGAGTGCCGATAATACATTGGAATCAGTACCTCAACCGCAAGCTTACTCATCAAATTCTGCAGCTGCTAAACCAGGGCTGAAAGCACAAGAACAAGCCATAGAACGCGAGCTAGCGCGTATGGTTCCTCAAGCTAATTGGCAAGTTAAAAACCAAGCGCGTATGCACGTAGCTCACGAGCACGCTCCCTATCAAAATTGCCACGACGCTATTTCTTATTGGATAGAACGAGAAACCTGTGTTGCGGTTCGTCTTTTAGCCAATGATGATTTAGACATACTCGCGCCATTTGGCTTGGAAGCAAACTTCGCCGGCACCATAAGTATTAACCCAAAATATCCAAGGCCCGAAGTTTTTAAACAGCGACTAGCTTCTAAGAATTGGCTTACTGTTTGGCCTTTGTTGACTTTAATTTCTCCTTAAGAGCTAGAACGCGCTTAATTAAACTAGAAGTGACTCAATTGAGCGTAGCTACCTTTGAGCAGTAGTCTTTGTTGTAATATTTACTATCTTAGCGGCAATAGCCGCTATGGTCGTATTTTCGCTCATAGCTTGTTTTTGCAGTCGACGATACGCGTTATTTTCGCTTAATCCGAATTGCTCCATTACTACCAGTTTTGCTCGCCCAATCAGTTTTTGTTCCTGTATTGCACGCTTGGCCTCTTCGAGCTCCCGACCCATATCTTCTATGTGTTGGGCCTGTGAACGCAGTAAATCATAAAAAGAGCGGTGAGCAGATAAAGTCTTCGTTTGCTCGTTAAGTGATAGCGTTTTGATTTCGTCTTCTTTGGTGTCTTCCGCGAGTCCAGGCATACTTGGATCGAACAATAAGGTGAGCGGTGAGCCATCAGTAGCGTGTTCATCATTGAAGCGCGTAAGCAACTGCTGATGATTGGCCATCTCATTTTTTGCATTGGCGACTTTACTGTTAGCTTGCTGAGTAAGGGCCTCAGTGAGCGCCACTTCGATAGTCTGCATTGCATCCATTCGACGTGTTGCTACATCAAACCAAACTTCCGATATTTCTCCGGCAATCGGACTGCCGTCACCAAGCTGTGCAATCATATTTCTAAGCTGTGTAATATCGATTGCAGCAGGGCTTTTGTTCAACGCGTCTAATGCATCTTTATGCGGCTTACAGCTAAACTCACAGAATATACTGAAGTGATGTTCTTGGGCATGCTGAAGCGCGGCCAGCTTTTCACAAAGGCGAACATCGAAATGAGTTTCTGCGAAACCAATAGCGCCCCACGCCCGCTCCTGCCCAGCGTATTCTTTTGCCTGCATAAAATTGAACAGTGCAACCAATAAGCGAGTGATTGTTGGGTCGCTTGCAATATCTGCCGCTTCAAAAATAACCGTAAGCAAACTGGCAACTAGACGACTATATGCTCGTGTAGATTCCAGTGGTGTCAGCAGCTGCTTGCTTACTTGTTCTCTCAGTCTGGGCAGGTAGTCCGTCGCCTGCATAGCAAGTGTAATGCTGCTCAACAACCGCGGGTTACCCGTTGTGATCTCATCTGTCAGGTAGAGCGATTTCAAGTGGCTTTTCAACATTGACTCCGCTTGCTCGCTAGCACTGACGTACTGCATTCGCTCAGCGGCATAACGCTCGCCTTTTGAAGCAAGAAAGATATTGCTGGCCCCACGCTCTTTTTGCAGTTCATGAATAAGTTCTCGAACGGCAATTACAATTCGACAATTACTAGATAGTTGCTCAAGCACGGTTATTTCGGCGTGCTTGGCCGCTAGCAAAAAGCGCTTAGTGGCGTCGCTACAAAGCGCAATGGTCTGTTCTGGTTCATGAAGCATGTTAAGGCCTGCTAATCTTCGGTACACACGTTTCGAATTTTCTATTGATGAGTGCATCTATTGGCGAAACGTTTTTTGAAACTCTTTGCTCTTAGCCCCCTGCACTCAGCAGAGCAA
Source organism: Alteromonas sp. CH_MED4-4 (assembly GCF_037029575.1). Taxonomy (NCBI): domain Bacteria; kingdom Pseudomonadati; phylum Pseudomonadota; class Gammaproteobacteria; order Alteromonadales; family Alteromonadaceae; genus Alteromonas; species Alteromonas sp. CH_MED4-4. Next base: position 36,266 of record NZ_JAYMEU010000011.1, on the reverse strand, counting down.
TACGTGTACCAAGCAACACTTATGCCCTGTTTATTAGAATTAATGAAGATAAGCGTTAGAGTGAACAAAAACGCCCGGAGTGCTGACATTTAGCGGCATGTGGTTCGGCTGGAATTTTAACTTAAGGTGACTTTATAAGGGGGGACGGGAAGGTTAGCGGCGTTAAGAGGGAAGTTGAGAGAGAAGAAGCTGCGCCAAAATGGTGCAGCCTCGCAAACTATGTGGTTTTGCTTTCCGGATTAGTTTCTGACTACGCGAAGAAACCAACCTACAAACAGTGAAATTAAGAAACCGAAGAAGGCAATCATTGTGGTGATAGTTAACATTTGCCCAGAAAAGTCAGCATTCTCGCCAGTGTGCTCGCTAACCAGCATTCCTGATGCTTTAAAGATGAACAATGCTGCTACAGAAAATAGTAAAATAACGGCGGTCGACATGATAGTGGCTTTCCAATAAGCCTTCGGCGACATCCAATGAATAGCGCCTGCCACTAGCACGCACAAAATAGTCAGAATATAAGGTACCACTTTAACTCCTCGTTGAATAAGACTTGTGCCTTATTGCGACGTCTTACCGTAGCCCCGTATTAGAAATCGAAGCGCATTGAACGACGCGGTTAATAAAAACCATTATACGATGCCATGTACGATGCAATTTGTCAGCATTCGCTATTAAATTAAGCCCTGAGACCGAACATGAAAAATTGACAAGCTCACAGCATTAGGAAAGGGGCAAAGAGCCCTGCGCTTATCACGTAAGCGCCAAGTAGTTCGGACTGGGGCCTGTTGATCTTTGCTGCACATCAACGTTCAACAGGTCCTAGTAACAATCTATTAAAAGATTTTGCGCTACAATGGTGATAGAATCGCCGAAAAAATCTCCTACCTACTTGGTGTTCTGCTTTAACGCGGTGTACGCCATGGTGGGTTGTTGTGTTTAACATCTTAGCTTCTGAGAGAACATGTTCGATTTAATTACCAGTAAAGACAGCAACGTTAAAAACGACGTGCTATCAGGTATTACCGTGGCGCTTGCCTTGGTCCCTGAAGCCGTTGCATTCGCATTTGTGGCCGGCGTAGAACCAATGATTGGTCTTTATGCGGCTTTCATGATGGGCTTAATCACTTCCGCTATTGGTGGCCGACCAGGAATGATTTCTGGTGCTACCGGCGCCATGGCCGTTGTAATGGTGGCACTGGTTGCCCAACACGGCGTGCAGTATTTATTTGCCGCGGTTATTTTGGCTGGTTTACTGCAAATAATGTGTGGTATTTTCAAGCTCGGAAAGTTTATACGTCTGGTCCCATATCCGGTAATGCTAGGCTTCGTAAATGGTTTGGCAATTGTTATTTTCTTGGCGCAATTAGGCCAGTTCAAAGTGACCAACGCAGCCGGTGAATTACAGTGGATGGAAGGTACGCTGTTATATTGGATGTTAGGGCTTGTGGCGCTAACTATGGCTATTATCTATTTACTACCAAAGCTAACCAAAGCTGTACCGGCGTCGCTTGTAGCGATTGTTACGGTAACCTTGTTAGTACACGGTCTTGACCTTGAAGCGCGCACTGTAATCGACTTTGTTCGCGATTTGCTACCAGCTGACCAGCGCGACACCGCGACGCTAGCGGGTGAACTTCCTAGCTTTGCTATTCCTATGGTGCCGTTCACCTGGGAAACCTTCATGATCATTTTGCCTACCTCAGTCATTCTTTGCTTGGTTGGTCTAATTGAGTCGCTTCTTACTCTTTCATTAATTGACGAAATGACAGATACCCGCGGGCGCGGCAACAAAGAGTGCGTTGGCCAAGGCGTTGCAAATACCGTAAACGGTTTCTTTGGCGGTATGGGCGGTTGCGCCATGATTGGTCAAAGTATGATTAATATTAACTCTGGTGGCCGTGGCCGCTTGTCTGGTATCACCGCGGCGGTTGTATTATTAGGCTTTATTCTATTTGCTGCTCCGCTAATTGAAATGATTCCTCTCGCTGCCCTTGTTGGCGTTATGTTCGTGGTGGTTATCGCTACATTTGAGTGGGCGTCATTCAGAATTATTCGCGGCGTAAACAAAGAAGATGCGTTCGTACTTTTCCTAGTAACAGGCGTTACCGTTATCGCTGATCTGGCTATTGCGGTTGTGGTGGGTGTTATCGTTTCAGCACTGGTGTTTGCATGGAAACACGCTCGTCATATTGAAGCGAGATCCCATATCGATAACGACGGTTGGAAAGTCTATGAGCTAGACGGCCCGCTGTTCTTTGGCTCGGTATCGCATTTCAAAGACCTGTTTGATATCGCCAACGACCCTAATGATGTAGTTATTGACTTTAAAGACTCTCGCATTTGGGATTCATCAGGTATCGATGCGCTAGATACCCTTGCTGACAAATACGAAGAGCAGGGTAAAAAGCTACACATTCGCCATATCAGTGATGAATGTCGCTCACTGCTTCGCAAGGCCGATAAGTTTGTTGAAATTAACGTGGTTGAAGACCCTCGCTACCGCGTAGCGACGGATAAGCTGGCCTAAGTTATTTGATAGCCTTAATGCACCAAGTAAACACAGTTTTGCGCTTGTTTGGTGCAGTTGTGAAGTCTGAATAATGCTTATTTTGTAGTAAATCAAATAAAAACAATTATTTACGGTTTTGGCACTGAACTTGGATAGCTATAAACGTAAAGTGTGTTTTGGTGATTTGTGTCAATCGCTGAAAATTGTGTGATTTATAACACTCCGTAAAATGTGTTAGCCGACCTAAACCGTTGGCAAAATAGGCAACGAAGCCCGCATCAACGAAAGTTGAAGCGGGCTTTTTTTTGTCCCGAAAAAAGGGGAATACCATGACTTCATTGGACTCAAAACCGCAAATTGTCGTCGTAGGCAACGGCATGGTGGGGCATCATTTTGTTGAGCAGCTTCACCAAAGCGATGCCAATGTAGAAATAACCGTTTTATGCGGCGAGTCACGCCTTGCGTACGACCGCGTTTATCTGTCGTCTTTTTTTAGCGGCGCGAGTGCTGATGACTTAGCGCTTACTACTCCCGCTCAGTACGCCGAGTGGGGCGTAAACGTAGTTACCAATGCCTTGGTTACCGATATAGACCGTGACAATAATAAAGTGACGACGTCGGAAGGGCAGGTGTTTAGCTACGATAAGCTTGTGTTAGCTACGGGCTCTTACCCATTTGTGCCACCCATTCCTGGCAACGATCAAGAGCATTGCTTGGTGTACCGTACTATAGACGATCTACTTGCTATTGAAGCGTCAGCAGCGGTGAGCAAAGTAGGGGTTGTCGTTGGCGGCGGTCTTCTAGGTTTAGAAGCCGCTAACGCACTAAAACAAGCCGGTCTAGACACCCACGTGGTAGAGTTTGCCCCGCAGCTTATGGCGGTACAGCTAGACCAAGCTGGTGGTAACGTGCTTAAAGATAAAATCGAAGCATTGGGCGTAATGGTTCACACCCAAAAGGCCACCCAAACTATCGAGGCTGGTGATACCTGCCGCTATAAAATGGTGTTTGCTGACGGCACTGCACTAGAAACTGACATGATTTTATTCTCTGCCGGTATTCGACCTTCCGATCAGCTTGGCAGAAAGTCAGCGCTAACACTGGGTGAGCGCGGCGGTATTGTCATTGATAACCATTGCGTGACGTCTGACCCAAACATTTACGCTGTGGGTGAATGTGCGCTGTGGGATAACAAAATCTTTGGTCTTGTTGCACCTGGCTACACCATGGCACGCACGGCCGTAAGTCATATTACAGGTGGCGATGCCGAGTTCGCTGGCGCAGATATGAGCACTAAACTCAAGCTAATGGGCGTAGAAGTGGGCTCAATTGGCGATGCCCATGAACGCACAGACGGAGCGCTTAGCTACACGTACTTAAATCAGCCCGAGGGCGTGTATAAAAAGCTGGTGGTAGATAGCGAGCAAAAGTACGTGCTTGGTGCTGTGCTCGTTGGCGATACCAGCGACTACGACACGCTCTTACAGTATGCACTTAATAATATTGAATTACCTGAACACCCAGAAAGCCTAATTCTGCCCTCATCCGATGCCGCACCGGCGTTAGGTGCCGATGCACTACCAGACACCGCGTCTATTTGTTCATGCTTAAATGTGACTAAGGGCGACATAGTTTCAGCCATTGAAGGCGGCTGTTGTAGCGTTGGTGATGTAAAAGGTGAAACTAAGGCCAGTACAGGTTGTGGAGGCTGTGCTGCCTTACTTAAAAATGTTGTGGATAGCGAACTTGAAAAGCGCGGTGTGGAAGTATCAAAAGCCATTTGTGAGCACTTCAACCATACCCGACAAGAGCTATTTCACATTGTTAAGGTAAACGGCATTCGCACCTTTGACGAGCTACTAGAGCAGCATGGTGAAGGTCTAGGGTGTGAAATTTGTAAGCCCGCTGTCGGCTCAATTTTAGCTTCGGTGTATAACGACTACATTCTTAAGGCTTCACATCTTCCTCTGCAAGACACCAACGATATCTACCTTGGCAACATGCAAAAAGATGGCACGTACTCGGTTGTACCGCGTGTACCTGGTGGCGAAATAACGCCTGAGAAGTTGATTCTGCTCGGCGAAGTGGCAAAAGAATACAACCTGTACACCAAGATCACGGGTGGTCAGCGCATTGATTTATTTGGAGCGCGCGTAGAGCACTTACCGGATATCTGGGAAAAACTGGTCGCTGGTGGTTTTGAAACCGGCCATGCTTACGCGAAGGCACTGCGTACCGTGAAATCGTGTGTGGGCAGCACATGGTGCCGCTACGGTGTACAGGATTCTGTTGGCACTGCCATTGACTTAGAGAATCGTTACAAAGGCTTACGTGCACCGCACAAAATTAAATTTGCCGTTTCGGGGTGTACCCGTGAGTGCGCAGAAGCCCAAAGCAAAGACATTGGTGTTATTGCTACCGAGCAAGGCTGGAACCTGTATGTTTGCGGAAATGGCGGTATGAAGCCTCGACATGCAGACCTGTTTGCCACCGATCTAGATACCGAAACCCTTATAAAGTACATCGACCGCGTGCTGATGTTTTATGTGAAAACGGCTGATCGCCTACAGCGCACATCGGTGTGGATGGACAACTTAGAAGGTGGGTTAGCTTACTTGCAAGACGTTGTGATAAACGATGCTCTTGGCATTAATGGTGAGCTTGAAGCACAGATGGATGCTGTGGTTGATGCTTATCAGTGCGAATGGAAAACCACCATTGAAAACCCTGAGTCGCGCAAGCGTTTCCGTCAATTCGTAAACAGCAATGCTAGCGACACCAATATTCAGTTTGTTTCAGAGCGAGGCCAGGTTCGCCCAGCTACTGAAGCTGAAAAAGTAGCAGGTAAAGATCAGTTCATTCCTGTCTCTATGGTATAGCCACTGGCTTATCAACCCTGTTAGGAGAATCAAATTATGTCAGCAGCGCAAAATGTAATGGCGTCAGAACCACAGCAAGTGCAATGGCACTATGTTTGTGAGACGAACGACTTAGTGACAAACAGTGGGGTTTGCGCCCTTGTCGACTCACAGCAAGTGGCAATTTTCAGTTTGAAGATAAACGGCGAAACCCAGGTTTTCGCCATTAGTAACTACGACCCTATTGGTAAAGCAAACGTACTCTATCGCGGGCTTCTAGGGTCGATAGGCGGTGCGCCTGTTGTTGCTTCGCCTCTATACAAAGAGCATTACTTTTTAGAAACCGGGCTGTGTAAAGAACACGACGATGTTTCCGTCACGGCTTACGCTGTGAAGGTAGAGGGCGAAAAGGTTTTTGTCGGTGTTTAAGCAAACTGCCTTTATTTGAACGCCCACATGAAAAAAGCCTTTTAGCAAAATGCATTCAAAAGCTGTGAAACCGAAAAAGGTAATGAAATGAATATGCCTACACGACAACCCGACATGATGTCTGAACAATTAAGACAAACAACATGCCCTTACTGCGGCGTAGGGTGTGGTGTAGATATCAGTTGCAACGTAAGCACGCGTGCCATAACCCTGGACACTGTTAAAGGCACGCCAGAGCATCCCGCCAATTATGGAAGATTGTGTGTCAAAGGAACAAACCTGCTTGAAACAAACGACATAAACGGTCGTTTGCTTCACCCAACCATGGCAGGTCAATCGGTGGATTGGGACACGGCCACCGATGTGATTGCGGATAAGATCACCTCTACCATTGCGCAGTATGGCGCGGATGCCGTTGCTTTTTATGTATCAGGTCAGCTTCTCACCGAAGACTATTACATTGCCAATAAGCTTATGAAAGGTTTCATCGGCAGTGCCAATATCGATACGAATTCACGCCTATGTATGTCATCAGCCGTTGCCGCGTACAAGCGAGCCTTCGGTGAAGATGTAGTGCCTTGCGATTACACCGATTTGGAATGTACAGATTTACTGGTGATCACCGGAAGTAATGCGGCGTGGGCGCACCCAGTGCTTTTTCAACGCATTCAGCGAGCAAAGCTGAAAAATCCGAATATGAAGGTCATTGTTGTTGACCCACGCAAAACCGAAACCTGTACCATTGCCGATTTACACCTTCCTATAAAGCCGGGTAGCGACGTAGCGCTATTTAACGGTTTACTCAGCTATGCAAACGCACAAGGTCGAATAGACAAATCCGCCGTTGAGACCTATGCCGAGGGACTTGAAGAAACGCTCAAAAGTGCAAATGCCTTAACGTTAGATGACGTTGCTGAAGTATGCGACCTGGACATTAACAGCATTAAGGCCTTCTTTGATGCCTTTTGTGAAGCCTCTAGCGTAGTTACTTTTTATTCTATGGGCGTGAACCAGTCTTCTGCTGGTGTGGATAAAGCCCAAGCCATTATCAACTGTCATTTAGCAATGGATTTAATTGCTAAAGACGGTTGTGGTCCGTTTTCAATTACTGGCCAGCCAAATGCCATGGGAGGGCGTGAAGTCGGTGGGTTAGCCAATATGCTAGCTGCTCATATGGACCTTGAAAACCCTGATCATATCAGCGCTGTTAAAACCTATTGGAATGCACCCGTCATGCCTAAAGGGCAGGGGCTTAAAGCAGTTGATTTGTTTAATGCAATTGAGAGTGGAAAGGTAAAGTTCGTTTGGATAATGGGGACTAACCCTGTTGTCAGTATGCCAAATCGCGGTCAAGTTGAGCGCGCACTTTCAAAGTGTGACATGGTGGTGGTGTCTGATATTGTTGAGTCTAACGATACGCTTAACTACGCGCACATTGCCCTTCCTGCCACGGGGTGGTCGGAAAAAGACGGCACGGTAACAAACTCAGAGCGCCGTATTTCACGTCAGCGCGGTATATTGCCCCCACCAGGTAGTGCAAAACACGATTGGCAAATACTATGCGAAGTGGCGGGTAAAATGGGCTTTGGCGAGGCATTTAATTTTACCCATTCGTCACAAATATTCTGCGAATACGCTGGGCTAACCGGCTATCAAAATAACGGTAAGCGACAATTAGACCTGTCACCTTTACAAGCGTTAAGTGAAGCTCAGTACAATGGGCTATCGCCTTTGCAGTGGCCTTTTCACACAGTTATAAAAGCTGAGAATACGGCCAGTTCTAATTCTAAATCTAACCCTAACCCTCGCCTTACCAGTAAACGTCCTTTTGAAGATAAACGGTTTTCAACCCCTAGTGGCAAAGCGAAACTTATTCCCGTAACTTACAGAGCGCCACTGCAGGTAACATCAGACGCTTATCCTTTTGTTGTGAACAGCGGCCGAGCGCGAGATCAGTGGCATACCATGACGCGCACGGGTAAAGCGGCAAAGTTACTGGCTCATATGCCAAGTGCTTGCGTGCATATCAACCCTAAAGACGCTGCTGAATTGGGCGTTGAAGATGGAAGCCTCGTTTCTCTTTCAAGTGCAGTGTGTAAAGACGCCCCTGTTATTTATCCGGTTAAAGCGGATACGGATATGCGCAAAGGGGAAGTATTCATTCCTATTCACTGGTCGGCGCAATGGGGTTCGCACAGTAAACTAGGCGCACTTTACGCCAGCGCGGTAGACCCTATTTCAGGGCAGCCAGAGTTAAAACACGCGGCGGTAGCTATCGCGCCTGCTCATTTCGCTACCTACGGCAAGCTCTTTGTTTCATCAGTAAACCAATCAGCACATAATTCAAAACTTAATCCGTTTAGTGAAGACGCACTAAAGCATGCGTGTGATTACTGGAATACGACACCGCTTGAAAGCACAGAGGCGTCTTCACCTTTAAATAACTCGGATGCAGCATTATCAGTATTGAATGTTGCTTCGAACAAAGGTCGTCGGGATTTTACCCAAGGGTTGATACCTCTGCTGCCGCAAAACGCGGTGCTATTGCAGTTTCATCATCATACATACTCAGTATGCCTTGCGCTTGTCGATGATACTCTTTGTTTCGCGGCGTTTTTGGGCGATGAGCCAGAAAAGGGTGAAAGGGCACCAGCAACTGCACATACAACAGCGCAGGCAGCGCCACATTCAAAAAGCACATGGTCAGTACCTAACGAATGGCTTGCCAGTCTTCTCAACACATCTATTTCTACAGACATACAGCGCAATTTAATACGTGGCCAAGTAGACGACGCATTTTTAAATGGTGATGTAGTTTGTAGCTGCTTTGAAGTGCGCGAAAAAACCATTACACATGCCATCGAAGAAGGCTGTAGTTCGGTGGCAGAGCTTGGTGAAGCATTAAAGTGTGGTACGAATTGTGGCTCGTGTAAGCCCGCCTTGTCTCAGCTGATAGACAAGCATTTAGTCATTGAAATTCAATCTGTTTAGGAGCGTTAAATCATGTCAATTGCATCTAGTTGGTCGTTACCGTTTTTGCGCACCTTATTTAAACCGCAGAAACCTTTGTTAAACCTCTTTTATCGCGATGCTATTTCTACCACGGTCACGACCGTGACGACGCGCCAGCGCTCCGATAATCCAAAAGCTCCAGCTAAGCATTCATACTTTGGCAAGTGGTTGAAGTTAGCAAACAGGCAAACTGAAGGTCATAAACAAGGGCAGGTGTTCATCGTCGGTGCTGGCCCCGGCGATGCCGAGTTACTTACGTTAAAAGCGTTTCGTCTTCTGCAACAAGCCGATGTCGTGCTGTTCGATGCCTTAGTCAGCGAAGATATTCTCGCGCTAATTCCCTCTAAAGTGGTGAAAGAATATGTAGGGAAGCGCTGCAAAAAGCATAGCTTTACCCAAGACGCTATATGCAAGCGAGTGGTTGAATTGGCATGCAACGGTCACACTGTCGTGCGGTTAAAAGGCGGTGACCCAGCCCTATTTGCAAGAACCTGCGAAGAAACCGATGCACTCACAAAGGCCAACATTCCTTTTGCTATTGTTCCTGGTATTACGGCAGCATCGGGTGTGTCAGCCTATACGGGTATCCCTTTAACCGACAGGCGCTGCGCTCAATCGGTGAGTTTTATGACCGCACATTTTAAAGACGCGGAACAATGGCCAGAGATGGCACCTTTGGCGCAAAATGTGTTGAACCAAACCATGGTGGTTTATATGGGACTAAGCCGGCTTGAAGGTCTATGCAAAGGCTTGATTCATCACAACGTGCCAACGACATGGCCAGTAGCGGTAATTGAAAATGCCACTTCGCCTGAACAGCGCATGATTACTGGCGTGCTTGCCGATATTCATAGCAAGGTAGAAGCAGCAAATTTAACGGGGCCTACGTTACTTATATTTGGAAAGGTGGTAGAGTCTCGTCAACAGGTAAATACTCTTCTATTACATTCATCCAAGCATGCAGCAACCATTTAGTGAATACATAAAAATTATTGGCAAAGGTCAAAAAGGGGGGCGTAGCCTTACCCGTGATGAGGCTTATCATGCCATGAAAATGGTATTGGCCAATGAAGTGACAGGCGATCAACGCGGCGCATTTCTTATGTTGCTGCGTACGCGTGAAGAAACACCAGAAGAAGTTATTGGCTTTGTCGATGCATGCAGAGAGCTAATAGAGCCAGAAGTCAAAACCCTCACCCCCACGTTAGATATTGGCTGCTACGCGGGAAAGCGTCGCCAGTTACCATGGTACTTATTGGCCGTAGCGGTTCTAGCCAACAATGGTTACTCGGTTATGCTCCACGGTGCGCATGAGCCGGGTTCAGGGCGCCTTTATGCAAGTATAGCGTTACCCCAATTGGGCCTGTCTGAAGTTAGCAGTATTGAAGATGCCAAACAGCAGTTAACGGATAAAGGGGTGACTTACCTTGATTTGTCTTATTTGCTGCCTGCGCTCGACACAATTATTAAGCTTCGTGAGGTATTTGGCCTGCGTTCATGCGCTAACACCCTCGCAAGGTTGTTGAATCCCACCGCTGCACAATTTTGCGTACAGGGCGTTTACCATATGCATCTTGACCACAAACACTGCCGCGTTAATGAAAATTATCCATCTATAGATGCGCTTTGCTTTCGTGGTGATGGCGGAGATCCTGAAGTTAATGGTGAACGGGAAACTGAGCTATTTATTACCCGAAATGGTGAGACCGAAGAAGTAATAATGCCGGTGGTTGCTGACAAATGGGCGCTTAAAGATAAAGACATGAACGTTAACGACATGCTTGATGTGTGGGCGGGTAACGCGAATAGCCTTTACGGTGAACAAGCCGTTTTGAGTACACTTGCCAGCTATTTGATACTGCTACAAAAGTGTGATGTTGCAGATGCCCTGTCCCAGGCAAGGCAGCTTTGGGCACAGCGCGATAAAAGCGCAACGCCATTTTAAGGTCACCTGCGTTTTCTGAGCGGGCAATTATCTATATTGCTTGTTATAAAGCCCTTCTTTTTAAGGAAAAATAGCCAATCGTCGCATTGACTTAATCGTTGCTATACTTGTTAATAGTATTAACAAGTTTTCCTTAAGTGGTGTTATGCGAATCACGCAATGGCTCGTATTTTTAGCTAGCCTGTCGCTCTTATTTCGAGCAGGTTATGCTGTATCTGAAAATCGAGAACAGGTCACAACCTCTAGCGTAACTTTCGTACTAACCGCAGATATGCCTAATATTAGCGACGCACGCACAGGGCGTTACGCTAATCTTCAAACCCTCGTAAAACAACAGCGGCAAATTAGTGAAACCGTCTTCTTCATTTTCGGCGGCGGCTCGATTGGGCCGAGCGCGCTATCCTCGTTTGACCGTGGCTCCCACATTATTGATATTCTCAATTCCCTTGAGCCAGATGTGATGGGGGTCACAAAGAGAGAATTTAGTTTCTATGAGGATGAATTATCTCTTCGTTCTTATGAAGCAGCCTTTCCATTGGTAGCCAGCAACGTAATAGACAACCGGGTGGGGCGTTCCCCAGATGGCCTGCACACTTCTGTGATTGTAGAAAAAGAAGAATTAACACTTGGTGTTATATCAGTTTTACATGAGAGAGTGATAGAGGAGTACCAATTATCTGATATTGCTATAACGCCTCCTCAAAAAGCCATCATGGAGGAGTCTAAAAGATTGCGACAGCAAGGCGCAGATATTATTTTGCTTCACTATTCCTACCCGTTCCCTTTTATTAATACCATGCTGAACAAACGCATTATTGATGTCGCTTTTATAACAGACAGTCGCTTGGACGAGAAAAATATGCTCGAAACTACGCGTCATCCTAATAGTATGGTACTTACACAGCAGGGAACCGCTGTCGTTGCTAGTTTTGTGAAAAATACTGGGTGGCAAGCAACGTCGTATATAGAACAGCCGTTAGAAGATATAGAGGCTGATGCTGAGTTAAACGAGCAACTCATTGAGTATGAAGCGCGCCTAAAGCGGTTGTTAAATATCCAAATTGGCGAATGGAAGATTGCCGTTTCGACTGCGCGCAAAGAAGTGAGAAGTGAAGAGAATCCTTTTGTAAACTTTGTCGCGGATACCATTAAACGCTATGCCAATACTGAAATTGCCTTGATAAACGGAGGCAGTATCCGAGGCAACAAACAATATACGGCAGGTACACCAATTACTCGGCAAGATATTGTCACCGAAATGCCGTTTCGCGCGCATGTTGTGGCTTTGGATATAACTGGCGCTCAGTTAATTCAAGCTCTGGAAGAGGGGCTTTCGCAATATCAAAATTTAAAAGGTGGTTTTCCTCATGTATCGGGTATGTCTTATAGTTTCGACCCTTCAGCGAAAGTGCTTCAACGAGTAAAAAATGTCACGATTAATGGAAAGCGAATAGATAAGTCGAAAACCTATTCATTGGCTACAAGTAACTTTCTGGCTAATGGCGGAGACGGTTTCTATGCGTTAAAGAATACCGAAAAGCGTCCGGCCTCGAGCACACGTCCCCCTCAAATATCAGACCTTGTTATGCAGGCCATCGTCAATCAATACGATTTAAAGCCTAAAACTGATAACCGCATAATAAATATGGCAAAAGGCGAGTGATCAGATGCAGCATAAGAAAAAGATTTTGTATCTGTTTATCATTGCACAATGCAGTGTGATGGGATTTTTTCTTTTAATACTGGTTTTGACGCTGCTGCGTTTAAATGACGTGCGAACAGTGCTTGACGATATCACCTCGTCTTCTATCCCCACTCTTAGCCAAGCTACTGAAATTACTCGTGAAGTTCAGCACTTAATTTCACTTACTGCGCGATTAACATCGTCTGAGAGCCAATCGTCTCGGCGTATTGTCAAAACTCAGTTAGATGAAACGATAGAGCGCCTGGATTCCTCCAATTTGAAACTTGAGCAGGGAGACAAGTACTTAGCGACGCAACTGAATGTACTTACATTAGAAATAGAAGAACTAAACGCATTAGTGCGTCAGCGAATTGATGTTGAAAAAGAAGTGCGGGTGGAAAGGGAAGTACTCTTTACTTACTTGAACAATATTTTCGAAGACAATAAATCGCAGTATGTGGGTATTCAATCTTCTCAAACGCTGGTTCCTCTGATATTACAAATTGCCCAAATAAATCAGCAGTTCCAACTGCATGAGTTACGCAAGTTAGAGGACAGTATTGAAGAAAGCATCGCTTCCTTGCGTGAGGCGACATCGCTAGACAAGCGCAGCAGCGAACTGGTAAGAGCGCTAGAGGAGGGGGTATTAGGTAAATGGGGCATGATTGATAAACAAGCTAATGTCATGCGTATTCGTGGACGTTCAAGAGGGCGAGGCAGTTTTGTTGAGCACTTGGCTGAAGAAGTCGCGTCAAATATTGAGTTTAGGGCATCTTCAATCACAAAAGACACCTCTTCTTACGCATTGTCTGCCAACCAGGCCGTGTCCAAACAAATAACCCTGTCATTGGCACTCTCATTAATTGTGATGATTATTTGTTGCGCCATCATCTTCTACATCTACAAACGTATTATTCTGCGTTTAATTGCTTTAACCAATTTGGTTGAAAAAAATAGTGACGAGGTAGCAAGCTTCGAAGGCAGTGACGAGATATCTCGCCTGGCTAAAACCTTTGCACTGTATTTTGAGAGAGTGAAGAGCCAAGAAACCGAATTGATTCGTTTGTCACTTAGCGATCCGCTCACTAACATCCCAAACCGACGGGCGTTTGAAATGGAAATGGAAAAGGTAATAGCAATGTCAAAACGGTATGAATGGCCGTTGACGGTGATTATCTTGGATGTCGATAGTTTCAAACTTTACAATGACAATTATGGTCACCCTAAAGGGGATGAATGCCTGAAAGCCGTCGCTATTGGGCTTAATGAAGTTATTACCCGTAATACTGATTTTTGTGCTCGATACGGTGGTGAGGAGTTCGTAGCGATTTTGCCTAATATCGATGAGAAAGGCGCGAAGGTGAAAGCTGAAGAGATTCGAGATGCGATAGAATCATTAGGGATAGAGCACAGCAAGAGCACAGTTTCACCCGTAATTACCGCAAGTTTGGGCGTTGCAACGGTCAACTTCGTTAATCACCACAACTGGACATTAACTTCGATCCTGAATACCGCTGATAAAGCGTTGTACGACGCCAAAACGGGCGGAAGGAATCGCTGCGTGTTTTCATCGCTGCCATGAGTATTTTGGTATAGCAAAAAGAGGCGGGTTTATGTCAATGCCCAAACTGGGCTATCTTTAATCTTTATTGAACAAAAAATTTAGTTTTATTTGTGTGAAACATCAATAAACTTCACTTGCTCTGCTATCTTTAATCAAAACCAATAAATACTAGCTTATCGTTTCAGACAACTAACCGTATTTCAGTGTGATACGCCAGTGCCTATTTTGTCAGGGTGGCTTCGTTATGAGCTGAGTCGGCTGATAAATAATGCGTGAAACGAAGTTCATTAGGAGCGCAGGATGTTTTTCAAAAATAAAGAGTTGATAGCCGAAAACCAACGTTTGGAAAAGGAAATGGCGGCACATGAAACGGTTAAGGAAGAGCTTCGTGAAGAAATGTTGTACATTGAGTTGAATGCAGACGGACGTATAAGTGCAATTAATGATCTATATACTCAAGCAACAGGATTTAAGATTTCAGAGCTAGAAGGGAAGTCTCTTGAAAGCCTAATGGATCCGAAATCGCCCAAAAAATCGGACGTTCAAGATATGCTAGGCGCTATTAAAAATCATCGTCATTGGCATGGCGCAGTTAGATTCAACAATGCAAAAGGTCATGAGATTTGGGTAAGAGGAATTATACAGCCCATAGACGACGCCTATGGAAATGTGAAGTGTATTTCTTTCTATATGGCAGAGCAAACGCGCAATATTTCTTACAGTAATGAGCTTAGAGATATGATTGCCGCGCTTCATCGCTCTTCTGCTGTTATTGAATTTAACCTTGATGGCACCATCATAAAAGCCAACGAAAACTTTTTGAAAGGTTTGGGGTACAAGCTGGAGCAACTAGTTGGGAAGCATCACAGGATCTTTTGCACAGAGCAAGAGGCGAACTCGGAAGAATATAAACATTTTTGGCGTGGGCTAGCGCAAGGACAGTTAGAATCTGGACGCTACAAACGCATTGATAGCCGAGGGAATGACGTGTGGCTAGAAGCGTCATATAACCCCATCAGAAACGAAGATGGTCAGCTTTATAAAGTAGTGAAATTCGCAACGGTAATTACAGAGCAAATGAAGCGGGAATTCGCCATTTCTGAAGCCGCCAACGTTGCATTCAACATTTCGCAAGAAACTGGAGAGCAAGCATGTAAGGGTAACCAAGTGCTCGATTCTACGGTTAAGGCGATGAACGAATTAACGAAACAGATGGGCAATGCGAGTGAAGGTATTAAGGACCTAGATGAGCAATCCCAAAAAGTTGCGGATTTGGTTAAAAGTATTAGCGGAATTGCCGATCAAACTAATTTATTGGCGCTTAACGCTGCTATTGAAGCTGCACGTGCAGGCGATCAAGGGCGTGGTTTCGCGGTGGTTGCCGATGAAGTCAGGCAGCTAGCGTCGCGAACCAGTAGCGCAACTGAAGAAATCGTAAACGTCGTCGTAGAAAACAGAAAGTTAACAGAAAATGCAGTTCAGTTAATTGAAGCGGGTCAGGAAAAAGCGCGCGAAGCCTTAGAGTATTCAACGCAGTCAGGCAAAGCAATGAGCGAAATCCAAAGCGGTGCCAATGAAGTGGTAAACGCTATCGGGCAATTTACTAAACGCCTCTAGAAAATTAGCGACACAATCAGACAGCCTCAGTCATTGGCCATATTTGTTCAACCTTGGTATCTGCTTTCGCGCACCAAGGTTGAACACCCCCCCTGTTTTGGTGCACCAAAACGAATTCATTCTCACTTTTCTCTTACCTCAATAGTGTAAATATTCATAAATTTTAATGGCTTACATTTCTGGCACGATGGGTGCTAAATAATCCGTGCAACAGCAACGTTGCTGTACAATGCAACGGGTGCAAACACAAATGCGATGGCAGAGTGGAATGCACAACACTTACCATAGGGTAAACAAATAGGATTCAGCGGAGAACGGTAAGGAAGCATCATCATCTCCGGCATTTATGGCAAGTGCATAATAATAAAAAATAAAGATGGTTTTATAAGCTAAAGCTTTTAATAAACCTCCCTTAAAGATGAGGTGTGTGAGCGGGAATTCCTGACTTACCATTAACAACTTGATGCGTTTGTAAGAACTCCGATATTACAAACACGGCAACGAAGCCCACCATGCTCGACGGTTAAACGTCGTACGCTGGTGGGTTTTTTTTTGGCTACGAGGAACACGTATGACTGGGTTAAAGACAACATCACTGCTAAAACGCTTTCGAACGGCGAGTGCTGGAGTATGTGCAGCACTTGCCGTCTCTGTAGCAAGTTTTTCTGCGAGTGTGGCAGCACAAGAGCCAGCGGTAGGCTGGCCTGAAAAGGAAGAACTTAAGTTTGGTTTTATCAAGCTAACTGATATGGCACCGCTTGCTGTGGCGTACGAAAAAGGCTTTTTTGAAGATGAGGGCCTCTACGTTACATTGGAAGCGCAAGCTAACTGGAAAGTGCTGCTTGATCGCGTAATCGACGGCCAACTAGATGGCGCTCATATGCTGGCTGGCCAACCCCTTGGTGCGACCATTGGCTTCGGCACGGAATCGCATGTGGTAACAGCGTTTAGTATGGACCTCAATGGTAATGGAATTACCGTTTCTAATGAAATTTGGGACAAAATGAAGGCCCATATTCCACACGAAAATGGCAAGCCAGTTCATCCTATTAAAGCTGATTATTTAAAGCCAGTGGTTGATGAATACCGCAATGCTGGAAAGCCGTTCAACATGGGAATGGTATTTCCAGTTTCTACACACAACTACGAGTTACGCTATTGGCTTGCGGCAGGTGGAATTCACCCTGGATATTATGCGCCGCATAAAGGCGATACCGCGGGCCAAATAGACGCTCAGGCTCTGTTGTCAGTCACTCCCCCACCGCAAATGCCAGCGACGATGGAAGCCGGCACCATCTATGGGTACTGCGTAGGCGAGCCATGGAATCAACAGGCAGTATTCAAAGGTATTGGTGTGCCTGTGATCACCGATTACGAAATTTGGAAAAATAACCCTGAAAAAGTGTTCGGCGTAAGCCAGGGCTGGGCTGACAAATACCCAAATACGCACATTCGCGTGGTTAAAGCCCTAATTCGAGCGGCAATGTGGCTGGATGAAAACGACAATGCGAACCGTCCTGAAGCGGTAAAGATTCTTGCTAAAAGTAACTACGTAGGGGCAGATGAAGACGTACTGGCTAACAGCATGACAGGCACTTTCGAATACGAGAAAGGTGACAAGCGCGACGTGCCTGATTTTAACGTGTTCTTCCGCTACAACGCCACTTACCCATACTACAGTGATGCTATTTGGTACCTCACACAAATGCGCCGCTGGGGTCAAATTTCAGAGGCTAAGTCTGACGATTGGTATAAAGAGACAGCCAAAAAAGTTTATAAACCAGAGGTTTATGCTCAGGCTGCTAAAGCACTGATTGCCGAAGGTAAAGCTAAGGCGTCTGATTTTCCAGAGTTTGGGACGGAAACGGGCTACAAGCCGCCTCAGAGCGAATTCATTGATGGCGTGACGTTTGACGGAAGCACGCCTAACGCTTACTTAGAGCAATTTAAGATTGGTCTGAAGGGCGACACTGTACTGTAAGTGTCTGATTTAATGGCCCTACCTTCAGTTCTAACTAGGGCGGGGCATAAACAGCGCAAAAGCGCACATCAAGAGTCAGGAGCAAGCAATGAGCAAGATGACAACCATTCTTCGCCTTCCATCGTCGCCGTCAAACGCCAACTCTTTGTTGAGCCGTTTATATCAATCCACGCCTGCGTTGCTGCTGCCTGTTATCGGCTTGCTGATGTTTTTGGCCATTTGGAATGGTGTAGCAAAAAGTATCGACACGTCGCTGGGGCAGTTCCCAGGACCTGCACAAGTTTTCGAGCAAGCCAGTGCGTTAATTGACGAGCATATTACACAGCGTGAAAAAGCGGACGCTTTCTATCAACGTCAAGAAGCAAGAAATGCAGCGCGTGTAGCGCAGGACCCTACTTATCAGCCAAAAATTAGAGAATTCACCGGTGCGCCAACGTTTTTTGATCAGATATGGACAAGCCTTTACACCGTCATGGTTGGATTCTTAATTGCATCAGTCGTGGCGGTTCCCGTGGGTATACTATGTGGTCTAAGTAAATCTGCTTACACCGCAATAAATCCACTTATCCAGTTATTTAAGCCAGTGTCTCCATTGGCATGGCTGCCGCTGGTGACTATGGTAGTAAGTGCCCTTTATGTCAGCGATGACCCGGCGTTTTCTAAATCATTTGTCACCTCTGCCTTTACGGTTTCGCTTTGTTGTTTATGGCCAACTCTTATTAACACCGCTGTAGGCGTTTCCAATATTGATAAAGACCTAATCAACGTAAGTAAAGTATTGCGTCTTACGCCCTTTGCTCATCTCACCAAAATAGTACTTCCATCTTCTATTCCCATGATTTTTACAGGACTTAGATTGTCGCTTGGTATTGGCTGGATGGTACTGATTGCGGCAGAAATGCTTGCCCAAAACCCGGGCCTAGGAAAGTTTGTGTGGGATGAATTCCAAAACGGAAGTTCGGAGTCGCTAGCGAGAATCATGGTAGCAGTGCTCACCATTGGCGCTATTGGCTTTGTGCTAGACCGCTTAATGTTATCGATTCAGCGCGCTGTAAGCTGGGACAAGTCGAGCGTACTACGCTAATTTTGAGGAGAATTTTATGCACACTAAACACTTAGAGTTAGAGCAGGTGGGTATCGACTTCCCCACACCGAAGGGGCCATTTACTGCGCTTCAAGATGTGAATCTTAAAATCAGTAAAGGTGAATTTGTGTCGTTAATTGGCCATTCGGGCTGCGGTAAATCAACGGTGTTGAATATCGTCGCAGGTCTACATCAAGCTACCACGGGCGGCGTAATTTTAGATGGCGCAGAAGTGAAGCAGCCTGGACCTGAGCGCGCTGTAGTCTTTCAAAACCACTCTTTATTACCTTGGCTTACGGTATACAAAAATGTTGAACTGGCCGTGAAATCTACCATGCGAGACAAGAGTAAAACCGAGATGCGTGACTGGATCATGCACAACCTAGAGCTTGTGCACATGACCCACGCCCTTGATAAATTACCCAGTGAAATATCAGGTGGTATGAAACAGCGAGTAGGCATTGCGCGAGCATTGGCAATGGAACCAAAAGTGCTGCTAATGGACGAACCGTTCGGTGCGCTAGACGCCCTAACTCGCGCTCATCTTCAAGACTCGCTCATGGAAATTCACGCTGACTTGGGCAACACGGTTATTATGATTACCCACGATGTGGATGAGGCAGTATTGCTATCTGACCGCATTGTTATGATGAATAACGGCCCAGCGGCCACCATTGGCGAAATTCTAGATATTGCGTTGCCGCGTCCACGAGATAGATTAGCACTTGCAGATAACAAGCAGTACAACCACTACAGACATGAAGTCTTAACCTTTCTTTACGACAAACAAAAGAAGGTTGAAACCGTTTCGTCACGCGCAAACCAAGCGCCAACTACTAACAAACAATCGCAACAACAAGCAAAACCCAGCGGGGTGTCATCTGAAAAAAAAGACGCTAAGAAATCAGATGCCGCCTAGCTTTATCGGCACCTGACTAGGGCGGAAGCCTTTTCCGCCACCAACCAAAACCAGTACTTTTCAACCGGCATTCTAATGCTGGCTGGATAAGTTTTGACTTCTGGGCCTGTTGGCCTTTGTTGTACAAGTTTTGGTCTAAATGGAAGCCTTTTAATCGCGAAACAGTCCTGCAAGCCTAGTGGGCTAAGTTAAAGGACTGTGACAAAGAGTAAAAGGCTTCCATAACGACCCCTTCGGGCAGCGCCTGTGTGCCATCTATACTGCCGTGAATGTTTTCGATTTAGAACCACTAAACCGTCAAACATCCGCCTTGCCTAGATGGCACACAGACCGCTGCAAAAAATGTACAGCAAAAGCCAGCAGGCCCTCATCAATACCAATAGGGGATACACATGAACACGTTACAAAACTTTGGCATCAAGATGCTGGCGGCATCTGTTATGACAGTACTAGGCGGCAGCGTAATGGCTGCCGATATTCACGCCGCCCTTAGTGATTCAAAAGCATGGGCGGACCTGAATTTACGTTATGAATCTGTTGATCAAGACAATGCATTAGAAGATGCAAGTGCACTGACTTTGCGCACCCGTTTGGGCTTTAGCTCGGGTAGTGTTAATGGCTTTTCGTTTACTGCCGAGGTTGAAGATAGCCGTATTGTATTGGGGCAAGATGAGTTTACTGTGGGGCCTACTGGCTTTAACGTGGGTGAGTACTCGGTCATTGCCGACCCTGAAACCACCGAAGTTGATCAAGCTTTTATTCAGTATAAGGCAGATAACTTTACCGCCAGAGTAGGGCGCCAAGTAATTACACTTGATGACCATCGATTTGTTGGCCACGTTGGCTGGCGACAAGACCGCCAGACCTTTGATGCGGTAAGCGCAAAATATGCGGCGACCGACAATCTAGCGCTATTTTATAGCTATCTTTACAAACGCAACCGTATTTTTGCTGAGGCGGCAGATTTAGATTCTAAAGATCATATTCTTCATGCGACTTATACATCTAAAATTGGCAAGTTTGTGGCCTACGCTTACCTTTTAGAGGTGGACAACGACACGGATAACGCGTTGGACACGTATGGCGTGAGCTACGATGGAAAGACGAAAAGTGAGAGCGTGAGTTGGGCTTACGGTGGTGAGTTTGCCACGCAATCAAGCGAAGCTGGCGCGGGCGAAACGGCCAGCGACTTTGACGCCTCGTATTTAAATGCGTATGTCGCAGCCACGTTTTCTGGTGTGACTGCTAAGGTCGATTACGAAATACTAGGTTCTGACGATGGGTTGTACGGTTTTGCAACGCCGCTAGCTACGCTGCACAAATTCAACGGTTGGACTGATCAGTTCTTGGGCACGCCAGCACAGGGCTTAAAAGATCTTAAGTTATCTCTATCAGGTGGGCTAGCCGGTGGTAAATGGCTTTTGGCTTACCACGATTTCAGCGCTGACGACAGCAGCAACGGTGCTGACGACTTAGGCAGCGAAATTAATGTGCAGTATACGAAGAAGTTTGCAGGTAAGTACAATTTTGGCATTAAGTACGGTACTTACGATGCGGGAGATATAAAGGTGGATACCAATCGCTTCTGGATGTGGATTGGTACACGCTTCTAATTGCAATACACTATTACAACGTTATGTTGTAATTAATACTACAGGTCTGGCTGAGTCGTTACTGACTTAGCCAGCCTTTTTCAACGGCCACATCAAGCTGCTGCATAACGTAGTCCCATAAAGCCGGTGCGCAAGATTTAAGGTGAGCATTACGCTTCTCAATTTTCTCCCTTGCAATACCGTGACGCTTCCAGCTTCCTCCGTTGTCTTTCATATTTTGAAATACGGGAAGTACGCGGTCCATTGATTTTGCAAATTCTGCATCGGCGGTTTCCGCTGCTTCAAACTCAAGCCATAAATCGAGCATTTCACTACTAAGTGGACTCGGCAATAAACCAAAAATGCGCTTAGCGGCAGCTACTTCTTTCTCGGCTTGTGCGTCGTGATCTGTTTGATGATTGAAAGCAAACATGTCGCCAGCATCAATTTCCACAATATCGTGAATAAGGATCATGCGAATAACGCGGGTCACATCTATGGGTTTAGCCGCATATTCGCTTAGCATATTTGCCATTAATGCAACATGCCAGCTGTGCTCTGCGGAGTTTTCCTGTCGATAGTTATCACAGGGAAGGGTGATCTGGCGCTTAACTGCTTTTAGCTGGTCAAGTTCACAGATAAAGTCAGCAAAGTCACTTACTGCATACATTGGGATGCTCCAAGGCGTAAAAATGGGCGCCTGAGCGCCCATTTAGTTATTCAAGGTCTAATGAGTGTATTGGTTATTAACCAAATTATTTTTGCTCAGATAGCCACACGATTAGGTCAGCGATGTCGTCGAAGGTCATGTCAGCAGTGAAAGTAGGCTGATATTTACCGTTGATAATAAAGCTTGGCACACCAGTTAAGTGCTCACGATACTCATCAATTTGCTGTTGATTCTTGCGCACCATGCTATTTACGCCGAAGCTTTTGGCCATTTTGTCAAACTCTTCACCGTCTACTCCGTTCACAACGAAGATATTGCGAAGGTCTTTCAAGCCAGTGATAGATGCACGTTGCTTGTGGATATAGTTAAAAATAGCGCCGTTCATCGCGTCTTCTTGCTTCATAGCGCGCGCAATTAGCATGGCTTTAGTTGCATCGTCTTGAACTTCAGGTCCAGTAAAACGCATAAAGTTTACGTGCACCTTATTGAATTTCGTGCCGTCGCTTTTCTTTTCTTTAATTTGCGCAACAATTGGTTCGAACTGGAAGCAGTGAGGGCACCAAAATGAGAAGTACTCAGTAATAACAGGCTTATCTGTGGCTTCTTTATCAAGCACAGTATAGTGCGTACCTTCTTTCCATTTAGACGCTGGCTCCTGAGCGCATGCTGTTAGTGGCAAAAGCATTGCCATGACAAACATTACTGCAAACTTTTTCATGGAATATAATCCTATGTTCAAAAAACTATTATCGATACCGAGATTATCACAGGCTTGTTCGCTTAACTAGGACCTGTTCTACTTCAATGCCTTAGTACGCGACAAGCTCACTAAAAAACGCGACTCAAGGTTTAGGTAAATGCAGTATTTTATATACGCATGATGAACAGAGTCTGAATCATCAGGTCCTAACAGAAACTCAAAGAAAAAGGGCTATAACCATGTATAGCCCTTTATTGTTTGTTGATTTCACGTTGAGTTTTGCCTTTAAGCAACGCTCAACAGAAGGTTCATTAACGTTACATCACTTACATGCTGTAGTTAACTGAAAGTAGAGCGCGACGCTCTTGGCCTGCATAACCTACAATGTCTTCATAATCAGTATCAAATACATTGTCGACCTTCAACGAGACCTGCCACTGCTTATCTATCTGAT
This sequence comes from Alteromonas sp. CH_MED4-4, assembly GCF_037029575.1. Classification (NCBI taxonomy): domain Bacteria; kingdom Pseudomonadati; phylum Pseudomonadota; class Gammaproteobacteria; order Alteromonadales; family Alteromonadaceae; genus Alteromonas; species Alteromonas sp. CH_MED4-4. Next base: position 13,248 of record NZ_JAYMEU010000011.1, on the reverse strand, counting down.
AGCCTAAATTAACGGTTGCAAGCGTATAGGCTGACAGCGCCAGAGTCTGAGACGGTTCAGGGAAAGGAGGGAAGAAGGTGTCGTAATGACTCCCTGTGTAAGCTAGCTTGGTGTAGAAGCTGAACTTCTCCGTTCCAAAGTCAGTGTTGTAGGTTAATGAGCCTTGGTGACGGGCACGACGCAGTTCAGTGGTTGTTATACCATTGTCGGTTTGTTCCGCATCTAGATAACTATACGCTGCGGTAAAATCACCATAGCCACTGTCCCAGTTAAGTTCTAGATCAATACCTTCTCGCGAGCTTTCACCGTCGATATTATCGGCACTATATGCACCCAAATCTGACACAAATACGAAGCCATTGATTTCATCTTCAAGGTCGGTAGTGTATGCGCTGATTTGTGCAGACAGTGATTTCCAGTTTGCCTTAACGCCTATTTCCCATTCTTCACTGGTTTCAGGTTCTAAGTTTGGGTTGCCGATGAAGCTTGCTGGGAAGTAGCCAAAGCGCTCGGTGAAGGTGGGTGTTTTAACAGCTTTACCATAGCTGGTAAAAACAGCGTAGTAATCGTTAAGCTGCCAGGTAAGGCCACCGCGATAACTTACGGCATTGTCGAATTCACTGTTGTTGTCGAATCGTGCGCTTAGTGTTGCGGTTAGCGACTCGGTTAGCTGACCATTTGTCTCGGCAAATACGCTATAAGTATTGTCGTGCTGCTTCTGGTTCGGATCGCCAAATGCAATTGGGCCGCGCTGGGTAAAAAGGCGCTGTAGGTATTCAACACCGCCAGCAAAATCCCAGTTATCCATGGTATAGAAACCTGTCCAGTTTAACTCTATGCGCTCACCAGTGGTTCCGCCAGTGTCTGCACCTGACTCAGTGTTATCATTATCATCTTTGCGATAATGCGCACTTAGCGCTGAGCGATAACCTGTATTTTCCGGAGCAAATTCCCATCTTAATTTCGCACTAATTTGTGAACCATCCGTCACGTTATCTGAGTCAGCAGGAAGGCCTGTCGTCACAAAATCAGTGCCGTCGTAATCATTCTCGTACTGAACCGTGCGAAGGTTAGCTATTAACGTATGCTCCGACGTTGCGGCATAATTAATATTAATGCCAGCGGTCATGTTGTCGTAGCCATCATCTTCGTTACCAACACGAGATACGTTGTCGCCGTCGGTACGTATGTAGCTGGCGTATGCAGAAATACCTACGTTATCGCTTTGCGAGCGCGCGTTCATGCTGCCCTGCAACGTACCTTGTGTGCCAACGCCAGCAGAGAAGTCTACGTGTGACGCATTATCGGCAAACTGGCCTGATTTCGTAGTAATGCTCAATACACCACCGATAGCGCCGCTGCCCCATCTTGCGCTCTGCGGGCCTCGAAGAAGTTCTATGCGCACCACGTTTGCGCTAGTTAAGTGAGCAAGGTCAACTAGGCTTCCTTGGCCTACGTCGTTGGCAACAACGCCATCAATTAAAACAAGTAGATGGTTGGTTTCACCGCCGCGCACGCGCAGCTCTGTTAAGCCACCAGGACTGCCTGACTGAGACAAGCTAACGCCAGGTAGGCCGCGAATTAGATCGGTAAGTTGAAGTGCGCCCGAAGCTTTAATGTCGCTTTCAGTTAGCACCGATACTGAACCAGGAAGTTTGGTTAACGAAATAGGCAAACGCGTGCCTGTTACTGTTAAAGTTTCAATATCTTGGTCAGAAGTTTGAGCAAAGGCAGGTGTGCTTAAGCACGAAATAACTGCAGCGCTAAGGGCTGCTTTAGTAAAATGTGTACGCATGGTTTTTATGTTGTCTTTGATGCGCTCCACCCGAGCACATGATTAGGGAAAGTGCACGCATTGCTTAATTATGGATGTGAGCAAGCAAACGACACCATGAAGTACAGGCCGGTATCCGGGCTTACTCACCATTACTAAAAATGTAATAGCTCTTTTGCCTTCCCATCTAATGGCGTTTAATACGTAACGCATAAAAGACAGTGGCGTATGAAAAGAAAACGACAACGCGTTGAGTTTACCGTTGCGGGGGCAGCATCAGTTTTTCACTGATTTCCCGTTTAACCCTTGTCGCCGTAGTTAATATGGAGCTAGACAAGAGCACCTACACACTGTCGATTATATCTAAGTTAAAAAGTGATAGCGAATACGGTTTCTTATACCTTACGCTTTTTCGTAACCGCCATAAGATTATCGACAACTGTCATCGAAAAAGCGTTTTTTCAGCAGTAAAGGGGCTGGCTCAATATCCTAATTTCAGGGGAGGCTCTTGAAGGGCCGATAGCTGTTCTTTCAGAGCAAGTATTTGGCCTTCCCAGTATTTGTCTTCAGCAAACCAAGGAAATGCCCGCGGAAAAGCAGGGTCTTCCCAGCGTCGTGAAAGCCATGCCATGTAATGCACCATTCGCATAGCGCGGAGGGGCTCAATAAGTGGCAACTGTGCAGTGTCAAACGGGTGAAACTCCTCGTATGCTTCAACCAAAGTATCGATCTGCAAAAGCTGTTGTTGGCGGTCGCCGCTTAGCATCATCCACAAATCTTGGATAGCAGGGCCCATGCGGCAATCATCTAAATCAACGAAAGTAGGGCCATCGCGCCATAATATATTGCCCGGGTGGCAATCACCGTGAAGCCGAATACTTGATGTTGGCTTATACGCTTTTTTCGTGGCATCAATAACGGGGTTAAGTATGGCAAAAAATGCTGTCTTTAAATGCTCTGGCAGCAGTGTGCTTTGCGTAAGCACCTGCTTCGGCTCATCGAGGTAACTTTCAATATCAATCGAGGGACGATGTGCAAACCCTTTAGCATGGGCCACGCGGTGAATACGGCCAATGAAACGCCCCATCCATTCGAGTTGATCAAGGTTGTCATTTTCGAATTGCCTGCCGCCTACCGAAGGAAATAACGCAAATCGATAGTCAGTTTCGGCCACGGTGTGGTGATGCAGCGTGCTGCCATTGAGAGAAATGGGCGCAGCCAATGGAATTTCGTTGTCGATTAGCTCTGCAGCAAACGCGTGTTCTTCAAGAATTTGAGCGTCGGTCCATCGACCTGGGCGATAGAATTTTGCTACATAGCGCTGACCGTCTTCAGCCAAAAACTGATAGACGCGGTTTTCATAACTATTTAGTGCTAGTAAACCGCTTTGAAGAAAAATGCCCTGACTTTCCAGGGCATCTAATATGGTGTCTGGGCTAAGCCCAGAGAATGAAAAATCTGTCATCGATAAAGGAACTTAGTTGGCTCATCAACAGTAACCGTTTCCCCATCAATAGTGGTGGTTACACTGATAAAAATATCGGTAACCGTATCTTCCAGATTATAGGCGTCAGTTGCAACTGAAATTGGCGTGCTATACACCGCACCGCCTTCAACTGTTACAGTTTGCTCACCAATGTACTTGTAGTCAGGCAAACCTTTTACAGCAATAGAGTAGGTTTGGGTTTGCTGTGTTTTGTTAAGTACTTTTATTGTATAGACGTTCTCAATTAGCCCTTCATTCGTTTCGCGGTATAGCGAGTTTCTGTCGCGGATAATGTCAACTTCGGTGGGGCTGCGCATCCAAATATTGGCAAACAGCAAGCCTATCATCACCACTAAAACAACAAAGTAACCAATTAACTTTGGACGTAAAATGTGAGTCTTACCGCCAGCTAGCTCTTCTTCAGAAGTAAAGCTTATCAGGCCTTTAGGATAACCCATTTTATCCATAACACCGTTACAGGCATCAACACAGGCGCCGCAGTTGATGCATTCGTATTGTAAGCCATTTCGAATATCGATACCGGTTGGGCATACCTGAACACAAAGGTTGCAGTCTATACAGTCGCCTAACCCTTTTTCTTTTACTTGCTCGTGACTAAGTTTGCGTGGTCGCGGGCCGCGTTGCTCTCCACGCTTTGCATCGTACGATACAGTAAACGTGTCTTTGTCGAACATGGCAGACTGAAAACGCGCATACGGGCATATGTGCGTGCACATGATTTCGCGCATGTAGCCAGCGTTTCCGTACGTACATACGGCAAAGAAAATAACCGATAAACCTGCCCAGAAGCTGGTGTTAAATGTTACAAAATCGATAAACAGTTCATCAATTGGCGTAAAGTAGCCAACGAAGGTTAAAGCCGTTAACAGCGCTACCAATACCCAAGCGGTGTGCTTAGCTGTTTTACGCAAAAATTTATCTGCATCCATTTTGCGTGCATCTAGCGCTATACGCTTGTTGCGCGGGCCTTCGAATTTCTCTTCGAACCACGTATAAATGTATACCCACGTTGTTTGAGGACACATAAATCCACACCACACTCGACCAGCGAAAGTGGTGACGAAGAACAGCGCAAAGGCGGAAACAATAAATATATAGGCCAGTAAAGTGAGATCTTGAGGCCATAAAGTTAGTGAGAATATAGTAAATCGCTGCTCACCAATATCGAGTAGCACGGCTTGATGCCCGTTGTACTGAATCCATGGAATGATGGCAAAGAGGCCCAAAAAGAAAAGGCCAAACATGCGTCTAAACGTCTCTAGAGGGCCTTGTACAGCCCGCACATAAATACGGCTACGAGAGTCGTGGCGTTTACCCTCAGGTCCACCTTTGGGTTTATGTACTTTTACCGGTGTAACGGTCTTTACCGGTATTTGTTCATTCATAGCTTAACCTTATGTGACGTAACGAACTGCCTGTGCAGTATAACTGCGTTCAAAACGTCATGTTTAATGTAGATCAATAATGCGGCGTATGGTGTATCTTTTTAAAGTTTCAGTCAATACTGAAACTTCAGAACGTAAGTCGTTTTTTGTTTTGATTTCCTCAGTCTATGTAACTTTGTAAATAGTTAAATACAGTTACGTGAATAATGAGGATTAATATGACGGCCAGATGCCATTTGATGCCCAACATCGACGATTAGGCTTTACCTACTATACATGAGTATAGTTTGCTGTATTTACAGGTAAACCGATATGACCCTATTATCGTCGATAATAATGTAGTCAATTACCGTTTGAATCGTGTACAGTGAGCATTGTGAAAATGTAAATTGGCAAAGTGTAGTTGAGCACATAGTAAGAAAGGTGCTAAATAATTGGCGCTATTTGTAGTAAACGTCTGTCAAAGTTAGCTGAGAAGTCATGTTAAGGTTCTTTATCATCGCTGCTGAAATTATTGTTTTGGTAATTGTGCTGCGGTCCCCTTTTGTTCAGTATCTCTTTGAAGATATTCAGAACTCGCTTTCTGAATGGCTAGTTTCAATCGCAACTTTACCGGAGCGAGAGGAACTACGTAGTTTACAAGACAAAATTAATGTCCAGCTAAGTCCCCTAAAGCCTTACCAGCAAACATATGTTCAGCAAATCACCGCTGATAGCGCAAGCGTTAAACGTTTTTATCACACCTATTGTGAAAAGGACGATATAAACCCCAACTTTACGGGAACTAAACGCGTTCAACTATGCCTAATCATTAAACAGTCGTCAGTTATGCAAGTAGCAAAGCGAGACTAGCCAATTTTAACAAGGTTGGTTAAATATAAAGCTGATATAAAAGCCTACAATTGCTGCATGCTAAGCTTTCTCTAAATGTCTTGCTAACTCATAGTTTAAACGACTGAATTTAGGAGCATAAAAGTGAATAAATTACGTACTTTTTCTTGTTTAAGCTGCGCCACAGCGGTGGGACTCCTTACCGTTTTTGCTCCCACTCAAGCCGCTGAGGTGAAGATAACGTGGGAAGAACCTGAGTCTTATAGCGATGTAAGGCCAACCAATGAATCTCGTAAACGGTTCCGCGAACGAACGCTACAAGAGCTTGAAGAACACATTGTAGATTTGGCCAGTGATTTACCTGAGTCGCAAGTGCTGTCAATGACAGTAACAAATGTTGATTTAGCTGGCCAGGTTTGGCCAAGCCAGTTTGTCGGCTTCGGTAACGGTGCCGGTAGCGACGTCCGTATCATTAAGCGCGTTGATATTCCTAGAATGACATTCAGCTACTCGTTGGCTAATGCCGACGGTCAGGTCATTTTAAGTGGTGAAGATGTGAAACTTAAAGATATGGATTTTATGGAGTCGAATATTCGTCGCAATCGCACGGAATCGCTTTCTTATGAAAAAGCGATGCTTAACGATTGGTTTTCAGATACCTTTTCAACCCAAGTAGCAGCGAACGACTAATAGTTTCGTTCAAATCATAATAAAAAAGGTCACATATAGTGACCTTTTTTGCGTTCATAGCCCATATTTCACGGACTATAGCAGTATAAGCTGCCTACAGATAATCAAACTCATTACCTGATATTGCAAGGGTGCTTTCAGGGCCAGCTTTATAAGCGGCTTTGTGCGCATCGCGACGTACTAAGATACGTTCCATATAGAAGTCACGTGTCTTCATCTTAGACGCTGCAAGTAACGCATTACCTGATGCCTGCGCTTTGTCGGCCATGCTGTACCACAGTACACCAATCAAGGAATAGGCGCTGTATGCCAAGTAATCACAAGCAGCAGCTGCAGCGGTGGTGGCATCCATACCTAAGCAATCGGCTGAAGATGCACGCCAGTCATCAAGAATTCCTTGAGCCAGACCCTTCGCCTCACTGTCTTGAATGTCGCTGACCAAAGCGTTAAACGCATTATAGGTCGCTTCCATCATTTGACCGCCATCTCGGGTAAGCTTACGGCCAATAAGGTCTAGCGCCTGAATACCGTTGGTGCCTTCATATAACATAGCAATGCGCACGTCGCGCATAAGTTGTTCCATACCCCATTCACGAATAAAGCCGTGACCACCAAATACTTGTACACCTAGGCTGGTGGTCTCAAGGCCCATATCAGTCATAAAAGCTTTGCAGATTGGGGTTAAAAACTGAAGTATCTTGTCGGCATCTTCTTTTTCTTGACCTTCACCAAGCTTCTCAACGTCCATAAACTTGGCATAGAAAAGTGAAAGTGCACGGCAGCCTTCAATCAGTGATTTCTGCGTAAGTAACATACGCGCCACGTCAGGTTGAAAGACGATCGGGTCTGCTTTGCCTTCTGGATTTTGAATTCCCTGAGGTGCGCGAGACTGAACGCGTTCGCGGGCATAAGTCAGCGCGCCTTGGTAAGAGGCTTCTGCCGCCCCTAAACCTTGCAGACCTACTTGGAAGCGTGCATCGTTCATCATAGTGAACATACATGCTAGGCCTTGGTTTTCTTCACCAACAAGGTAACCCGTTGCACCGTCAAAATTCATCACACAAGTCGGGCTCGCTTTGATCCCCATTTTGTGTTCGATGCTTCCCACTGACAAGCTGTTCGCCTCGCCAGGCTCATTGCTGGCATCTGGAAGGAACTTGGGCACTAAGAATAAGCTGATACCCTTAACGCCTTTAGGGGCGTCAGGTAGACGAGCTAGAACAAGGTGAATAACGTTCGAACTCCAATCGTGATCACCTGCGGTAATAAAAATCTTATTACCGGTGACTTTATAGCTGCCGTCGCCTTGTGGCTCAGCTTTGGTACTAAGCAAGCTCAAATCTGTTCCTGCGTGAGGTTCGGTCAGGTTCATGGTACCTGTCCACTCACCGCTGATTAGCTTAGCAAGGTAGATATCTTTTAATTCTTTACTGGCGTGCTTAGTAACCGCAAGTGTTGCGCTTTCAGTAAGCATGGTGGTTAAACGCCAGCTTAAGTTCGCCGCGTTTAGCATTTCGTGAACAGGCACAGCCATGGTATACGGCAAGTCTTGCCCGTCGTACTCGGCAGTACCTAGCATTGCATTCCAGCCGTTAGCAACATATTCCTGATAGGCATCAGCGAAGCCTTTAGGCGTGGTAATGCTGCCGTCTTTTAGCGTACAGCCTTCTTCATCGCCTTCACGGTTAAGAGGGGCAACCACATCCAAAGCAAACTTTGCACCCTGTGCAATAATTTCGTTGGCAAGTTCGCTATCAAAATCGCTGATACCGAGCTTTTCGTAGTGAGCATCAAGTCCAAGCCAGTCTTTTAACAAGAACTGAAAATCAGTCGTAGGGGCGTGGTACAGAGGCATGGATGACTCCTTTTTTCAAACAAGTGTTTTAATTTTGTCTATTATAGTCACAAAAAGCGTAATCCGAATAGTCCGTTAAAGGAAAGTTAATAATAAATTTGGATGATGTGGGTAATGATCTATACGGACTGATATGAGAGAAACACATAGGTTTACCAAGACTCGTTGACTTTAAATGTGCAGCAAAGGTCACACAGGCTCTGATGATGATGTCTGACGCATTGATGTTAATATGGAAAAGTGAACTCAAGTGGTAAGCTCGCTTGCAATTCAAATTCTCACTGGCATGCTTAGCCTACATTGAAATAACCCGTTCACATACGCACAAGCAACACGGTACATAAAAACATGAATCCAGAAAGCGCGAAGAAAAACCTTAAACATAGCAGTGATGATGCGCAGATCCCGGTTTGCATTGTAACGGGGGGAAGCTTGGGTATCGGTTTTGCGGTATGCAAGCTGTTTAGTCAAAACGGTTATCAAGTCATTAATTTAGATATCAGAGACTTTGAGCAAGCGTTACCTAATGCTATCTGGAAGCCGTGTGATGTAAGTGTTGTGCGTAATATTGAAGCCGCGGTGAATGAGGTTATTAATTCTTATCAACGCATAGACGCATTGGTGTGTAATGCCGGTATACATGTTTCAGCAACCATTGAAGACACTGATGAAGCGCTGCTTGATAAGGTACTAAACTTGAACGTAAAAGGGGCGTATGGCGCGATTAAGTCTTGCCTGCCAACCATGAAAGAGCAGGGCAGCGGCGCGATTGTGGTGATGGGCTCAGATCAGTCCTTTATTGGAAAGCGCAATTCGTTCGCCTACGGGGTCAGCAAAGGTGCATTGGCGTCTATGGCGAAAACCACCGCGCTTGACTACGCACCCCATAATATTCGCGTTAACGCGGTCTGCCCGGGTACCATCGAAACACCTCTATTTCATAACGCGATTGATAATTACGTGGCACGTTCTGGGGCAGATAAAAATGAAGTGGTAGCTGAAGAAGCCGCTGCACAACCTATTGGACGTTTGGGCCAGCCCGAAGACGTAGCTGAACTGACTTATTTCCTATGCAGCAACAAAGCATCGTTCATCACGGGTAGCTTGTATGCGGTGGATGGGGGCTACACAGCACAATAGAAAGAGCTGAACAAAAAAGCAACGTGAAATGCCTTATCAGCAATAGAATAAACCAAGGTTTTATAAACAAAGATGAGCAAGCCTTCAATCACTTGGATAGACCCTCATATTCACTTCTTTGCCTTAAACGAAGGGCACTATGATTGGCTAAAGCCTGCCAATGCCCCTTTTTGGCCAGATAAAAAAGCGATTGCAAAACATACTACAGAGCACATGCTCTATCGCGCGTCGTTAGGGCAGTTAGGCGGTTTTGTTCACATTGAAGCGGGTTACGATAACGAAAGACCCTGGCGTGAAATTGCGTTCCTGGAGCGTCATTGTACGTTGCCATTCCGTTCAGTTGGGTGTATCGATTTAACAGGAAGTAATGTTGGCAGTCATATCGACAAGCTAAAGCGGTACCACTCAATACGTGGGCTTCGTCACATATTAGATGACGATGCTAAAGTACTTTTACGCACCCCTAAAGTTAAATGGGGGCTACATCATATGGCGTCGCAAGGCTTGTCTTTTGAAGCGCAGTTAAATCTTGCAGATAGCAATGCTGTGCATGCGCTGCTAACGGTACTAGAACAAACACCCTCGCTAAAAGTGGCTATAAACCATGCCGCAATAGCGCCGATTGATGTAAATAGCTTTGCGTTTAAAACATGGCGGCAGCATATTCGCGACTTGAATGAAACGCAGCAAGTTGTGTTTAAGTTCTCGGGATTAGAAATGCAAGATCGCCGTTGGCTGTGGCCGCGCGCGTCTTATGTTTTTGAAACCTTGCTGGACACCGTTGGCACAGATCACATGATGTTTGCCAGCAACTTCCCGCTGTGTCTGTGGCGAATGCCGTATGCCGCGCTTTGGCATGGGTTCATTGATATGACAACGCCGCTTTCTGTAACTCAAAAAGCGGCGCTGCTGTACAAAAATGCGAAGCGATGGTACGACATCGCATAAAGCTAGCTTAGTTGAGCTGCTGAACTAGCCTCGGGTTTATTGCCTTCAATAAACCCGTTGAGTTTTAGTTTTATTTAAGCGCAGTTACCGTTATGTGCGGCGAGCGATAAACCACCTCATCGTTTAGATCGATACCAATTCCCGGTGTGTCAGGCGCTTCAATAAAGCCGTTTACTGGCTGAGGATCTTGAATGCAAAGTTCACGGTTCCAGTCTTTAATAGCGTAGGTATGGTGCTCGTGAATTAAGAAGTTTGGAATGGCCGTTTCTAAATGTAGGCTTGCCGCTGTCGCAACAGGGCCACCGCAAACGTGAGCCTGAATACGTACATCGTAAATGTCGGCATAGTCACACACCTTTTTCGCTTCGGTGAAACCACCACATAGGCCAACGTCAGGCTGAAGTACATCAATAGATTGGTCTTCAAGGTAAGGGCGCACATCCCAGCGGTGGTACAAGCGCTCACCGCCCGCAATAGGCACATTCACGTTCTTCGCTACTTTGTCGTGAAGCTTCGAGTTAAGGTAATTCACTGGCTCTTCGTAATATAGACAGTCAATTTCTTCAACGATGTCACCCAGCTGGATAGCCGTTGATGCACCTAATAAGCTGTGACATTCAAAGATGATGTCGCCATCTTCGCCCATTGTGTCTCTAATCGCCTGAAGACGGGCTTTGAAAAGTTTAAGCTCGGGCTTAGTGAATAGTTTGGTTCTGTCGAAATGGGTGTTGCCGTCTTTATCGTAAACGATGGGGTCAACTTTAACCGCATCGTAACCATCTTTAAGTGCTTTTTCAGTGGCGCGAGCATAGTCAGCGGGGTCGTTAAGCTTGGTTACTTCTTTGTCCCAATCAAACTGTAGCTGGCTAGCGTAGCTACGGAGCTTGCCATTAGTTTTGCCACCCAGTAATTCGTAAACCGGTAAGCCAAGCGCTTTGCCTTTAATGTCCCAAAGTGCAGTATCAATAGCGCTCATCGCAGCATAAATAACCGGGCCGCCGCCTAATCCCCAAAAGCCTTCGCGCAGCATTCTCGACCACAGCAGTTCAGTGTGAAAAGGATTAAAGCCAATCAGCATGGCTTCGGCAATTTCTTTAATCATGTGTGCAGCAGCGCTGTGACCCCAATCATAAGCCAGTCCTGCTTCGCCCACACCGGTAATACCTTCGTCGGTGTAAACGCGTACGAAAACCGGGTTCCACTGAGGGCGCTTAGGGCATTCGATATCAAAAATTTCTACTTTGGTGACTTTCATAATGTATAAACAATTCCTGTTTGAAATAAGTTGGCGTTTAGCTGGCTAAGCTAAATTATTCGCAGAAGCCCGGGTCTAGTTTGTAAGCTTTGCGAAGCATGGCAGGCCATGCTTTTTGGCCGCCTGTTTCGCCGCTGTGAACCACATTAGCCTGTGCGTATATGCCATCGGTAATGCTTTGCGGTATCTCGATAACCTCTTCATTAGACTGCATCAGGGCAAGCTGAATTTCGCACGCTCGCTGCAAATCGTAAAAGCGCATAAAGGCGTCGCCCACGGTGGGGCCAAGGGTTAGACCGCCGTGATTAGGCAAAAGCATGTGATTAGTGTCGCCAAGGTCGTCCTGCAAACGTTTCTTTTCTCTATCATCAACGGCTAAACCTTCGTAGCTGTGATAAGAAAGTGAAGGTAGCGAAAACATGGAATACTGGCTCCAGGGCTTAAGCCCGCCTTTGACAGATGCGACTGAGATTGTGGCTAGTGTATGCAGGTGAATAACGCATTGGGCATCGTGGCGCACTTCGTGGATAGCACTGTGAATGGTGAAGCCAGCGGGGTTTATGCCGTAAGGTGTATCGTCAAGGATGTTACCCTCTAAATCGACCTTAACCAGGTTAGAGGCGGTAACCTCGTCAAACGTCAGGCCAAAGGCGTTAACCAAGTAATGCTCAGTGCCCGGTACCTTAGCTGAGATATGCGTGTAAATAAGGTCGCCCCATCGCATATCTGCCACTAACCGATAGCACGCAGCTAAATCGACACGAGTTTGCCATTCTTGTTCAGATACTTTGCCTTTAAGGCTTAAGGTTGGCAGTGAAAACAAGCCACTTCTCCTATTCTTTTCATGGTGACAATTTACCAATACCCGCAACAATGAACAATCCTTTGTCAGTGCTGCGTTATATCGAATTGGGTGTAGCCATCGCGCAAGGGAATAAGATCGTCAGCGAAACGCATTGCGTCGTGGTCAAGGGTAAAGGGGTCGGCTTTTACGAGTTTTTTTATCTCTAATTTGGCCCAAGGAGGCGCATCGAAGGCGTCTGGAAGGGTCTCAACACCGGCATCTAAATCACAACCAAATATAGCCAATCCATTAGGTGTGGTGGATAAATATTGGGTAACTTCAACATTGAACCCAGTTTCTTCCCACGTTTCTCTGTGTGCAGTACAGGCGACCGATTCATTTTCAAGCACCCCTCCACCAGGAAAATCCAATTTACCTGAAAGACGGTGTTCTACTAACAGTACCTTATTATTTGTTTTGACTAGGCACGCGGCAGCAATCAAAGGGGCTGGACTGTTTTCTCCGACTTGGTTTTGTTGAGATAAAAGCCTATCGGAAACGCGACAAACCGGCGCGTTGGGTGAAGACTGTGAACATGCGAAAAGCGTTAAAACAGCGAATATAGCTGATAAGCGAAATAAGATGACCATCGATTTGGGTAAAATACTCTAGAAGCTGTTTGTGATTGTTTTAAAAATAATCAATATTAAATGACAGACTCTACGCAAAAATAAAAATAACACAACTAATACCAGTCCGCGTAGATCATTACCCACTCAGCGAGATTTAAAATGTTCGGAATCGCGGCGTGTTACCGCAGGTGTAGTGGCTCTACATCAAGGTGACACAACAAAGAGTACGGACATTTTAAACTCGCCCTTCGGGAAGGTCTGGCATGCTTCCTAGCTTCATTCTGGGAATTTGAAAGGGAACACCATTCCTGCCTTCCCACGCTTCGCTAGGAAACTTGCCAGCGCCTTCTGAGAGGGCAATGATCTATGCGGATTAATGGTATGGACCCTCTCCTCCCATAAAGGCTTCAAATGAGCCAAGATAGGGTTGTTCAAATCACTATCAAG
>NZ_JAYMEU010000010.1:0-155442 GCF_037029575.1 Alteromonas sp. CH_MED4-4 | reverse complement strand
GAGACTGATATCGGATTTTGAAGCCTTAAAAAGATCGGTCAACCGATCATGAAAATATTCTTAACTGATCGGCATTAGGCGTAATGCCCGTTTTTTTATTTCTACGACTAACAAAAGTAAGTTTAGCCATTTTATTGTGCTATATTTTGGCGGTCTAAAATTTCAAGTTAATCATATTAAGAATTAGCTTATTCATCTTAAATAGGATGAGTTACTGAATGGGTGTAGGCGCAAATTTACAAAAGTGCCTATAAGCTGAACATATATTCGCCATTAGTCTTAAGATTAACTTTACGGTACTGCTTACACTTGTCACTCCAGTGTTGAATGTGTAAAGTGCCCGAAGTAAAAAGTTTAAAAATCATAAGCGGAGAACGCACTCATGCGAATCATTCTTCTCGGCGCTCCTGGCGCGGGTAAGGGCACACAAGCTCAGTTTTTAATGGGCAAATATGGCATTCCACAAATTTCAACGGGCGACATGCTTCGTGCTGCAATTAAAGCAGGTACAGAGCTAGGCCTTGAAGCAAAGCGTGTAATGGATGAAGGCAAACTAGTATCTGATGAGATTATCATTGGCCTAGTAAAAGAGCGTATTGCACAAGATGACTGTAAAGACGGTTTCTTGTTAGACGGTTTCCCTCGCACTATTCCTCAGGCTGACGCAATGAAAGAAGCAGGTGTCACTGTTGATCATTGCATCGAGTTTGACGTTCCTGATGATGTAATCGTAGAACGTATGGGTGGCCGTCGTGTACACCCTGCATCAGGTCGCGTTTACCACGTTGTTTACAACCCACCAAAGGTGGAAGGTAAAGACAATGAAACAGGCGATGACCTAATCGTTCGTGATGACGACAAAGAAGAAACAGTGCGCAAGCGTCTTGCGATTTACCATGAGCAAACAAAGCCGCTTGTGAACTACTACAGCGCTGAAGCGGAAGCTGGAAACTGTGAGTACCACAAGCTTGACGGTACGCGCCCAGTTGACGAAGTGAGTGCTGAACTTGCTGAACGTTTAGGTTAATTGCCAACAACGTCAACAAAAGGTCGCTTAGGCGGCCTTTTTTGTTGCTTGTAACTTATTAGCGGATAACGTTTAATGACAACCATGAATGTTGAATTAAGCGCTGATTAATACAGCGCGATATAACTAGAACATGTGGAGTAGACCATGGTTTTGCCAATCACGGCGTTTTACGCCAGCTTACTGGGTATTTGCTACCTGTATTTGTCTTTTTTAGTCATTGGCGCCAGACGTCGCCACCAAGTGGGAATTGGCGATGGTGGTCACGAAGATCTAAGTCGTTTGACCAGAGCACATGGCAACTTTAGCGAGTACGTACCCATCACCCTTATTATGATAGCGTGTTTTGAAGCCAATACTGGCCAAGTGTGGGCTGTTCACGCATTGGGGAGCGCACTGTTATTTGGCCGTGTATTACATGCCTATGGCTTAGGTCGTCACTCAGGCGTTAGCTGGCAGCGCTTCGCGGGTATGATCCTGACTTTCCTTGCTATGCTGTGTGCAGCAATAGGTAATTTGGTGCTCATTCATTTCGGATTGTAAGCGTTGCAAAAGTAGTGAATACATATAAAAAATGCCAGCTTAGCTGGCATTTTTTATATACGAGACTAGAGAGTTAAATGCGAAACAAGATTTAAATTTCATCAAACTACTAAAGGTAGCTGTTAATCAGGCATGTGGGACAGGTCTTTTTTCTTATCTTTACAGATATAGTGGCTTTGTCGGCACAGTTTCCGCTTTGGAAATATACAGTGTCGGAAAAGTCTTAAATTTATTAAATATAAGGAAGTACCATGGAAAGCAAAACACATTTACATTCAAATGAACTTGCACAAGAGGAGCTAGAGCAAGTTAATGGGGCATGGCTCGCTAACGTTGTAGGCGCTTTTGCTGGAGCTATTGGAGGGGTTTATGGAGCGGCTATAGCTGGAGGCGGTGGCGCTAGTTCTAAATCACTTTGGTCAGCTGGTTTAGCAGGGGCTGGCACTGGCTTTTTCAACCCTATCGGCAGTGTAGGAAGATTAGCAGGAACCATAGGGTTAGGAGTTGGTGGGGGGGCAATTGGTAATGCCGTCGATTCGCAGTATGAGGAAACAACAGACGAATAAACCTTGCAAATTAAATACGCTTTTAGAAGTCTGTAGTTTTAGAGCAGGTCAGAACATAGAAATTAGTTGATAAATTATATGCTAAAAACTCTAGTTTTATTGATACTAATAATTTTCTACACTTTTTTACTGAAGAGTAGATTTAAGGTAAAGATGATGGACGCTTGGCGTTCTGAAACAGTAGGCTCTGAGGTAATGGTTTATGTGATGATTGTATTGCCTGTGATTCTCGCATGGCTCACTACGGTGCTCTTTGAATATCTTTTTTTCTAAACACACGTTAATACATAAATGAAAAAAGCGCTCAAGGCATGCCATTGTGAAGCAATGCCGTTGAGCGCTTTTTTGTCTTATAGGCTTTTAGAAGCGATAAGTTAGTTTAGAGTATACGAAGCGGCCACGCGGGTTGTGCACGCCGCCTACATAGCCGTATAAGTCGCCATCACCATCACCAATAGCAAACGGAGGCTCTTCGTCAAGCAAGTTGTTTGAACCAATTACAAGGCGAAGGTTGTCGCTGTAGTTGTAACCAAACTGCAAGTCTACTAACATTTGAGAATCAACCGTTCTAGAGGTATTTTCTTCAAAATCCAATACACCGTCGAAATCAATGTCAGGCGTGTCTTCAAACTCACCAACAAAGCTAATGTTCAAGTTGGCATCGAACGCACCTTTAGACCAGGTAGTGCCGAATAACCAACGGTGTTCTGGATAGCCATATTCGCCAGTGTACTCAAGACCGTCTTTTTCGAACTCGTTCATGTAAGACCAATCAAGGTTAAAGCGTACGTTACCGAACTCTTGCAACTCCATGCGGTAGTTAGCGCTGAAATCAACACCAGACGCTTCTTGAGATGATACGTTTTGGTAGGTGTTGAAAATCTTTTGAATTACACCTAACGACTCGCCTGGCTGCGGATCTAAGCGAACACAGATTGTACTGTCTTGGTTATTACATTCCGCGTCGTAAACTAAACCGAATTGCTGCTCATCAATTTTGTTATCCTGCGTAATACTCCATACATCAATGCTCAGGCCTAATTCTTGAATAGGTGCGTAGATAACACCTACGTTCCAAGATTCTGACTCTTCTGCATCCAAGTTAGGGTTACCCGCAAACTCGATATTGTAATCCAACGATTCACAATCTTGACCTGTTGCATCACAGCGATATTTGTCTACAAAGAAGACACTTTTCTGTGATGGACCAAGGCCAACTTGTGCAAGAGACGGTGCTCTAAAGCCCTGAGCCCATGAACCGCGCACGGTTACCTCATCACTTGGCGCCCAACGTAATGCTATTTTAGGGTTAGTTGTACTACCAAAGTCACTGTAATGGTCATAGCGGCCAGCTAGTTGAAGCTCAAGCTGTTCAGCTAAAGGTATAGATAGCTCTAAGTATGCAGCATACTGGTCGCGTTCGGCAGAGGCAGAAACCGATTCTGTACCGAAGATTAATCCGCGCTGGAACTGAACATCAGGAACGTCAGATACTTGCTCTTCGCGATATTCAACACCTGCTGCCATCATGACAACATCGTCGCCGAAGCTGAATGCTTCACCGGTAATGTGAGCGTCAACGCTGGTCATTCGAGATTCACCACGGCGCACAAGGCTAGTAGTAATATCATCAATTACACTTTGTGGGTTAGTAACGCCACCAAACGGGTTGTAGTTACCAAGGTTAATTTGTTCCTGAAGCCAGTCAACGCGAACCCAACCTTGTGACTGATCACCACTTTGTTCTGAACGACTGCGGCCTTTTTGTACAGATGCTTCCCAATCGTAATCATTGAACGTGCCACGAAGGCCAGCGACTAAACGAAGGGTGTCAGATTCGATATCCCAGCGACGGGCACCTGCATCAACAGGGCGGTAGCGACCAATTTCAATGTCTTGCCCAAACGGGTTATCAGGATGAGTACCCGGAACGGTTAAACCAGCATCTTCATCTAGAGGTGTTGCTGCACCGCCTGCTTCAGACGTATTGTGCTGCATTGCAACTTCCATAAATGCTGTGGTTTCGTCGCCAATTTTATAGTCGAACTGACCAATAAAGCCTACGCGCTCAGAAGCCGGTATGGTTAAACCAAATGGGCCATAATCGAACAGGCAGCTGCCAGACGCCGTTGCGCTATCTTCTGGACAATCAGGGTCGATAGTTTTAACACCATCCACATAGAAGTAACCTGGGTAACCTCGTGAAGAACGGAAGTCCATACCACCATAAGGTGATTGGTTAGCTGTACCGAAGCGACCCATTTCGTCAGCGCCAAGCGTGCTGTTGTTGAAATAGTCGATGATAACTGTAGCACTGCTTTTTTCGCTTTGAGAGCCCCATAGAATACTGGCGGTGGTCTCATCATAGCTTGGGCCTGTTGTACCACCATAACCTGCATTAATCTCTAGACCTTCGTAGTCTTTCTTCAGTACTACGTTTACTACACCAGCAACAGCGTCTGAGCCGTAAATCGCAGAAGCGCCATCTTTTAATATATCGATTCGTTCGATGGCGGATACAGGAATAGAGTTAATATCAACAAATGAGTTAGTGATACTTTCAGCAAAGGCACTTATTGCCACGCGACGTCCGTTTATTAGAACAAGCGTTGCATCTGGTCCCATACCTCTGAGGGATACCGCTGCCGCGCCATTGGCTGTTGAATCTTGGCTGTTATTACGTGTCGAGAAGGTACCCGCACCTGTGGCCGGCATACGCTTAAGGGCCTATTAACCATTGATATACAATTTTGGGCTAGATGGAAGCAGTTTAATTGCGGAGCAGCTCTGCAGACCTAGTGGACTAAGTTTAAGAGCTGCGACAAAAAGTAAAATGCTTCCATGACGCCCCCTTCGGGCAGTGCCTGTGTGTTACCT
Organism: Alteromonas sp. CH_MED4-4; assembly: GCF_037029575.1. NCBI lineage: Bacteria > Pseudomonadati > Pseudomonadota > Gammaproteobacteria > Alteromonadales > Alteromonadaceae > Alteromonas > Alteromonas sp. CH_MED4-4. The sequence continues at coordinate 150,429 of NZ_JAYMEU010000010.1, read as the reverse complement.
ATACTGCGTTGAATGTTCTCGATTTAGAGCCACTAGACCTACAAACATTCGCCTTGTCTAGATAACACACAGGCGCTGCAAAATTGTATATCAATGGTCAATAGGCCCTCACTGTTGAAGGTTTTCATAGCCCATGCCTTCAATCATTGTTGCATCTATTGATTGAATAGGTGAAGGGCCTTCCATATCTGTACGTTTGATACGAGAACCGGTGACTGCAATTCGTTCAAGGTTGGCTGCTTCTTCGTCAGCTTGCTGTGCATACGCAGGAGATAGAGAGGTTAATCCTGAAAGTGCTAATCCCACTGCAATTGCACTTACTTTACGACCTTGTTTCATTGTTATTTCCTTATTTCCATTTTACTTGTTGTGTGTTTTTGCAACACGATGATGTTGCAAAATTATGAATAGCACTCCTAATACTTAAGTTGCAATAGGGGAAAACACGAAAGATGTGACACTTGGTTACAAAGTGTGTAAACCATGTATTACTTTTTTAAATGTGAAGCGGGATGAAGCGGCCGTGAAGTTAAACTAAAAACAGCGTAAAAATAGAGGGTTGCGGCTTAGTTAATTGGTGTTGAGGAAGTGGGAATTTGATAAGGAACAAGGTCGCTATTTGTAATTCATTAGTAAGAATTTACGTATATGCAATTGCTCCTACATTTTTCTTTATATACGTGAATATCACCGCTTTATCAGATCTGACCAGATTTTTTTTGCCGAAAAATTGAACGCAAGTAAAGGTCTAGCTTGGCCTTTTTGCAAGTAAGGGTATTGTTCAACCCTACTGAAGTGATGTGAAAAGCCTGTCTTTTCGCGGTAAATACATATCGTCCGGATCTAGTGAAAATGCAACAGCGTTGGCTTTGCCCTGAATTTCTTCAATTGGAATGAAGCCATAATAACGAGAATCAACGCTATTGTTCCTATTATCCCCCATTGCCAGCACGTGATCTCTAGGTACAGTGACCAAGTTAAAGTTTTTCGCAGGGCTAGGTAATGGGTTAAGCGCTATGGTTCGTGTTTGGCCTAAAATCTCCTCGGAATAAAGATTGTGATCTTTGGCGCTTACCGTTGCTTTTTCACCATTGATAAAAAGTACGTTGTTTTCTAATTTGACCTTGTCACCTTCAATGGCAACCACACGTTTAATGAGTCTGGTTTCAGCTGCATTACTGTCAATAATTACAATGTCACCGCGATTGATGTTACCAGTTTTCGCGGCAACAACGTCTGTGAACGGTAATTCTAGCGTGTAGGCTGATTTATCAACCACTACGCGGTCGCCTACTTGAATGGTGGGCTCCATAGAGCCTGTAGGAACATAATACCAATCAGCAACACTGCTTCGAAACGAGAAAAGCAAAACCATACATAAAATGAAAGGCAGGTTGTTCTTAACGCTCTGTTTTAGATTTAACACGGCTTCGTTTCTCACTTTTCGTAGATTGCTCGTCAGATCAAAGTTTTATCACGACATGGCTTGTGTAATAGATGTAGATTGTAAATTACCTAATTTGTTCCAAATTGAGGTGTGGAAAATGTAACGAACTATGTCGGTAGCTAATTAAGGTTGCTCTAGCTACAGGGTGTTGAACGTTGAAAAAAGCAATAAAACCCATATTAATCATATGTTTATATTGCACTCTGTAAACGATGAACGCCGCCTGTTTAGGCATGCTTAAAATGTCTGAAAAAGGAATGTCATGGCACTGGTGGTGCACTTGTGGTACTTGTTACATTTTTGACTGGCAAAGAACATACATAATGCTTGAAACATTCAAACGAACAAGAATGTACACTGCAATTGCTGTAATAACACTAAGTGCAGTTTCGACAGGGTGTACGCATAACACCAATTACCCTCAAAATGCACAAACAGCTACCAACATAACTAGCGAAGCAAACTCTAATGCGGGTACAACTACCGCTTCCTCGAATACGTCATTATTTAACGTAGACTACGAGCGTTTTACTCTGGATAACGGGCTTACCGTTGTACTGCACGTTGACAGGTCTGATCCCGTTGCTGCAGTCGCCCTCACTGCGCATGTAGGGTCAGCCAGAGAAAAAGAAGGGCGAACAGGCTTTGCGCACTTGTTTGAACACTTACTTTTTCTCGAATCAGAGAACTTGGGAAAAGGCGGTCTTGATAAACTCAGTGCGAAAATTGGCGGCTCAGGTGCAAATGGCTCGACGAGTCGTGATAGTACCAATTACTTCCAAACTGTACCCATTGATGCTTTAGAAAAAATGATCTGGGCTGAAGCCGATAAGTTGGGATTTTTCATTAATACCGTAACAGACCCTGTGCTCGCCAAAGAAAAGCAGGTGGTGAAAAACGAAAAGCGCCAGAGTGTGGATAATCGTCCTTATGGTCACAATCAATATGTGATTGATAAAAATCTTTATCCTGAAGGGCACCCGTATAGTTGGCAAGTGATTGGGTCGTTAGAAGATCTGCAAAACGCAACGCTTGCTGACGTGAAAGAGTTTTTCAAAAAATGGTATGTACCTAATAATGTGGTGCTTACCATCGCGGGTGATATTAACGTAAATCAAACTAAAGCGTGGGTTAAAAAATATTTCGATGAAATTCCTGCGGGAGAGCAAATCAATAAATTACCGCACCAACCTGCGAAGCTCAATGAGACTATAAAACGATTCCATATAGATAATTTTGCACAAGCGCCACTTTTAACTATGGTGTGGCCAACCGTACCTGAATATCACGATGACTATTATCCACTTCAAGTACTTTCTCAGTACTTAAGCCAAGGCAAAAATGCTCCGCTGAACAAGGTGCTTGTTGACGAGAAGAAGCTCACCAGTGATGTTTATCTTTATGGCTATGATGCTGAGATTGCTGGACAGCTACAGCTGCAGGTAATGGCGTTTAATGGCGTGAACTTAAACACTGTTGCAGATGGAGTTAACGAAGCGTTCGCCCGCTTTGAGAAAGACGGGATTTCTTCAAAGGATTTGGCGCGTATAAAAGCAGGTCAAGAAACAGAATTTTATCAAGGACTTTCAAGCGTCTTAGGTAAAGGTTTTCAATTGGCGCAATACGAAATTTTTGCGGGCGGGGCTGAATTTATCAGCCAAGATGTTCAGAAAATTCTGGGCGTTTCACAACAAGATGTAATGCGTGTTTATAGCACCTATATTAAGGATAAACCGTTTGTGGCCACCAGCTTTGTACCTAAGGGACAGCAAGAGTTGGTGTTAAGCGGCTCTACTGAAGCTAATGTAGTGGAGGAGCAAATTGTCGCGGGGGCGGAAGAGAGCTTTGATGCGTCAGTTGCGGCTGAATACGAACGTACTCCGTCATCGTTTGATCGCACGAAAGAGCCTGCTTATGGTGAATCAATAGAAGTTACACCACCTAAGGTTTGGCAAAATACACTGTCGTCTGGCATCAAAATAACGGGTATTGCTAATGACGAAGTGCCTTTGGTCGCGTTTGAGTTAAAGCTAGATGGTGGCATGCTTCTAGACTCAGTAGGTAAGACAGGAACCGCCAATTTACTTGCCGCAACCTTGCTTAAAGGTACGGCGGAAAAAACACCCGAGCAGCTGGAACAGGAAATTGAGCTTTTAGGCGCTTCTCTGGAGGCCAGTGCTTCTGAAACTGACATAACTATAAGCGCAACGGTATTGTCTAAGCACTACAGTGACCTAATGCAGCTTGTCACTGAAGTGATACTTTCTCCTCGCTTTGATGAACAAGAGTTTGAATTAGCTAAAGACGATACAATCAACCAGATTGAACAAATAAAAGCTAACCCCAATGCCATTGCATCGGTTGAGTTTAAAACACTGCTTTACGGAGACGCGCATCCATTTGCTAAAACTGTGCTTGGCGATAAGAAAAGTGTGAATGATATAACGCTTGATGACCTAAAGGGGTATTACGAGAAATACTTCACACCATCATTGGCAAAGTTCCATGTTGTGGGAGACATCAAGCAACAGAACGTTGTAAAAAGCCTAGCGCCACTTAATGCGCGATGGTTACCAAAAGATGTTACTTTTGCGAAGGTACCAGAGCCCAAACTGCCAGAAAGCGCCCAACTCTTTTTCTATGACGTGCCTGGGGCTAAACAGTCAGTGCTTTATTTCGGCCATTCCGCCCCGAATGTTACTCATGATGATGCTTATAAAGTCAGTGTGATGAATTATCGTTTAGGCGGGGGCGGTTTCGCCTCACAGCTTATGCAGGAACTACGTGAAAACAAAGGCTACACCTATGGCATTCGTTCATCGTTTTCTAGCGATAAATATACCGGTGAATTCACCATACGAAGCGCCGTAAGGTCGAACGTTACCTTAGAAGCAACGCAAGCTATCATGGATATATTAGCAGAGTTTGGTGCAAACTATTCAGATGAAGATTTAGGCGTTACGAAAGGATTCACACTTAAATCTGGTGCAAGGGCGTTTGAGACGCTAGGCGCTAAACTGAGTATGGTTAGCGAAATCAGCGATTTTGGCTTGCCCAATGATTACGTTTTACAGCAAGAAGCTGAGGTGAAAGCGTTAACCGTGGGTGAGATAAAGCGCCTATACGGTGAATATGTACATCCTGATAAGATGATTTATTTGATAGTAGGGGACAAAGATACCCAGTTTGAGCGTTTAGAAGCGCTTGGGCTAGGGCAACCAACCTTGTTAAACCCTTAGTTCATGTTTGACGTTTTGCGAGCATTATAACGGCCGTTAATAAGATCAAAGCCCGTGTGAACAGCGTTCACGCGGGCTTTTTTATTAAAATGAGTGCTATATCTGAAATAGGCAAAATTATTGTGACCAAAAACGTGCTTAATCAACGTAACCGAATAGGGTGGTCTGTTAGTGCCTGTTAAATAACTGTGTCGTAGACCAAATACTATGTAATTGAGGCAAACGTCCTAGTTAAGCAAAGAGTTGCAGGAGACATGAGTGACGGAAAAAATAAAGGAGTCTGGGCGCCAAGAGCAAGACGTTGCCCTTAGTCATACTGAAGAAAAAGATGTACGAGATAATCAGAGCTTAAATTCTGTTTCTTTGTATGCCATTGTCCACAGGGAAGGGTTAGAAGAACTTCAGCGTCCTATGATGTCATTGTGGTGGTCTGGTGTGGCGGCAGGCATTGGCATCTCGATTTCAATTCTTGCTGAAGGAATTCTGCATCACCTCTTTGCAAACTCTCCCAATCAGTTTGTTATCGAAAACTTGGGCTATACGGTTGGTTTCGTGCTGGTGATTGTTGGTCGACTTCAATTGTTTACCGAAAATACGCTTTCGGTCATTCTTCCTTTGTTGAGTAAACCTTCGTTCAATATGGGCTTTTGCATTGCGCGCCTGTGGTTCATCGTTTTCACCGCCAATATGTTCGGCACCTTTTTGGCTGCGTTTTTCAGCTTTTCGCTGCAATCTGTTCCACCAGAGCTGGTTGAAGGGATGACCGCTATTTCTGAACATTATGCCAAGCTATCACCATCAGACGCTTTCTCATACGGCATTACGTCAGGGTTTATCATTGCCGCTATTGTATGGATGAAGCCATCGGTTAAGCATTCTCAAATATTGATGATAGTTATTTTTACTTATTTAATTGCTATAGGAAATTTTACGCACGTGATAGCCGGTTCAACAGAACTTTTCTTGTTAGCACTGCAAAATAAAATAAGCGTTCTTGAAACACTCTCACTCATTGGTGCAACATTACTAGGAAATATTGTGGGCGGAACGGGACTGTTCGCGCTGCTGGCTTATGGCCAAGTGGTAAGGGAAATCGAGAAATAGAGAAGTCAAAAAGTGACCCTTGGTGTGCAAACAGTGGTTAATTGAAATTAGCTGCGTTATAACATGCCGTTTAAGCCACTAAGGGGTTACGGTGCTTCGCTTTCTAACAGCAATAATTCTTGTCGGAAGTGCATTTTCATGTGCTTTTGCTGAATCAATCATTAAACCTATCATTTCTGAAGCGTCTGTTTCGTTACCTAGAAGCAAAATGGTGACAATAGAAGATACGGAAACTGCACGTAAATATACGTTATTTGTACAGTTGCCAAAAAGCTATAACGCATCTCCTTCCAAGGATTACCCCGTAATATACACAACAGATGCGCCTTACAGTTTTCCTATTATTGTAGGCTCTATGCGAATGCCAGTAAACGTAGGCCAAATGGAAGAAGCGGTCATAGTGGGGTTGTCTTATTCCCTAGAATCAAAAGGCGTAGAGAGTAGAGTAAGGGACTACACTCCTGCCATAGCCGATAGTTGGAAACTGGAAACCGGTCTTGCTGCTGAGTATCTGTCATTTATTAGACGAGATGTATTAACATTTATTGAGTCTACATATCGAGTAGACGCCAATCGACGGACTTTTATTGGGCATTCATTAGGCGGGCTATTTGGCGGCTACGTGCTCATGCAATCCCCTGAAACCTTTTCTAACTATGTGCTTGTTAGCCCTTCAGTGTGGTTTAATGACGATTACTTACTAACCTTAGAAATGGCTGAAACTCAATCGCCCAAGCGTGTTTACATTGGTGTGGGAAGCTTTGAAACGCCTGAGTTTGGCGAGGGTCAAGATATGGTTGCGGGGAGCAAAGCATTGGCAAGTAAAATCAACGCTAAGGCAGATCAAAACATAACACTACAATTGCATGTTATCGGCGGCGCGTCGCATGCGACCGTATTTCCCACCGTTGCTATCCATGGAATAGATTGGATATTGGGAACGCCGCGCTAGTCGCGTTTCTTTAACCGAGGGCTCACTTTTTGTTCGATTGTTAGACAGGCTAAGCAGTGTTAATTTCAATAAAGTGCAAAGCTCTGCGATACAAAAATGCCCTTCGTGTAGAAAACGAGAAGGGCATTTTTATATAAGAATGTAATTTAAATCAACGCCTTAATCAGTACGCTAGTTACCGAGTTGTTGAAAGTAGAAACATTACTGCACTTTGAGAGTTAAGACCTCAAAATTTGCTTTTTTCTTCGAAAAACTAAAAAAGCTAAAGCACTCATCATTAAGCTAAAGGTTGCTGGAGCGTTTACAGGAGTGTTTGTTGGTATTGAGGATGTATTTGTGAACGTGGCCGAAAGTATTTCATGAGTACTTGCATAGGAGCCTGTTCCGGATGTGAATCCCAAGAATGCATCGGTTGAACCTAAAATAGAGGCCACATCTAAAATTCGTGAAATGCTACCTCCTTTCGTTGAATCGGTTTCCATGGACCAAGAAACATCGAAAAGCTTGCTAATTCCGTCGAAAGTTATCAGAACATTCCAAACATCGCCTTCATTGAATCGGAATGGTTCATTGACGTTATTAGAGGTATTAACGTTGCCGTTAATACCTATGCCAACGTGGTTGCCGTTATTATTATCCCAACTGGTGTTATTAAAGGTATCAAACTCAACCGCAACTGAATTATTTATACCTTGATATCCTAAACCACCACCAGCACCGCCCACGTTTGCATTTTGTGTCTGTATTACAAAAGCAAGACCGTCTGCTCCTAAGCCGTCAGTATCCCCGCCTAAACTGTTATTGTCTATTTTGAAAGAAAAGCTTGTCGCAAATGAAGAGTCGTTGATGAGAGAGATTGCATTTGTGGTAAAAACTGAACCGCCTTGCCACGCAATATTATTCGTTAGCTGCAGGTTGTTATTTACTACCTGCGTGTTGCCGTTTAGCGTAAGCCCCGTAGTGTCGGAGAAATCATTGTACTGAATGACTGTTGCAAAAGACGAGAAGCTTCCTAAAAGCAAAAAGCATGAAAGTACTTTTTTCATTACATATCCTTATGTGGTTAGTGAACATTGTTATTTAAACAATCGCAGTGTAAGCATTATCCATGCCTTCAGGTAATCACATTGAAAATATGAGATTTTTTCTGCGAATACGAACTCATTGTAAAAAAAGTGGACAATTTTAGAGCGATGCTTAGCTTTTCAAGGAGCGTTGGGAGATGTATTTAGGAGTTAAAAGGCCTCTAATACGTGAACGTTTAGAGGCCTTGATGTTAACTTTTGCGTAGATCGCTGTTGCTATTACTATTTATGACGCTCACGCAACACATCAAGTGCATCGTTTAGCGACATATCGCTCGCCTGAAGCAATACCGTTAAGTGGTACAACAAGTCAGCGGCTTCGTTTTTAAGCTCTTCTTTGTCGTGCACAGTAGCCGCCAATGCGGTTTCTACACCTTCTTCGCCCACCTTCTGCGCTATGCGCTTAATGCCTTTGTTGTAAAGGCTAGCGGTATAGCTGCTTTTTGGGTCGGCATCTTTGCGGGCAGCCAATACTCGCTCTAAATCTGCAAGAAACGTAAAGGCTGGTGTGTTGCCGTCGAACCAACAGCTTTCAACACCAGTGTGGCATGTCGGGCCGTTGGGGTTGGCAAGTACCAACAGTGAGTCTTGATCGCAGTCACAAGCAACGCTCACTAAATCTAGCGTGTTACCAGATGTTTCACCCTTGGTCCAAAGACGCTGTTTTGAACGGCTGAAGAATGTCACTTTGCCCGTTTCAAGGGTTTTCGCCAATGCGTCTTGGTCCATGTAGCCCTGCATTAATACCTTGCCAGACAGTGCGTCTTGCACAATGGCGGGTAGTAGGTTGTCCATTTTGTCCCAAGACAGTTTATTGCTGTTTTCGTTAGTAATGATCACGGGTTTACTCCTTCTGCTTGCGCCGTTAATCCGTGACGCTTACGCATGGCAACGCCATTGCTGGTCAACTCTGCTTTCAACTCATCAATATTGATGATGCCCTTGTGAAATACTGATGCTGCAAGCGCGCCATCTACGTCAGCCTGTTGAAACACATCCGTAAAGTGGGCAATTTCACCTGCACCACCCGACGCAATTAGCGGCACTTCACAGACATCGCGCACGGCTTTCAGCTGCTTCACATCGTAGCCTTTGCGCACGCCGTCTTGGTTCATGCAGTTCAGAACAATTTCACCCGCACCGCGCGACTGAACTTCTTTAATCCAATCGATGGTCTGCCATTGGCTTTTTTGAGTACGCGCTTCATCACCAGTGAATTTGTACACTTCGTATTGGTCGGTTGCTTCGTTATAAAAGCTGTCGATACCAATCACGACGCACTGTTGACCGTATACGTCGTGTAGCTGGTTAATTAGATCTGGGTTATTAAGGGCAGGGGAGTTAATCGAAATCTTATCTGCACCCATTTCCAAAATGCGCCCGGCGTCTTCAATGCTCTTAATGCCGCCCGCTACGCAAAACGGGATATCAATAACCTGTGCTATACGGCTTACCCAGCTTTTGTCTACCACGCGGGCATCAGAACTTGCGGTGATATCGTAAAATACTAATTCGTCGGCCCCCGCTTTTGCGTATTGCTCGGCAAGAGGCACAATATCACCAATAATTTCATGATTTCTAAACTGAACGCCTTTAACGACTTTGCCGTCGCGTACATCCAAACAGGGAATTATGCGCTTTGCCAGCATGCAATAGCCTCCTTCACCGTGAATTTACCTTCAAGTAGTGCGCGGCCTAAAATTACGCCACCAACGTTTGTGGGTTTTAGCGCTTCGATATCAGCGATGCTGCCAATACCGCCAGACGCTTGCCAGCTAACGTGTGGGAAACGGGCTGCCATTTCTTGATACAGCTCAGTGTTCGCACCTTGTAGCGTGCCGTCGCGGCTAATGTCGGTACACAGCACATGCTTTGCGCCTACTGTAGCGAAGTCTTCAAGCAAGCCTTCAAGGGCTACGCCAGAGTTCTCTTGCCAGCCGTGGGTAGCAATAAGCTTTTCACCGCTGTCGCTAATATTGATATCAAGGGCCAATACAATGTGCTCTGGGCCGTATTTTTCTACCCAAGACTTCACAAGCTCGGGTTGTTTTACCGCCAAAGAACCAATCACTACGCGGCTTACGCCCGTTTCTAGTAATTGCGCCACTTCTTCTTCACTACGGATACCGCCGCCTGCTTGAAACTGCATGCGCTTGGTGTCCACCATAGACTTAATTAGTGAAAGCTGACGTTTACTGGTGTCTTTAGCGCCTGTTAGGTCAACAATGTGCAGCCAGGTTGCACCTTGGTCGGCATAGTCGTGAACCACGTCTACTGGGTCCAGTTCGTATTGGGTTTTCTGCTCGTAGTCGCCTTGATAAAGGCGTACTACGCGTCCGTCAATAAGATCAATCGCTGGAATAATCATTATAGGTTCACAAAGTTAGTCAGTAATTGTGCTCCGGCCTCGCCAGAACGTTCTGGGTGAAATTGCACCCCGTAAAAGTTGTCTTTATTTATCGCTGCTGAAAACTTATTACCATAAGTGCAGCTTGCAAGCGTGTGCTCGTATTCAGGAACGGCAAAACTGTGCACAAAGTAAAAGTAGGTATCTTGTGGAATGCCCTTGAACAAACTTTCTTCTTTATGACCGCTGTTGTGAGAAACGGTGTTCCAACCCATATGAGGTAAGCGCACGCCTTTTGATTCCATGCGAGCCACATGACCTGGCATTAGGTTCAAACAGTCGATGTTGCCTGTACCTTGAAAACCACCTTCAGCGCTGGTTTCAACCATAAGTTGCATGCCTAAACATACGCCTAGCACAGGTTGGGTAAGCGACTGCAGGGTTTCCACTAGCGCTTTTTGCTTAATGCTTGCCATCGCTGCTGCCGCTGTTCCTACGCCGGGTAAAAACACTTTATCAGCGTTTTTTATCACGTTTACATCGTCAGATACGTCCACTTCAACGCCTAAGCGCTCAAGGGCAAAGCGTACCGATGAAATGTTCGCGCAGCCGGTATTTACTATGACTATTTTTTGTCGCTGGCTGGGGTTTACCACTGACATTACAGGGCTCCTTTACTACTTGGTAGTGCATCACCTTGGCGCGTAATGGCTTGACGTAGCGCACGGCCAAATACTTTAAACAGGCTTTCTACTTGGTGGTGAGCATTACCTTCGCTGGTGGAAAGGTGTAACGATAGCCCCATGCTTTGTGCAAGCGAATAGAAGAAGTGCGGTACCATTTCGGTGGCCATTTCACCTACCTGGTCGCGGCTAAATTCAGCGTCAAACTTAAGGTGTGGACGGTTTGATATGTCCATAATACATTCCGCACGACATTCATCCATTGGCAACGCGAAACCAAAGCGACCAATACCGCGTTTGTCGCCTAGTGCCTTTTTAAGGGCTTCACCAAGGGCAAGCGCGGTGTCTTCTACACTGTGGTGATCGTCAATATGCAAGTCGCCATCGGTAGTCAGGTTTAGCTCGAAGCCACCGTGGGTCGCAATTTGGTCAAGCATGTGGTCAAAAAAGCCCATGCCGGTTTGAATTGTCGACTTAGCCTGCGAATCAAGATCTACACGCACGCGAATGTCGGTTTCAGAGGTGGTACGTACCACCTCTGCAATACGTGAAGACGCTAACAAGCTTTTCTGAATATCGTTCCAGTTTAAGCTTTCACGGTTGTACTGAAAGCTGCGAATACCCATGTTTTCAGCAAGCTGTACATCGGTAATTCTGTCACCAATAACAAACGAACGAGTGAAGTCCACTTTGCCTTTCTGTAGGTATTCTTTTACTAAGCCAAGCTTTGGTTTTCGGCATGTGCAGTTATCAGCATCGAAGTGCGGGCAAATAAGAACGTCGTCAAACACTACACCCTGGCTTTCGAAAATGGCCATCATGGCATTGTGTGGCTTGTCGAAGTCTTCTTGCGGGAAACTGTCTGTACCCAAGCCGTCTTGGTTACTTACCATCACGAGTTTAAACCCAGCTGCCTTTAGTTTAAGTAGCACAGGAATAACGTTTGGCTCGAAAACAAGCTTCTCTAAACTATCTAATTGCTTATCTACTGGCGGCTCTTCTACGAGTGTACCGTCGCGGTCAATAAATAAAATGGCTTGCTGACTCATGCCGCGTCCTCATTATTTTTAAATTCGTTAATTAGCTGCATTAAACGCTGGTTTTGCTCTTCAGTGCCTATGCTTACGCGTAAACAGTTTTGTAAGTTAAGCTGTTTTGATTGATCGCGAATAAGCATGCCTTGGCTTACCAAGTACTGCATTAGGGCTTGCGCTTTTGCGTAGCGGAATAAGATAAAGTTTGCTCGTCTATCACCCACTAATTCAAAGCCTTCGATAGATTCCAGCGCTTCGGCTAGGGCCTCTTTTTCCCGGTTAATAGTAGCCACCTGAAGCTCAAGTAACGTTAGCGATTCAGCCGACAATGCTTGTGCAGCAATCTGCGCTACTGGCTCTGGAATGGGATAGGGCGCTATCACTTTAAGTAGTGCTTGGATGACGGGTGCCTGAGCAAGTGTAAAACCACAGCGAAGACCGGCAAGAGCAAACGCTTTAGACAGCGTACGAAGTACCACCAAGTTTGGATGGTTGTTTATTTCATTTGCCCACGTATTGTCGGCATCGAACTCAATATACGCTTCATCTACAACAACCAGTGCTTTATCGGCAAAGTGATTGAGCACGGTTTTAATGTCTTCACGAGCAACTGGCGTACCGGTTGGATTGTTGGGCGCACAGATGAAAATCACGTTAACGTCATCTTCAGCGCATACAGCATTCACGTTAAGGCTAAAGTCGTCGTTAAGCGGCACTTTCTTAATGCCCACATCACAGGTTTCAGCACTGATTGCATACATACCGTAGGTAGGCGGGCATATCAGAATGCTGTCTTTACCCGGCGTGCAGAAGGTGCGAATAAGCAGTTCAATGCCTTCATCTGCGCCGCGGGTAACAATAAGCTGCGATTTGTCTAGCCCGGCGTAGTTTGCGTAACCACTGACTACCGCTTCGGGCTGACATGACGGATAGCGGTTAAAGTTGCTGCTATCTACGCTGTATTCGTTGGCATAAGGTGACTCGTTGGCATTAAGCCAGTCTTGACCACCTGAAAATAAGCGACGAGCCGATTCATACGGCTTTAGCGGCACTAAATTTTCGTTAATTAGGTTATCGATAAGTGCCGACATTAGGCGTCTCCTTGCTTAAGTGCCTGCATGCGAAGTGCAACGGCCTGTTCGTGTGCATCCAAGCCCTCGGCAGCTGCAAGTGCCATAATCGCAGGGCCTAAATTACGCATGCCGTCTGCGCTTAGTTCTTGAATAGTGTAGCGACGCATAAAGTCTAATAATCCAAGGCTAGAGTAATTCTTAGCATAGCCATAGGTTGGCAGTACGTGGTTAGTGCCCGACGCGTAATCACCTGCAGATTCTGGTGACCACGGGCCTAGGAATATAGAGCCTGCGTATTTAATTTTTGGCAAATAATCACGGGCATTCTCTATTTGTATAATTAAGTGCTCAGCAGCGTAGGCGTTACTTGCTTCAATGGCTTGCTCAATGGAATCAGCCAAAATATAACGCGCATTTTCCATAGCAGGGCGGGCAATCTCAGCGCGAGATAGGGTTGCTAATTGACGTTCAACCGCGGCTTTTGCTTCTTCAATAAGTGTAGCGCTGTTAGACACCAAAATAGCCTGCGAGTCTGGACCGTGCTCGGCTTGGGAAAGCAGGTCGGCCGCTACAAACTCAGGGTTTGCGAACTCATCAGCAAGTACCAACACTTCTGATGGGCCGGCCGGCATATCAATAGCTGCACCATCAGCACGTTGGCTTACTTGCTGTTTAGCTTCAGTCACAAAGCTGTTACCCGGGCCAAAAATCTTATCTACTTGAGGAACGCTGTCTGTTCCCAAGGCCATAGCGGCGATTGCTTGGGCACCACCACACAAGAAGATCTTGTCGATGCCGCATTTTCTGGCCGCATACGCAATTTCAGGCGCGATAAGCTGTTCTTTGTTTGGTGGAGTACAAAGTAGCTTATTTTCGCAGCCCGCCACCAATGCAGGTACGCCTAGCATCAATACGGTAGAAGGAAGCGGCGCGCTGCCGCCTGGAATATAAAGACCCACTGCATCAAGGGCGGTGAAGCGCAGCTCGCATTTAACACCAGGCGTTGTGGTTAGCGCGATATCACTAGGCATTTGCGCTTCGTGAAACATTTTTATGTTGTTGAACGCAGTATCGATAGCACTTGCTACCTCAGGTGTTACCTTGGCGGCAAGAGCATCAATGTTTTCTTGTGAAAGTACAAGGCTAGTTAAGTCTGGGCAGTCAAATTTACGTGTGTAATCAAGTACTGCCTCATCGCCTTCTTTTTCAACGCGGGCGATAATGTCGCCCACGGTCTGCTTTAACTGTTGGCTATTGGCCATAGCCGGGCGGGCTAGCGCCTGTTTTTTCTCATTTACCGAAAGAGATGACCAAGTAATCATAATTGCCTGCCTTTTAGCCCATCATTTTTTCGATTGGCATTACAAGAATAGAGCTACAACCAAGGGCTTTAAGTTTCTCCATGGTTTCCCAGAACAAGGTCTCTGTAGAAACAACGTGGATAGCAACTTGTTCTTCATTTCCAGCAAGTGGTAGAACCGTAGGATTTTCAGCACCTGGAAGTAGGCTTTTCACCTGCTCTAAATACGCTTTTGGTGCGTGTAGCATGATGTACTTGCTTTCTTTTGCTAGTAATACGCCATCAACACGTGGCATTAGTCGGTTAACCAGTGTTTCTTTCTCGTCGCTAAGCTCGCCATCAGCGCGCTTAATAAGTACCGCTTTACTGCGGAAAATAACGTCTTTTTCAACAAGACCGTTAGCTTCAAGGGTTGCACCGGTAGATACAAGGTCACAGATAGCGTCAGCTACACCTGCTCGTGGGGCCACTTCCACAGAACCTTGTAGCATTACAGCCTTTGCATTTATGCCCTGTTCTTTGAAGTAGCGCTCAAGTAGGTAGGGGTAAGTTGTTGCTACTTTTTTGCCTTCTAGCGACTGGATTCCTTGATAATCCATCTCATTAGGTACCGCAATAGACAGGCGGCAGCCGCCGTAGTCTAGACGACGCAATACTTCATATTCGAATGGCTTGCCCGCAGCTTTACGCTCTAGCATTTTCTCTTCTAGCTCATTTTCGCCAATAAAGCCTAGGTCTACTACACCATCCATAACAAGACCTGGAATATCGTCGTCACGCACGCGAAGCAAATCAATAGGCTGGTTCGTAGAATGCGCAATCAGCAGGCGATCACGAATATTGAGTTTAATGCCTATAGCTTTCAGTAGGGCAATGCTGTCATCGCTCAATCGACCTGATTTCTGTACGGCAATTCGAAGTCTTTTGCTGTTACTCATTGAAACGTTCCTTACACGTTGTGTTTTAACTTTTGATTGCGCCTAAAACGAAAAACCCCCGGAAGTTTCCTTCCGAGGGTCGAGAATTTGTTTTATCTGCGCCACTGGAAGGATACATAGACCTTCCAGCACGAACCTGAAAGGTTATGCTTTGTGGTGATGGTGATGTTTCGTCGCGCAGTTAATCATTTTGAAAATTTTAATTCCTAATTTCGAACGGCTGAAACATTAGCGTTTTGAATTAGGATTTGCAAGGCTAAAGTGAACTCTTTTGGCACATTAACTCTAATTTAATGTGTATATAATAAAACAATTCGTTATGAATTAGTTTTGAACCGTAATTTTAGGCAACTCGTTGCCGATAAGTTATAGAGACAAATGCAAACTTCTGGAGGGCGTATGAGCAACGATCTACTGTTTCCCATTTTGCCTCGCAACACAAAAGTGCCGATTGAGACGGACGACCGCGTGAAGAAAGTGCAAAAGACCAAAAAGTCCGAGCATTTCAGTGAAGAAGAGCGCGATCAGTTTCAAGACGTGAAGCGAACTGAGATTATCGAAAAATCAGCTGAAAATTCGAAAGATAAAGAGCGAGGTAACAGCGAGGGTGGGCTTAAGCATATTGATATTGATGTTTAGCGAAACTTGTTAGCGTTAGGTTTTGCTCGCATTGAGTTCTTCAAATAAAGCCGCAATTTGATTCGTCACTTTGTGCTTAGGTAAGTAGAAAGGCAGCGGCATTCGCTTAGAGTGAGACTCTTTCACTTTTACCGTGGCACTTATATAACTTTCTAACACTGGCAAATCTTGCTGCTTAAGTGTCTCAATTAACTCTCTTGGAAGCTTTGCTTGGCTATTGAATTGATTAACAACAATACCCAACAAACGCAGTTCAGGGTTGTGGTCTTCTTTTAGTTCCATTGCATTTTCAAGTAAACGCTCAATCGCCTGTGCCGAGAAGTCGTCGCAATCAAAGGGGACGCAAAAGCCATCAGCAGCAATAAGTGCCGCTTTAGAATAAAAATTAAAATTAGGAGGCGTGTCGATAAAAATGTTGTCGAATTCGTCTTTTAACTCCTTTAACGCGTCTTTAAGTTTAAAAATTTTGTATCGTGACTCGAGCTCTCGCTCGACTTCCGCCAACGCAGAAGAAGAAGGCATAACGAAGAGGTTTTCATAAGGCGTTGCATGCACGAACGCGTTAGGCTTCTTGGCTGTTCTGAAAATGCCAACTACTTGTTTGAACATATCGGCCACGGTAAGGCTTTGTTCTCTGGCGTTAAATCCCACGTAGTGAGTACTATTTCCCTGAGCATCTAAGTCTACCAATAAGGTCTTATGACCCAGCTTAGCGCTTTGCGCAGCTAAATTGGTGCTAATGGTCGATTTGCCTACGCCGCCTTTTTGATTAAACACCACGATTATCATAAGAAATCCCTTCGTCAGTTGTGTTTAAAATATGCCCAATTAAAAGTGCTTATGCAAAATATTGTTTATGGTTTAATGCAAACTGAATACAGTTGTCCCAAACAGTGAAAAAATCAACATTGTAAAACAACGTGGTTTTATACAATTAGAATGGAAAGCGTTATGGTTAATATAAAAAAGTCTGTATGGCGGCTTGCAATAATGCTTCTGGCGGTTTGGATGTCCAATAATACTTACTCAGCCGATGCATACACTGCGCAATATTACGCGGATAAAGGATTGAAAAGTGCTAAGCATTTTCCTGGATTGGCGAGTCTTTGCGATATTAGTCAAGAGCCGCGGAATATGTTCGTTATTAGCGAAAATAGGCGCGAGAGATCCAAGCGCAGTAATGGTGATAGCGAAGTAAAAGGAAATGCTAAAGTCCGTCGTCAAATTCCACCTCAACAGGTCTTCGATAACCTTTATTATGTCGGCGCTGGCAACGTAGCAAGTTGGGCAATTGATACGGGCGAAAGTATAGTTTTAGTAGACGCGCTAAACAATAACCAACAAGCTCAACATTATATCCTTAACGGACTTTCGGCACTCGGGTTGGGAGATAAGCCGATTTCCCATCTAATCATATCTCATGGACACGGCGATCATTACGGTGGTTTTGGGCTGATTAAATCAGTTTATAGTCCACGTATTGTGATGAGTGAAATTGAGTGGCACGTGTTAGAAAACGACGCGTTTGCAAGCTATCGCTGGGGAGCAAAACCTGAAAAAGATTTACTGATTGAAGATGGGGATGTACTCAACGTGAATGGCACTGAGTTAGCGTTTTATGTAACGCCTGGACATACACCGGGTACGCTTACTATCGTTCTCCCTGTGATCGATGGAGATGAACGGCATCGCGCTGTATTATGGGGCGGCACAGGGCTCAATTATGGTCCGGATGTCGCAAGAATAAAGTCTTATACAAACTCGGCAAATGCAATGAAAGCGTTGGTGAAAGAACAAAATATTGATGTATTTTTGTCAAATCACCCTGGAAGAGACGGAACAAGAGATAAGCTTAAGGCGTTAACGAATAGGAAAGATAATCAGGCACATCCATTTATACAAGGAGAAGATGTGGTTGTTGAAGCATTTGAGCTTCTCGAGAATTGTACAAGAGCACAGTGGATGCAGATTGAGGAAAACCGTGCTCAGTAAAATGTGAGCGATATGATTCTCAAGGCAAGAAAGAGAGAAACCGTAGACTTGCTCCTTCTGCCTTGAGATTTTCAAACGTTATTTCTGTAGCATTTTGTGTTTATTAAATCTTCTTGCACTCAATAAGCCTACTGCGAAAATAAAAATTGCAAACGTAGAGGGTGCACTTACCTCAGTTGAAGAAGAGGTTGTAGCAAACGAGCTAGCTAAAATGATCTCGCCGTTGACAATAGGGTTGTTGGTCAAGTTAAACACAGGCCCGGTTAACGGCCCGCCAGCAGGGAATAGCGCATCGTAAAATGCATTTAGTGAGAAATCATCGAAAGATACTCTAACCGCGTTGCGTGATTCTGTGCAAGAGGTGTTGGAACACGACGTTTCGACTTCATTAACAAATATTCCCAAGCCAAATTCAGCGATATTCAAACCTGCAAAGAGAGACTGATTTTCAAGTGCAGTAGCCGTTACGGTATTTCCCCAAAGATTCACTTCCACATCCACGATGTCTGATGAACCTGCTGTAGATAGATTCACGTTTGAGCCGGTCGTGGCGTTTCCGTCAATTTGCGAGATTGTGGAAAGTACATCAGCACTTAGCGTTAAAAAGCCACTTATTCCAAGTAAGTCTGAAAATAAGTCAAGATTAAGGTCGTTTATGGTTCCGCGGCCTGACGTAAAAAAGCTTGCCGGAACAAAACTCGTTAAAGACGATTGAGATTCGCCTTCAATAATGGCGGTGGATAGCGCGCCATCAAACTCTGTAACGTCGATGGGGCTGCCCAACGTACCCGAAGCATCTGCGCTTGCGCCAATGATAGTGTCAATCTGAGAATAATTTTCAGGAGCACTACCGCTGGTATGAGCTAAGTTGATAGTTGAGTTAGCGATTGCAGAGACCATACCTCCTACATTACTTGTAATGGAAAGATCGACATGGACTGCATTCCCATAACTGCTGCCTATTATTGCCGCGTTAGTTGAAAAGCCTACCGTCGCCGAAGCGAACAATGCGCTCGTTAATATCGTTCTTACTACTGCTCTTATCACTTTGTTGTTTTGTGGTTGCATGATGAAACCCTCGTTTATGGCTTAGCGTGCTGCTAAGCGAGCCTTTTACAAGTAAAGCGTAGTCACGAGTGTTCAATTCAGTTATGAGGGTTTCCCCCTAAATTTAGACTTTCGTATACACGGCGGTGGTAAGAGAAGCTATGGGAACACGACACTGCTTATTACTGTGATTCAGACAGCCTAAAGATTTAGAGCGGTAGCGGGCAGTTGTGCAGAAAAAATAAAAAGGCCTCTTGCATTCAAGAGGCCTTCGGTGTGTTGGAGCGCTAATCGCTAATATGGTTAGGAATAGTTAGGGCAGAATTAGTTTAGTTCTTTATCTACCCAAAATTTCGTGCCTTTAACAGTTGCCTGTAATGTAAGGCCGCTTTCAGTCATAGTATACACTGTGACGTTACCCAAGTAGCCTTCGCCTTCTGCAGATGCGCCTTTGTTACCGGCTTTCGCTGCTACATCCGCGTTACCACCTACGGTCCATCCATTTTCAATAAAGTGATTCATCGCTTTTTGTGTGTGGAAAACCATAACAATTCGGTAATCTTTTGCGCCTAAGCCAAGGCCTACGCCACCTTCGGCCATATTCATATATGTTTTTGCGCCGGTTACATTATTGTTTACAACACCGTAGCCTGTGCCCGCCGCCACAAAGAATACGTTTATGTTAGCATTGGTAAATACGGCGTAGCCGGCAGCGTCTTTTACCTGAGAGCGCGTATCGGGCTTTTCAGAATAAAGGCGGGCAAGCGCGTTATCTTGCATATCTAAAATAGCTTGTCGCTTTTCAGCAACAGTTCCGTCGCCCATCGAAGCGCACGCCGTCAAGGCTAACACGGCAGCCACAAACACAGATTTAATAGCTAACTTACTTATTTTCATGCAATTCTCCTTAGCATGTAGGTATTTTATTAACTACAGAAGAAGACCATTCTTACTGTTTCTAATTCAATAAAATACCGTTTTAATTTACGTCACATTAGTTGTACGCAAAAAACGTGCTAAGTGGTGCATGGAACATTGAAAACTATCGGTCTTACTTGCTAGTACACCTGCAAGTCGCTACCACTCAATTTCAAGCTCTAACGCACCGGGATGATCGGTTTGACCAACCATTTCTTCATACGGTGTGCTTTGACGGAGCCAAACTTTCTCAAAGGCTTGAGAGTCAAAATGCTCCCTAATCTCGTTCAAACAGTGAAACGTTTTAGGTTGTGACTTGTTGTCGCGAACCAAGGTGCGTGAGGCGCCCATACCGGTTGATGCGAGGTAATTGCCGCCTTCTAGTGACTCGATGTATAAGTTCATAGTGTAACCCTCATTAGGTCGCAACTCGTTGTCGCTGCGTCTTATATCTAATTAGTCGAAAATAGCCACAATGATCATTAATTTTGTGTCATGCACGATAAGGAGCCTTACGCATTGGTTGCATTTCAAAGCAACACGAATTACCACCACTTATTCGAACATACTGCGATCCCCGCCTTTTGCATACATTCATGAACACGCTCTTTGTCTTCTAAATTTAAAAATGATCCCACTTCAAATTGCTGCAGAGGGGCTTGTAGCACAAGCTGTGGCGCACATTTTAAGCTCAAGTCTTTTTTATAGTACAAGGACGTATCAGGGCGGAAGAATTCTATGCTGATACCGTTTGAGCTAGTGACTTGAATGCTGTTTGATGAAATTAAGAGCGTCTCCCAGCGGTATGTTGCTTTAGAAACCAAATACATAATCAGTGCCAGTAACCCGACCTCCAATCCTGCAAAAGGTAATATGACCCACGCACCGGCCAGTGACCAAGCAATAGCTATCGAGCTGATAAAAAGGGCAAAAGCTGCAATAAGGTGCTTTGTCTGTTGCCATGTTGCTGAGCGGTTTGGCGAAAGATGCAGTTGCACCTGGTGCTCAAATGTAGATACTTCAACCATGTTTTTTAAAATGCTGTATATGATATCTGTGTAAGTAAAACCTTATACGTAGTGGGATAACAATAGTTTGAAAATTGTACAGGTGCTAGTTGGCTGCGTACTTAGAAAAGTCATGCCGTGTAACTTGCCGTATTTTCTGCCTTAAGGACGTATGTGATTTCTCTCATCAAGCAAAACGCTGGTAAAACAGCGTTGATAGTACTTTTATTTTTATGGATCGGCAGTTTGCTAGCGCAACCAGCCCCTATTGAGCTTGTTAAAGAGTTCGGGCTTTTCAGCGTTCTTGGCGTTATTGGTGCTATATTTGCGAATGCCACTGGAGCTGGCGGTGGCGTGGTTTTCGTTCCGTTTTTTAACTACCTGTCATTTTCTGCGCAAAGCGTTGTGGCAACGAGTTTCGCCATCCAATGCTGTGGTATGACCGCGGGGGCACTAACTTGGGCCGCGTATTATAAACACCAACACAAGTATGATCAGTATTGGAAAGCATTACCCAGTGTACTGATGTTAACGGTTCCCTCGTCAATATGCGGCATAGGATTCGCTCAGTATTCATCTCAAAGTACAAGGCTTCTAGAGCATTTGTGGGGTGGGGCCAATAACCTTCACATCGCTTTTGGTAGTTTTTCTATTCTATTAGCAATCGCAATATTTGCTTCTATTCCGCTAATGAAGCGTACCCATTTCAAAAAAGACTTACATACGAAAGATCTTTTGCTTTTACCTTTCATTGGTTTTTTAGGCGGCATTATCACCGCGTGGCTTTCGGTAGGAGTAGGAGAGTTAGTCGCTGTTTACCTCATAATTCGAGGGTTTAATGTAACTTTGTCTATTGCCAGCGCGGTTATCTTGTCGGCTTTTACTGTGTGGTCTGCATTGCCGTATCACGCTTTTATAAGCGAGTCTGTGGTATGGCAGGTTGTTTTGTTTGCTGGGGCAGGTGCAATAGTCGGTGGAACGATTGCAAAGTTTGTTGTTTTAGCATTTTCGGTTCAGCGTCTAAAACTTTTTTTCGGTATTTGGGTACTAATTTTAGGTGTTACAAGTTTACCTATTCTTTAAGCTACGAGCTTGCGGCAGTTAAAAGCCCAGCTCGCTGCAATTTGAAGCCTAAAGTAACGCGACGCAGAACCAGATCCTTCTTCTAAACGCTAATCTCGATAAGGAAAGATAATATGGATATCAATCCTGTTCCTAAGAAACGATATAACGTGCTTCAGCCAGAATGGTCATCTCACGCTGTTATTTATCAGGTCAACACACGACAGTTTTCAGAGCAAGGTAATTTTGAAGGAGTGAGAAAGGGGTTATCCCACATTAAATCACTTGGCGCTGATATTGTTTGGCTTATGCCTGTACATCCTATTGGGGAAAAAAACAGGAAAGGGGAGCTTGGTAGCCCCTATGCGGTAAAAGACTATCTGGCCATAAACTCAGAATTTGGTAGCGAAGAAGATTTCAAAGCGCTGGTGGATGAAGCGCACAAGCTTTCGCTAAAAGTCATCATAGACTGGGTGCCAAATCACAGTGCGTGGGATAATCCTTTGGTTGAACAGCACCCCGAGTGGTACGCCAAAGACTACAAAGGAGATTTTCGTCCATCTCCGTGGTGGGATTGGAGCGATATCATAGAGTTTGATTATGAACACGTTGGCCTTCGCAAATACATGATTAACGCGTTGTGTTATTGGGTTGAAAAGTTCGACATTGATGGGTTTCGCTGTGATGTAGCGGGGTATGTCCCCAACGATTTTTGGCAGCAAGCAGTGCAAACGCTAAGCGCAATCAGACCAGTCTTCATGTTGGCTGAATGGGAGAACCGAGATCTTCACGAAAATGCGTTCAATATGACATACGCATGGAGTTGGAACGAGACGCTACACGAACTCGCACACGGACAATGTTCGCTGGATAGGTTGCGCAAGTATTATTCGTGGAACGAACGCAGCTGGCCTCACTCCGCTTACAGAATGACCTTCGTTAGTAATCATGACAAAAATGCCTGGGATGGCACTCAGCGCGAACAATTTGGTGATGCGCTTGAAGCCTGCATTGCGTTGTCAGTGGTAGGTGAAGGTATGCCGCTCATTCACAACGGGCAAGAAGCTGGGGAAACCAAGCGTTTAGCGTTCTTTGAGCACGATCCTATACACTGGCAAGAACATGAAATAGGCAACTTGTACCGCAAGCTAATTGCTCTTAAAAAGTCCAAAGCCGTGTTAGGGAACGGAGAGTACGGGGCAAGAATGATACAGGTGCCAAACTCTAAGATGGATAAGGTTTTTAGTTTTGTACGTTGTAATGAAAATGAAAAAGTTTTCGTTGTGATTAATTTTTCAAATGAGCAGCTTGATGTAACGTTTGAAGAACCATTGTTTGAAGGTGAGTATGCGCACTGGGAGCGCGACGAAAAGAAAATCTTCGGAGCTGATTCAGTGTGTAAACTCACGCCTTGGCAGTTCGAGATATGGGTGGCATAACGGTGTGATCGTTTAGTGTCATCTTTAACTACAAAAGGTAAAAAGCACTAATGTTTTTTTACTAAGTGAAAATTAAGGATGAACGATGACTGTGAATGATTCAGCTGAAAAAACAGAAGACCGCTCGTTAAATAATCATGCAGCGCTTAAAACTTCTATTGCCAATGGTGATGTTGAAGAGGTAAAAGCGCGACTTGAAGGACACACTTTGGATAAGCTAGAAAAAGGTTATCTTATCGATCTCGCACGCTTGAGTGGTAACAGTGAAATCGAGGAAGTGATTAAGTCAACACCCGAAAGTTAGATGCTAAAGAATCTAGCTCAGATCTAATCTGAGCTAGTACAACTTAGTCATTACTCTTCAGAACTATCACTTGAGTTATTTTCAGACTTACTCTGATAACGCTTAAATTCCGTACGCGTAATTAATTCATCGTCATTTGCGTCAATATTATCAAAATCACGTGTTACACCACTTCGCGAGGCTTCAGCTTTAGTAAGCTTACCGTCGCTGTTAGCGTCCATCATCTCAAATTTACTGCGCGCAATGACCGCTTCATCTGCGATAACCGTATTATCGTGAACAACAGTATCTTCAGCGACTTTGTCAACGTTTGTCTTTTCTAAGTTTCCGTTAGCCTTCAACTCAGTCTTAGCTCTTAGCTCGTGAGTCAGCCTTTTGTCTTTCGTCGCGGCAACCACTTCATCGACATCAGTATCAACTTTAACTTCCGTTTCCATTGTACCTTCTGTACCCATACTCTCTTTCATCGATTTTGCCGTTGCAAGCACGTCGTCATCGAAATGTTGAGGGTGCTTCGTTACATGAGCATTGAACTCTTTAATTGAAAGCTGCATGTCTGAATTGGTATCAATTTTGGAAAAGTGCGCATAAATCTCATCGTCGTCAGCTTCTTCTCGTGAAATATAGCCGTTGTCATCGTTATCCAAATCGGCAAATGTGGTGTCTATTTTTTCGATACCATTGCCGGCAAACGCGGCAGTCGAAAGTGCGGCGCTGATTAGTGTAGCAATTGTTAATTTTTTCATATCTAACTCCTTGGTTTTTCGGCCTCCATACTGCTTAAAAACGGAGGAGAGTATTCACATGGAGTTATTCACAGCATATGCCATTTCAATAAAGTGTTTTTAGATCATTGGTTTATGTTTTTTGAAAGGTTGGGGGACGACAGGCGGAATTGTGAGATCTATAGAATTTTCTGAAAAAGTTACTCGCTATTTTTGACAAAAACGGAACACGTTAAGCGGAGAATGTTGTGAATGCGAGCAACAATCGACCTGCCGTTATTCAAGCAGCGAATTTTGTTTAGTATAAAGCCATTAGGTTTCGAATGAGTATTCAATGTTTGTTACGGTAAACGTTCAAATTTTGTGATGGTTTCTAAGTTTTCTTCCCACGCAGCTTTGCTTACGCCGAAGATATGTGCAGTAGGTTTAATCAGTAGTTTTGTATCCAGACATCCAGCGGGTACGGCTAGAATGTCACCGAGTTGAGTACAAGGAAGGGCTGAACCGCAAATTTTACAGAAACTTTTGCTATGACGCGTGTTCTCTAGCGTGAAGTTGACTACAGCGTCAACACCCGATGCCCAAGTTAACATAGCCGAACTTGAAAACAGGTTGGCTGCGAAGGCCGAACCTGTATCCTTTTGACAGTGTTTACAGTGGCACAGATAAAAACTGTCAAAATCACCCTCAATTTTAAAAGTTACCGACCCGCACAAACAAGACCCTTTGTAATTGTTCATCAAAACTCCTTTTTTGTGAAATACCACTATTTAGAGCACTAAGACTGCTACTGTTTAGCAAGCCAATCGTAAAAGTGCGCCACGCCCGCTTCTAAAAACGGTTCTATAGGACCGTGTTCTTCTTCGCCTGATAAATAAAGTGCACGTCGACCTTTCTCTAACAATAGGCAGGCTTCTTCATCTTCTACCGCTGTTTCCATATAGGCCGCTTTTTCCGCTGCAAAGTAGTCTGGCATATCTTTATAAAGTGCTTCGGGATAATAAAATTCAACGTGGTTTACACATGCGCCGGCACCCTTGGGGTAAATCGTGCTGACGACAATAATATCTGGGTACCACTCAATCATAATATTAGGGTACAAAAAGCACCATATTGCGCCAAAGCGAGGAAGTGTTTGCCCAAACCGTGCCAATAATGCGTCTTGGAACTCTCTGTAACGCGGTGTTGTGCGCTTGGTAAGCTGGTCGCCTAGCCCAACTTTTTGAACTGAAAAATCATCGCCAAACGACCATTCTAAATCATCGGGTTTAACAAACTGGCGAAGCCCAGGGTGCATGGAGTATACGTGATAGTTCTCTAGATAGATTTCGATGAATGTCTTCCAGTTAAATTGATATTCCGTGGTTTCAGAACCGGCGTAAAAGTAATCGGTAAAGTCGAGATAGTCCTCAAGCCCAAGGGCAGATAAGTCCATATTAGGAGATCGCCCTCGAAATAGAAGACCGTTCCACACTGACAGTGATTCCTTTTTCAACTGACCGCTAGGGGCATCCTTAAAGTGGGGCGCACCTTTAAGCTGGCCTGTATTGTCATAGCCCCAGCAGTGGAGTTTACAAACTATGCTGCGTGCCCGGCCTTGCCCTTCAAGAAGTTGAGCTTGTCGATGTAAGCAAACATTGGATATAAGTTCATAATTCTCTCCTTGATTAAACAACGCATAACGGTCGTTAAAGTGAGGCAGTACTTGATAGCTAAACTTCTCTGGCGCCATTAGGGTATGGCCTGCATAAGCAAGCCCTCGAGAGAATGCCTGCTCGACTTCCTGCCGGCTTTCATCAGCATCAAAGTAACTTTTTATAGAAGGATGGGTAACGATTTTCATAGTTTAAAACGGGTGCTAAAAACGCAGTGCGTTGAGTCGAAATAATATAGGCGCTATGTATCACTGAATTGCTTAAAAAAATAGCAATATTTTATTTAAAGCACTATTTTTTTTAAAATATCGGAGTAGAATCCGCGCACCTTAATTTCGAAGTGATTTTCATGGACATTGGCTTCCATCACCTTGAAGAAAAGCGTCTATTAACGCTTTCTTTTTATATTGCCGGCGCATTTGTCATTATTGCGCTTGGTTTTGCCATTTTAACGAGCTCAGGCGCTATTTTATTTGATGCCGCGTACTCGTTAATCGCTTTTGTTATGTCAATGCTAACGCTTAAAGTGGCCAATTTGGTTCAACGCCCTGACGATGACCGGTTTCACTTTGGTTACACGGCAATTGAACCTACGCTAAACATGTTTAAGTCGCTTATTATCATTGCCACGTGTGTGTATGCCGTCGCGAGCTCTGTTCAGAGTTTATTAGCAGGTGGGCACGCAGCTGAGTATGGTATTGGTATGGTCTACGGTGTTGTGGCAACGGTTGGCTGTTTTAGCATCTCTCTGTACATGCGAGTAAAAGGTAAGCATTTACTGTCCGACTTAGTAAAAGTGGATTCTCACACTTGGATGATAGACGGCGTGCTAAGTGCATCCATCTTGTTCGCTTTTATTTTGGCCTACGCGTTAGAGTTGACGGAATATAGAACGCTGTCGCCGTACGTTGATCCTGTTTTATTGATTATTCTTGGCTCGGCAATGTTGCCGGTGCCTTTTAAGATTTTGCGTGAAAGCCTTAATGAAGTAATTAACAAAGCGCCGCCTGAAGCTATCTCGGCGGTAATCGAGAAAAAATTCAAAAAAACGTTGGCTGACGTCCCATACGAACATGTGGAAGTGCGAATTAGTAAGCGGGGTAGGGATGTCTATCTGTTAGTCCACATTATCGTGGATGACGCATTCTCGATTGCAACGATCAGTGAGTTAGACGAAATTCGACTGAAATGCGAAGCAGAAATGCGCGAGTGGGATCCTGCAATCATCATGGATATCTTGTTCATAAAAGATCCTGAACTTGCAGAGTAATGATACGGGGGAGTGTGAAATTTCTCGCATTCTCCCCTTACTTGGCTGGCAAAATCCTCCAAACTTTCCGATAATCAACTCTTTAAGCTAATTGAAGATGTGATGGAAACGCGACTTCCGCTATATAAAAAGCTGTTGGTAATGTACCGCATAGAACCGGGATGTCTTGGGCCGCAAGGTGCTGACTACGTTGAGGAGTTTTGTGTATTTGCCAAAAAAAGGCTAAAAGACAACCATGGTCATTGTTTGCGATGGACCATTAAGCCCCGCTACGACAAGACACTGCCCGAGCTTGAATTCCAGATAAAAAATGTCGTACTTTCCCGTGACAATGCGGCTAAATATATGGATAGCTTTGGTATTGATATCGATGCTTTCGAAGAAGAGCTAGAGGAGTCGCTCGCCGATTTGGTTGATGCATTTTTTGAACGCTGATGCTTTCAACTAAAGCCACCGTTGCATGCATTGCTATATACAATGCTAGGGAACTCGAAAAGGCACTTCAAAAGCAGAGCACAAAAAAGCCCCGCCAATACTGGCGAGGCTTTATCATTCATTCAGTTAAAGTGAATCAGTAACTCACCTTAATAGATCAGTTTAAAGATTTCAGTTTCTGGTAACCTTCAGCTTCTAGCTCATCATTTACGCACTCTAATACAAATACGTCTTCCGACTTGCCTTTTGTACCTTCTTCTTCAGCGATTTCTTTACAGAACTGGGTTAATTCCGCTACCAGCTCTGCAGGTGCTTCTTCTGACGCAGCTGCAATTACAGAGAACGCCATTGCGCTTAAACCTACTAAGCCTAAACCTATAAAGCGTAAACCTTTCATAATTACCTCGTTTAATAGTTGAGTATAAACATTTACGAGCTGGATATTGCGCCTAAGTGTTAAGATTAAAAAGCTAATTTTTTTGTTCTAGAAGACAAATTCTTTTCATCAAAAATTTAACAATTGTTTTGACTCTAAAAGGCGTCAGGTAGCAAATGCTGACGCTAAAATGCAAACCTTTAATGGGCATTCCATAGGCTTTTTGGCATAATGCGCGGCCTAAAGTAGAAAAGTAATGACAGCGCTTAAACCATGCCCACAATAAATAACGTATTCTCTTCAGATGGCCTCCTTGCAGGTGCTATCAAGGGGTTTGTACCTCGCGAAGCTCAAACTGAAATGGCAAAGGCGGTTAAGCGCGCTATTGATACCACAGGTAGTTTAATAGTAGAGGCCGGTACGGGAACGGGAAAGACTTTCGCTTATCTCGCTCCGGCATTGTTGAGCGACGGAAAAGCCATTGTTTCTACAGGGACTAAAAACTTACAAGAGCAGCTATTTCACCGCGACTTACCGCTGGTAAAAAAGGCCTTAGGCAGCAAGCGAAAAACTGCACTGTTAAAAGGCCGTTCAAACTATCTTTGTCTACACCGTGTAGCGCAGCACAGCGGCAACTCTACGCTGGTTGAAAAAGAGGTATTGGGTCAGCTTTCAGAAGTGAAACGTTGGTCTAGTACTACGAAAACAGGTGATATGGGGGAGCTTAAAACTCTTCCCGAAGATGCCCGTGTTTTACCGCTGGTTACCTCTACAGTGGATAACTGCTTGGGCCGCGATTGCCCAGATTATGAAGATTGCTACTTGGTAAAAGCGCGCAGAAAGGCGCTGGATGCTGATATTATTGTGGTAAACCACCACCTTTTCTTTGCTGATATGGCACTGAAAGACACAGGGTTTGGCGAACTTATCCCAGAAGCTGATGCGATTATTTTTGATGAGGCTCATCAAATTCCCGATATTGCCAGCGATTACTTTGGCGAGTCACTTTCGACAAGACAAATTCACGATATTGCGAAAGATATCACGCTGTTGTTTAGAACAGTGCTAAAAGATGCTGGGCAGCTAGATAAAGCGGCTGACAAATGCAGGATGATTGCCTCTGACTTACGGTTATTATTCCCAGATACGGCTGAACGCGGCAATTGGGCTGAGGCGTTAGACCGTGACGACGTACGCATGCAGATGGGCAAGCTGTCCGAAGCGCTGGGTGTACTGCATGAAGTGTGTAAGCTACATATTGGCCGTGATAAAGATTTAGACAACATGTACGAACGTGTTGTGGCTGCAAGAGAGCAGTTAGATGCGTTAAGCGACAATAAGCAAGAAAATGTAAGTTTGTGGTATGAAACTACTCAGCGCCACCTCATTATGCATTTAACGCCCTTATCAATTGCCGCTAAATTCAGACGTTTCGTATCATCGCCGCCGCGCGGGTGGATTTTTACCTCTGCAACCTTAATGGTAAACGGCGGTTTTGATCACTTTCAGCGCCGCATGGGCTTAGAAGACGCAGAAACGTTAGGATTAGATAGCCCGTTTAACTACCCTGAACAGGCCATGCTGTGCGTGCCCCGCTATTTACCAGAACCAAACAGCTACGCTATGCGCGAAACTTTGCTAGAAACAGCCAAACGGCTAATCAAAGCAAGTCGCGGGAGATGTTTCTTGTTGTTTACTAGTCACGCTATGCTTCGAGAAATTGCGCAGAAGCTAGAAGATGAGATAGATAATCCGCTACTGGTGCAAGGGACTACCACCAAGCAAGCATTGCTGGATGCGTACCTTGCAGATGAAAAAGCGGTATTAATGGGCACAGGCGCGTTTTGGGAAGGAGTAGACGTGCGCGGCAACGACTTGGTTTGCGTGATGATTGATAAGCTGCCCTTTGCGTCACCTGATGACCCGCTGCTTCAAGCCCGTATGGAAGATGTAAAAAAACGTGGAGCAAACCCGTTTGGTGTTATTCAAATTCCCCAAGCTGTTATTACGTTAAAGCAGGGCGCGGGAAGACTCATCCGAGATCCTTCAGATAAAGGCGTGCTGGTTATATGTGACAATCGATTAGTGACGAAGCCTTACGCCAAAACCTTCGTCGGAAGCTTGCCAGATATGAAAAGAACAAGAAGCTTGGACGAAGTGGAAAAATTTTTAGCCGGCATTGATGAAGCCTAAGTTAAAGCACTGAAAAAGCGGTAAGCGTGTATTACGCCATTAGCCCCGTTTTCAGCTTATATGAAATAAGAGATAAACATGAACATTTTAGCTATAGATACCGCAACCGAAGCTTGTTCGGTTGCGCTTCAATTCAAAGACACCGTCATAACGCGTTTCGAGATATGCCCTCAGCAGCATAGTCAGCGACTTCTTCCCATGGTCGATGAGGTGTTAAAAGAAGCAAAGGTTTCGCTGGGCGACCTAGATTTACTGGCTTTTGGTCGAGGCCCAGGCAGCTTTACCGGTGTTCGCATAGCGACGGGAATGATTCAAGGTTTAGCGTTAGGGACAGGCTTAAGAGTAGCGGGTGTGAGTACGCTTGAAGCTATGGCGTTTGAAGTAGCGTCTAAAACTCAGCATAAAGATGCATTGATTGCCGTCGCGTCTGATGCGCGTATGGGTGAAGTGTACTTCGCGGTTTACTCTCAGTCGCAAAATGGGCTTGTACTTTGCACTGAAGAGCAAGTTTGTCCGCCCGAATTGGCTATTGAACAGCTAAAAGTACTTAGAGAAGAAAACGGCGCGACTGTAATTGCAGCTGGCACCGGCTGGTCTGCCTACGAGGAGCTTGATAACTGGAAGTCTGAAGTATGTGGTGAGGTAGCGTCTGACATCACACTTCCAAACGCGCAATACATGCTTAAACTTGCAATAGATGCACATAGTAAAGGCGAAGTATCTGACGCTGTGAATGTAGAACCTGTATATCTGCGCGATAAAGTTACGTGGAAAAAATTACCTGGCAGAGAGTAACGACACGCCGCCAAATATTGGGCGCCCATTACTAACAATAAATAAATCGAGCAACGGGAAAAGAGGAGCGAGTCTTAAGGTTAAAGCTCGCTTCCCAATGGTACGATTCTTGCCTCAGTTAACTTTGTATGATTATCAATAATAATTTCGCTGTACCGTCTTCCGAACCTTCGCAAGGCCGTGTCGCTAAAATTAACAAAGACCCTGAACAGCAAAGTAAAGGGCAAAGCGAATCGTCTGCTAGGGCGATTGTTGTTGCGCCCGACGAACAGGGAACGGATAACGCCAAAGCGTACCAACAATTTATTCGTGAAGATGGCAACACGTATTCTCAAAATGCCATAGCGTCATACACAAGCTTTGAAAAGCAGCAGCAACGCGAGTCTATTCAATCTATGTTCGGCGTGGACATCTACGCGTAGTTCAATTCCAAGCACCATAATTCACACCGTAGATAAATTTAACAGATTGTTAAAACCCGCTTTGTATTTTGAACAAAAGCCTACCGTATATACTCTACAAATTGTTGGTTGGGATGATCTATCTCATTTAAGCGACATAGTGTTTGAACGGCAGTGGTTGTCCATTCGTATAAATGCTAATGTTTGGTTGTTGGTATTCGGTTTTTCTTTTTCTCATAAAGAGATACATGAAAGTAGAGGCGGGTTGTAATCGAAATTTTACTGTATTTTTTAAACAACCCAGTGCTTGTAGACTGACTTTTATTCAAACGCAGCATTTTCTAGGATTTATAGGAGCTCGTCGATGTCTCGGTATTTAGTTTTACTTACAGTCTTTTTATTTGCGGGCTGCACAATAGTCCCAGATAGCATAGAAGTGCCTGAAGGAACGCAGCTAGTTAGCTATTCGAAAGCGGTCACGTCGGGGGCGAACGCGCAAGGCCAAAAGGCCAGATGGGGAGGAATGATTGTTGGTGTTGAAAATAAGCCCAACAAAACGTTCATTGAACTCGCTCATTTTCCGCTAAATCATTATGGCAAGCCTTCAACAAATGGAGAGACGTCGGGTCGATTCAAAGTACAAATTGATGGCTTCGTCGACCCAATTGTTTTTGAAGAAGGGCGTGCGGCAACGTTTCTAGGTACAGTTACCGCTCCAACTGCGGGCATGGTGGGTGAGCAGCCCTACATTTATCCGACGATCATTGCCGATGACTACCACATGTGGAGGAAGCAAGAGGTTTATGATGTAAATACTTACTTCTTCAATTACCACACAGGTTGGTATTCACCTTTTTATCGCTTCAATGGCCCTTGGATGTATCCGCATTTTAATCGAACGCGCGTAATTCGTTACGAAAATGCGCCGAGCAAGGCCACGCTTCCTTCTAAATCTAAGTCTACACGAAGCAAGACAAAGGCAACGATACAGCCCGCAAGGCAGGATAAAGCGAAGTAAAAAACTTATCATGGAGGCGGCATAATATTGCCGCCTTTTTTTTATTTTTAGGACGGTCATGGAAAGCGCGCGGCGATTTATTGCCGCAAAGGATGAAAGATGATTGAAACAGAATTTAACATTGGGGCATTACATTTAGCTGCGTTAGATAATCAAGGTGCCGGCAAAGTCGTACTTGGTTTACACGGCTACTTGGATAACGCAGAGAGCTTACGGCTGTTAGCACCCTACCTACAAACTCACCGCTTTATTGCGCTAGACCTAGCTGGTCATGGTCGTTCTGGTCACCGTGCACTAGGCGCACATTACAATCAAGCTGATTACCTGCAAGACCTTTATGCGCTAATAGAATCTCAAGAGTGGGAAGAAGTCATTTTATTAGGACACTCTCTCGGCGGAATACTAGCGAGCCTTTTCGCCGCACTTTTTCCGGAAAAAGTCACTGCTGTAATAAGTATTGATGCTTGTGGGCCGCTTACCGAAACTGAAGAAACAACCGCAGCACAAATGCGTGACGCAATAATGAGTCGTCACGCGAAGTCGCGAAATAAACTGCGAATCGTTGATTTAGACGACGCAGTTAAAGCCAGGTGCAAGGTATCAGATATTCCTGCCGAACACGCGCGTTCTATTTTGTCGAGAAATTTGACCCAAGATGCAGGGGGACATTGCTTCTGGTCGAGCGACCCGAAGCTTCGTACAAAATCTACACTAAGACTCACAGAAAAGCAGGCAGAATCGCTAATGCGTGCTATTGTATGCCCAATTCTTTTTATTGGTGCATCTAACAGTTTTAAAAACCTTGAGACTGTTTTCCCCAATCGCAAGGGGTGGTTTTTAAATGCGCAATACGAACAATTAGTAGGCGGTCACCATATTCACATGGAAAATACTGACGATGTAGGGGTATTAATTCGTCATTTTGTTGAGCAATTGTAAATTGTGCCGTTTATTTTTTTTTACACATCCTATACTATTCGCAAGTTATCAGACCAGTTATATAAGTGCAGCTCCCCATGCGCTTATAAAATAGTATAAGAATAAAGTAGAGGAGGTTTTGGTGGAAAAAACCTGGCTTAAGCATTACGACCCTCGCGTTTCCGCAGAAATTGATGCCGATCGTTACGCATCTGTAGTAGACATTTTCGAGCAGTCGGTAAAGAAGTTTAAAAACAAAGAAGCCTTCATTAATATGGGGCATTCAATCACGTTTGAAGAGTTAGATACTTTATCAGCTCAGTTTGCCGCTTATTTGCAAGCAAGCGGACTAAAACGCGGTGATGCTGTGGCAATTATGATGCCCAACCTTCTTCAATACCCTGTTGCCATGTTTGGTATTTTGCGCGCAGGGATGGTTGTGGTTAACGTAAATCCTCTCTACACAGCTCGTGAGTTAAAGCACCAACTAAATGATGCTAATGCGAAAGCCATCGTTATTGTTGAAAACTTCGCGTGTACTTTAGAAGAAGTCATTGCAGATACTAACCTGCAAGAAGTCTTTTTGACGGCTTTAGGCGATATGCTTCCGGCACCTAAGCGCTGGATCGTGAACGCAGTAGTGAAGTACGTTAAAAAGATGGTGCCTTCGTTTAATCTACCTGAAACGACATCGTTTATGTCTGCGGTTAAAAAAGGGCAATCCCTTGAATATAAACGCCCAGATATTGATAGCGGTGATTTAGCGTTTCTTCAATACACAGGTGGCACAACGGGTGTTTCTAAAGGTGCCATGCTTACTCATCGCAATATGGTAGCGAATTTAGAGCAAGTGTCAGGTATCTTAGAAACAGTGATTGAAGAAGGCGAAGACTTTGTTGTTACCGCGCTTCCGCTTTACCATATCTTTGCGCTACTGGCGAACTGCTTGATGTTCGTTAAATACGGCTGCCGTAACTTGCTTATCACCAACCCACGTGACATGCCGGCTTTTGTAAACGAACTTAGCAAATATCCGTTTACCATTTTACCTGGCGTAAATACCTTGTTTAATGGCCTGTTAAATACGCCTGGATTCAGTGAACTTGATTTCAGCAAATTTAAGTTTGGTTTAGGCGGCGGTATGGCTGTTCAGCGCCCTGTTGCAGAAAAGTGGGAAAAGGTCACCGGTACTGTGCTTCTTGAAGGCTATGGGCTAACAGAGTGTTCGCCTGTGGTAGCGGTTAACCCGCCACAGATTGAAGCTTATAAAGGCGCAATCGGTATGCCTGTTCCTTCTACAGACATTAAGCTTCTTGATGACGACGGTAATCCTGTTGAAAAAGGTGAGCCTGGTGAAATGTGGGTGAAAGGCCCTCAGGTAATGAAAGGATATTTGAACCGACCAGAAGCAACAGAAGAAATTCTAAAAGACGGTTGGTTAGCCACAGGTGACATCGCAACGGTAGATGATGAAGGTTACTTCTATATTGTTGACCGTAAAAAGGATATGATCCTAGTTTCAGGCTTTAACGTGTTTCCTAACGAGATTGAAGAAGTGGCTGCAATGCATGAAAACATTGTTGAAGCAGCTGCGGTTGGGGTTCCTCATGAAGTCAGTGGTGAAGTTGTGAAATTATTCGTAGTTCGAAATAGCGACTCACTTACTGAAAAAGACGTTATCGCGCATTGCCGTAATCACTTAACGGGTTACAAAGTGCCTAAGCAAGTTGTTTTCAAAGACGACTTACCAAAAACCAATGTAGGTAAAATACTGCGTCGGGAGCTTCGAGACTAATTTCGTTGAAATAGTTTTGTGAAAGCCGGCGTAAGCCGGCTTTTTTATTACTGTGCAAAAATATGCAATATCAATTAATTACAACATCTGAACAACTCGAAAAAGTGTGCACTGCCGCACAGCGTCAAGAGGCGGTAGCCTTAGACACCGAATTCGTAAGAACGAAAACCCTCACTCCTCATTTAGGCCTTATCCAGCTCTATGATGGCCATCAGCTGGTACTCATTGATCCGCTCGCCATAGACAATATGCAGCCATTTATCGATCTCATGGAGAATACCGAAGTCGTAAAAGTACTGCACTCGTGTTCTGAAGACATTGAGGCGTTCCTTACCGCTTTTGATACCGTACCAACGCCTGTGTTCGACACGCAGCTTGCGGGAAGTATTTTGGACATGGGGCCGTCACTTGGCTATGCAAAGCTTGTAGAGTTGCTGTGTGATATCAGTTTGGACAAAGGGGAGTCGCGAACCGATTGGTTAGCCAGACCTCTACGTGAAGCGCAGCTGAGCTACGCAGCGAATGATGTGCTGTATTTACTGCCTTGCTACCAACAGTTAGCCAGTAAAGTACAAGAGGCGGGGAAAGTGCACTGGATTTATCAAGAGATCGCTTTGTTAGTTGATAAAAAGCGCGCTCAAATGCCTGAAGATTTTGCGTACTTAAGCATTAAGAATAACTGGCGATTGAACAGCGAGCAGCTCACTGTATTACAGGCACTAGCGGCATGGCGTTTGAATACCGCACGAAAAAAAGATCTGGCTCTAAACTTTGTGTTCAAAGAAGGGCATTTGTTTGAAGCGGCGCAGCGTCTTATCGATAGTAAATCTGGCCTTTCTCGAATTAACGGCGTGAATCATCAATCGGTACGCCGCTACGGCGACACCATCATCACGCTAATTGAAGAGGCGAGAGCAAAGTACGCGCAAACACCAGAAAAGCTCAGGCTTCCGGTTGTGCTGCGGTTAATTGATATCGCCAAGTACAAAAAAACGCTGGCCGAGCTTAAAGTTATCAGCGACCAGATAGCGAAAGACAATGCAGTAAATAGTGACGTTATTGCCTCTAAAAAACAGCTGAATCAACTGTTAAAATGGTACTGGTTTTCGGTTGATGAAACCCGCGTGCAGGGACTAATGCCCGATGTACTGTCGACGTGGAGAGAGCCATTGTTTCGCTCTCACGTAACCCGTTTACTTGGCGACGCTCCGGCCCAATAGTGCTTTAAAAGCAATATGGGTGAGCAGTATTGGCGAGAGGTGTATGCTGTCTGGCCAATTAAATCTGCATAGTGACCCCAAAAGAACTAAACAAACGAATTAAGAAAGAGCAAAAATTCTATGTTATGCGCAGTTTATAAAACGCGAAAGAAAGACGGCATGTATTTGTACGTGCCAAAGAAAGACCATTTTGAAGACGTGCCAGAGCCGCTTATGGCAAAGTTTGGTCGTCCAGAGCTAGTGACTATCATCGCCCTAGAAAAGCGCGAGAAACTTGGCATGGTTGATAAGAAAAAACTTATCGACGAGCTTAATGAAAAAGGCTTTTACCTTCAAATGCCGCCAAAAGAAGATAACTTGCTAGAGCAACACCGTGAATCTCTTGGGCTGTCAAAAACGCCCGATAAGAAGTTTTAAATTTCCATGTTATTAAAGACTCTAAACCGCTTAGTTAACCGAATTATCTTTATAGCTAAGCGTAAAAACCGTAGCTTATTTCCTCAACCGCGCAATATTGCCCTAGTTTTATCGAGTATAACCTTAAGCTTTTCACTGATAGTTCATGCCGAAAATCAACCAAGTAATGACAGTGAGCTTAGCGAGACGGGCTTCAAAAGCTATGTTGCTCAACTGAAAAAAGAAGCGGCCGAAAAGGGCATAGATAAGACTAAGTTAGACTTGGCGTTTGCTGACATTACTTTCAGGCCTACGGTCGTCAAGTCTGACAAAAGCCAGCCAGAGAAAAAAATAACGTTAGATGACTATCTAGCAACGCGAGTACCCGACTGGAAAGTGAAGCAGGCGGTTGAGCAGTACAATGAACACAAAGTACTGCTTGACGAAATTGCTCAAAAATACGGGGTTCAGGCACGCTTTATTGTTGCGCTGTGGGGTAACGAGTCTAACTTTGGTAAAATTCAGGGTAACTTTAGTGTGCTGTCTGCACTGGCATCTTTGGCGTATGAAGGGCGACGAGAAAAGCTGTTTAAAGACAACTTTTTTGCGGCACTTCAGATTCTAGATGAAGGGCATATCTCTGTAGAGGCGCTTAAAGGCTCTTGGGCCGGTGCGATGGGACAAACACAGTTTATGCCCATATCCTTTCTAAATTACGCAGTGGACTACGACGGCGACGGCAGAAAGGATATTTGGGAGACCAAGGCAGACGTATTTGCGTCAATCGCCAACTATCTATCATCTGAAGGTTGGGATAGTGAAGGGACGTGGGGACGCCAAGTAATACTAACCAAACCAGTACCTTTTTCAGGGTTAGCGAAATCTAACATGAAGCCGTTGGCCTTTTGGCAGCAGAATGGCGTCAAACGCTACAACGGAAATGAACTCCCCAATGCAGAAATCAGTGCATCGCTTATTATGCCAGATGGTGAGCAAGGCCGAATTTACTTGGTGTATAACAATTTTCACACACTGATGAAGTGGAATCGCTCGTCTTATTTTGGCGTTTCGGTTGGGTATTTATCAGAGCGGATAAAACGAGGTTACTAATGGCTTATCGTCACATCGATTCTCAAGGCAATGAAATATCACTACCCGTTAGTAAAATAGTGTGTATAGGTAGAAATTACCTCGACCACATTCAAGAAATGAATTCTACCGTATCTGAAGCACCCTTGCTTTTTATGAAGCCAAAGGCTGCCTTATGTTATATGCAGAAGCCTATTGCCATTCCTACCGACAAAGGCGAGTGTCACAACGAGCTTGAAGTCGCTGTGCTGCTAAAATCATCATTGAAGAATGCGAGTGTAGATGACGTAAAAGCCGCGGTATGGGGTATTGGACTTGGTCTCGATTTAACCCTTCGCGAGGTTCAAGCCGAGCTTAAGAAGCAAGGCCAGCCTTGGGAAAGAGCGAAGTCTTTTGACAACAGTGCACCGCTGTCAGGTTTTGTGCCGTTAAGTGAAATAGAAAACTTGGAAGACCTGCGTTTTACCTTAACCATAAATGGGGTGATTAGACAGCAGGGACATACCGAACTGATGCTGCACAAAATCATCCCACTTATCGCCCATATGTCATCTATATTTACGTTAGACAGTGGTGACGTGATTCTTACAGGCACGCCCAAAGGGGTAGGTAAGCTTTGTTCGCAAGATACGATTGTTGCAACGCTAGACAATCATTTAACCGTGGAAACTGAGGTAATAGCAGAATGACGGCAGCGTTTTGGGAAACCAAATCTTTAGAGGAGATGACCCAAAAGGAATGGGAATCACTTTGTGATGGATGTGGTAAATGTTGTCTGCAAAAATTTATCGATGATGACGCGGTAGAAGAATACGAAGTGACCGACCATATTAACGATAATGAGAAGATTCACTATACCAATATTGTGTGTACGTATTTGAACACAAAAAAATGTGAATGTACCCAATATGAAAGGCGCACAGAGCTGGTGCCTGATTGCGTGAAGCTGACAAAAGAAAATCTGAAGGATATCTTTTTTATGCCTAACAGCTGTACCTATCGTCGCCTTTATGAGGGAAGGGGCATACCATCGTGGCATCCATTGTTAAACAAAGGGAAGAAGCACGTGATGCACGCAAAGGGCATGTCGGTACGCAATAAGACTGTTTTTGAAACCGATGTGGATTTAAATAATTTTGAAGACTATATAGCCATTTGGCCTTTAGAAGACTTAGATTAACGCGCAGAACGCGCGTTAATCGCCATTAACAATAGCATAAAGCAGCGCATCGCGCCCGAATACACGTTTGCGACAAAGCCCTTCTTTTGTACCACCAATTCGCTCTGCTACACGTATGCTTGCCTTGTTGTTAGGCTCTATAAAGCATTCTAATCGATGCAAATTCATTTGAGAGAACGCAAGCTTCTTCAAGGCTTCACAAATCGCGGTAGCTAAACCTTTCCCGCATGCGTCTGGTCTGAGCCAGTAGCCAAGATTAGCGGTAAGGTGCGTGTGGTGAATATGATTGATAATGCCCATACCTAAGCACTTTTCGTCGTGCATTAGCAAGTAGGTAAGTCCATAGCCTGTATCTCGGGCCTTTTCCATGTTGGCGATGCACTGCTTGGAGAGTGCAGGCGTAACAGGGCAAACCGCTGAACCAAACCAAGGTTTTACGTGATGGATAGACTGTTGCCCAGCCTCACAAAGCGCATAGCAGTGTTTCTCCGCAATGCGCTGAATGGAAATGGGGCCTTGCTCCGTATGTATTGGAGGTAGGCGTGACGGTAGAATGGATAAGTCGATCAAAAGGGTTTCTTATCCAATAATCGACATGCAAACACAATAGCGAATACAGCAAAGTAGGCAGCAAAAATAATCTGCATCCACTCAGCCATTCCCATAGACAAAAACTGCCATGAATCTTCTAAACAGTCACCTTCAGCAGCAAATACAGCGGGTAGCCACTCGTGAAGTTGTAACCACGAAGGGAAGTTTGGCACAATTTCGCAGCTGGCAAAAAATGGGTTCGCAGCATTGAGAATGCCAACGTGTTCTTTGGCAATTAAGAAGCCCCATCCTGCAGATACAGCCCAACCAGCGAAACCAAGCATGCGTGTAAAGCCATTGTTTTTAATAACGACAATAAGTGCTGACAACACAATACCGTACATGGCGGTTCGTTGATAAATGCACATAATGCACGGCTTTAAACCCATGCCATACTGAAAGTAAAGCGCAGCAATTTCTAATGCCAATGACGTGGCGAAAAGCACAAGCCATGAAGACTTGTGCTCTGCCCATTGGCTAACGCTGTGAATGATTCCACGCATAGACTAGTGACCTACCGCTTGAGCACCCGCTTCAGCAGCGGTGTGGTGTTCAATGAGGTGCATGTCGTAAAGCACCTGAGTAGCATCAGCAAGTCCAATGTAAGTTGCTAACAAACCAACGATGGTCAGTACTATGGTATATGGCAATGCCATCATAACCATACGGCCGTACGACAAACGAAGCAGTGGCGCGATGGCTGAGGTTAGCAAGAATAGGAAAGCAGCTTGACCGTTTGGTGTCGCCACACTAGGTAAGTTGGTTCCCGTATTGATTGCTACAGCAAGCATATCGTACTGGTCACGTGTGATTTGACCGGCCTGTAGAGCAGCTGTTACTTCAGTGATATAAACAGAGCCCACAAACACGTTGTCACTCACCATCGAAAGCACACCGTTAGCAAGATAGAACATAACCATTTGCGTTTCGCCTTCAAACGACAGTACCCAATGGATTACCGGCTGGAAAAGGCCTTGGTCAATGATAACGGCTACTACACCAAAGAATACGCAAAGTAATGCGGTAAATGGCAGTGCTTCCTCGAACGCTTTTCCAAGTGCGTGTTCTTCGATAACACCGCTCATAGAAGTAGCAAGTACAATAACTGACAGACCAATAAGACCCACTGACGCCATGTGCGTAGCAAGACCAATGATTAACCAAACACCTATTAGTGCTTGTACTACCAGCTTAGCAGTTTCACGCTTACTGCGGCCCTTGTCCATATGGTCGTTATAGTCGACCAAGATCTGTCTTACCGCTGCAGGTAATTTTGCGCCGTATGAAAACATACCGGTTTTTTCCAGAATTACGGTGGTAAGTAGTCCAAATACGAATACTGGGATAGTAACAGGTGCCATACGGATGAAAAATTCAACGAAGTCCCAGCCAGCCTTGTCTGCAATAATCAGGTTTTGTGGTTCACCTACCATGGTCATAACACCACCAAGGGCAGTACCTACCGCTGAGTGCATCATAAGGTTGCGTAGGAAAGCTCTGAAGTCTTCTAAGTCGTGGCTTCCCAGCTCGTCGTCGCTTGTGTGGTCGTGATCAGAATGAAACTCCTTGCCCGACGCTACTTTGTGATAGATAGAGTAAAAGCCCAGACCGACGCTGATAATTACAGCAACTACCGTTAATGCATCGAGAAACGCCGATAGAAATGCAGATGCAAAAATAAACGATAGGGATAAAATTAACTTGTTGCGAACCTTAATCACTAATTTGGTGAACAAGTACATAAGCAGGTCTTTCATGAAGTAAATGCCCGCTACCATGAATACCAGTAGCAATAGCACTTCTAAGTTAACTTCAATCTCATGCATCATATGGCCAGGCGATGTCATGCCTATAAACATCGCTTCGATGAGCAGCAGGCCGCCTGGTTGAAGCGGGTAACATTTCAATGCCATCGCTAAGGTAAAGATGAATTGGATTACAAGCGTCCAGCCCGCTACATATGGGTCCACCATAAAGATAAAGGGATTAACAATGAGAAAGGCAATAATGGTTTTTTTATACCAGTCGGGCGCATGTCCCAGGAAATTCTTATAGATCGCCGCGATCATTGAGGTTTGCATGAGTTCCTGTTCCTTTTACAACAAAGCACGCATTTTTGCGCATCTTTATACTGTGTAGTTCCGGTTATTGCATACATAAACTGCTGGCGCTATGCGATTTATTTCGCCTTACCGCGGTTTTGCTGCTGTCATTATAGTCGGAAATTAAGCGTACATGATATTAACGTCTTGAGAAAGCAATTCACAGACCCCACCATGTGAAAGTCACTGAATATTTATCACTTTTTTTATGATAGTTATCATTGAATTTGAAAATACGTAATATTTCGAACATAAAATGTACAAGCAGTGTTTAATGGTGTTTGAAATAACACTTTAATTTTAACAAGTTGTTAAAAGCTTTAGTGGACGAGGCATAATTCATTGTGATAATAAAACAGCATCTGGTACAATCAGTTGCAAAATAACAATAACGTGCAGGCGATTAGTTATGATTTATAAGGCACAGAGTCCAGCTGGATTCGCCGAAGAATATATTGTTGAATCTATTTGGAGTGGAAGATTTCCACCTGGCACCATTTTGCCTGCAGAAAGAGAGCTTTCTGAGTTAATTGGTGTAACGCGTACTACACTGCGTGAAGTACTTCAGCGTCTAGCTCGTGATGGTTGGTTAACAATTCAACACGGCAAGCCGACCAAGGTTAACAATTTCTGGGAAACGTGTGGGTTAAACATTTTAGAAACTCTCGCTCGTTTAGACCAAGAAGGGATCCCTGAACTGGTTGATAATTTATTAGCAGCGCGCACTAATTTAAGTGCGGTTTTCATTCGAGGCGCAATTCGAAACAACCCTCAAGAGTCTGCTGAAATTATTGCCCGTTATAAAAATGTGGAGCAAGAAGGTTTAGCTTTTGCCCAGTTCGACTATCAAATGTCACATGACTTGGCGTTAGCGTCTAACAATAACGTATTTGTTTTGATGATGAACGGTTTCCGTGGTTTGTACTCGCGTATTGGTGGCTATTTCTTCTCGCACCAACAAGCACGCGACGTGGCAAACAAGTATTACGCAGACTTGCTTGATGTTGCTGAGAAAGGCGAATACGACCGTGTCCCTGTAGTAGTTAGAAAGTACGGTATAGAAAGTGGAAAGGTGTGGCTTGCTATTCGTGATGACATGCCTAAAGATTTGGTCGACTAAACACTAGGCTGCCAAAGGCTGTTGGTTTCCATACGACGGCTTTTACAATAAACAACAAAAGCGCCGCATTATTTCTGAATATGCGGCGTTTTTTTATCGCTTTC
The DNA here is from genome assembly GCF_037029575.1 of Alteromonas sp. CH_MED4-4. Lineage (NCBI taxonomy): Bacteria > Pseudomonadati > Pseudomonadota > Gammaproteobacteria > Alteromonadales > Alteromonadaceae > Alteromonas > Alteromonas sp. CH_MED4-4. The sequence goes on along the minus strand of NZ_JAYMEU010000010.1, from coordinate 107,436 downwards.
TACTAACGCTCGTTGGTGAATTTACAGCGATGAAACACAGTTTCACATATCTTGTAACATTTTAACCCTTACTTAGTCTCATTCGCGTTAAGTAACGCTAGACCCTAAATCGTAATTATATATACTCACTTTACTTATAAACTTCGCTTAGTTTAGCTGCTTTCTTAAATCTTCAATGATCAAAAGTCGATTGTCTTCAATCGCTTGGCGGTAAACAAAGCGCCAATAAAAGTGCACAACAGGAATAATAATGAAATATCTATGGATAGCACTTGCCGCAGGTGGCTTGGTAGCAGGCTGTGGCGTCGAAAATAAAACTGAAAATCCTCAACAAGTAGCTGAAAGTGCAGCGCCATCCGTTATGCTAAATACTCAAGTAAGTGCGCCTGTGGCGAAAAAAGTGCCGCATGAAATGACCGCACATGGTGTCACCCGTAATGACAATTACTATTGGATGCGTGATGACTCCCGCACCGATGAAGAGATATTGTCCCATTTAGAACAAGAAAACAGCTATGTTGAGACTGTTTTGGCTCCTCTTAAGAAAAACCGAGAAGCGCTTTATGAGGAGCTCGTGTCTCGGATTGAGAAGGACGACTCAACCGTTCCCGTTCTCGACAATGGTTACTGGTACTACACCAGCTACTCAGGTGAAAATGAGTATCCTATTTATTTAAGAAAACCTTCACTTGATGCTGAACCGCAAGTATTGCTTGATGCAAACCGAATGTCTGAAGGGCATGATTATTTCAGTATTGGCAGTTATGCGGTGAGCAGCAACAACAAGTTGCTTGCGTATTCTGAAGATACGCTTAGCCGACGCATCTACACTGTGTATGTCAAAAGCCTAGAGAGTGAAGAAAAGCTTGATGACGTATTAGAAGGTACATCTGGAAGTGTAGTTTGGGCGAACGACAATACCCACCTCTTTTACGTGAAGAAAGACCCGCAGACTCTTTTGGGATACCAAGTCTATCGCCATAAATTGGGCACGTCTCAAAGCGAAGATGTTTTAGTTTATGAAGAGAGCGACCCTACCTTTTATACCTATATCAGTAAAAGTAAAGACGATAGTGTCATATACATTCACCATGACAACACCGAAAAAACAGGTGTGACTTTGATTGATGCGAATAACCCAACGTCTCAAACAAAAGTATTCTTGCCCATTGAAGACGGACAAGAATACAGTGTAGCAAAAGCGAGTGACGGTTATTTTGTGTTGACTAATATTGGTGCGAAGAATTTTAGAGTGATGAAAGCACCATTGGACGCCACTAACGATGTGTCGAAATGGCAAGAAGTGATTGCACATCGTCCAGACGTTTTCCTTCAAAGTATTGAAGTAATGAACAACCACTTAGTGGTTAAAGAAAAAGAAAACGGGATGCTGCGCTTAGTCGTTCACAATCTGACGACAAACGAAGAGAAAGTTATTCCAACTCAAGATCCAATTTACGGTGCGTATTTTAATGCAAACCCTGAAATGGATACCAATAAGCTTAGAATTTATTACAGCTCGTTGACCACGCCTGGTTCTATCATTGATATCAACTTAGATACCCTTGAAAGCGAGGTGATGAAACAAACCCGTGTATCTGACACTTTTGACTCCTCTCTCTATGCCTCTGAGCGCGTGATGATTGAAGCGAGAGACGGTACGTCGGTTCCCGTTTCGTTGGTTTATCGCAAAGATAAGTTTAAGAAAGACGGCACCAATCCATTATATCAATACGCCTATGGCTCATACGGTTCGACTGTAGACCCAACGTTTAGAAGCAGCTGGTTGTCTTTGATAGACAGAGGCTTTGTTGTCGCGATCGCACACATTCGCGGAGGTCAAATGTTGGGGCGCGAGTGGTATGAAGACGGCAAAATGCATCAGAAGATAAATACCTTTACTGACTTTATTGACGTTTCAAAAGGACTTGTGGCAAAGCAGTACGCAGACAAAGAACGCGTCTTTGCTATGGGCGGCAGCGCGGGTGGCTTATTAATGGGCGCAATCGTAAATATGGCACCTGAACTCTATCAAGGTGTGAGCGCGCACGTTCCATTTGTTGATGTAGTGACCACGATGAGCGATGCGTCTATTCCGCTGACTACCGGCGAATATACCGAGTGGGGTAACCCAGCCAATAAAGCTGAGTTTGACTATATGCTTTCCTACTCGCCTTACGATCAGATTGAAGCAAAAGACTATCCACATATGTTGGTTACAACCGGACTACACGACTCACAAGTGCAGTACTTTGAGCCAATGAAGTGGGTGGCGAAGCTAAGAGAATACAAAACAGACGATAATTTACTGCTTTTCAAAACCGACATGGAAGCGGGTCACGGTGGAGCTTCAGGACGTTTCAAACGATTCGAGTCTACCGCGCTTGAATATGCGTTCGTATTGCATCTTGCAGGTGTTCCACTCTAACTCTACACCCACCTTTTTAAAACCAGTCTCCTCTGGTATTTCGCCCGAACAAGTTAGCGCTTTTTCGGGCATTTTTATTTTTTGTGTTTTTAGTATGCGGATTCTAATTGTTAATCGTAAAGTAAAGCCATGGTGTTGAAATACACTCTCATTTAGCATTCATAGGAGCTGAACATGACTACTACTGACACAATTAAAGGTAAAATCAACGAAGCCGAAGAAATGGCACGTAAAATTTGGTTAGCAGGCCTAGGCGCTTATGGCAAGAGCGTTGAAGAAGCGCAGGGGCGTTACGAGAAGCTAAGCGAAGAAGCGAACAAAATGTTTGACGAGCTAGTGACAAAGGGCGAAACGCTAGAAGAAGACGCAAAGAGTAAGTTCAAATCTACGACTAACGATGTTGAAAATCGCGTTGCAGACGTGCGCAAGAAGCTTGGCCTTGATTCAGAGCCAGCTGATCAGCGCATCGAAGAGCTTTCAGCAAAAATCGATGCCTTGACTGAAGCGGTTGCAAAGCTAGCTGCCAGCAAGTAAAGCAATCAGTATTTTGGACATCGTTTTCGGTGTCCAAAACGCAGCTTTCATTTAGTCCTTTTAACTAAATTGGCTAGATAGAAAGCTACAGTTGAGTGACCGCGGAAAGCGAGTGTGCAACTTAGTGTGCTGTAAATCACATTGCTTTCCACTGTCATGCTTACTAAATCTCCATATTGGAGGCGTTATGAGCAACAAAAATATTCCTAACCCGGAAGCTATGCCTGTTGTCCAAAGAGAATCGACAACGCTAAATGGTACTACCCCTTCATCTCTGAAGTCGTCCCCCTTGTTTGGATGGCTTTTTGCTGGTTCCGACCTATTGTCTGCAAAGCTAGATCAAGCGGCAGGTGTGGTCAGCCAAAAAATTGATAACACTCAAGAAACCATCAATGCTATGCAAGCTAAAGGCTTGGAAGTGGAGAGTGAACTTAGACGTACGCTTAATCCATTCGCCCTAGTTGATACTGCTCAAAAACTGGTTGCATCAACGCCATTATTTTCGGCGTTGTCTGGCGGTCAAAAACGTCAACAGAAAGAACAACAGCTTGAAATGCTGAGCGCAAAAGTGGACTTACTCGTCGAGCAAGTAGCCCTTTTAGCTGCAAAGGAGGCGGCTAAAAAAGCCGAAGTGACAAGTACTGCAAGTAAGGCTACTGCCAATAACAGAACAGCAACTAAAAGCTCTTCAGCTAAGTCAACAACGACCTCGTCGACAACTACCGGTACCCGCAAATCGAGTAAAGCAAAAACAACCACTACAACGGCCGCTTCATCGCCTAGTCCGACTAAAAAGGCCGCGACCGGAACAGCGAATAAGCGCACCGTAGCAAAGTCAACGGCAGCTAAGAGTACAGCACGTAAAACAACGGCTAGTACAAAAGCTACATCGGCCAAAAGTACGACTAAAAGTACATCGGATTCGTCTGACATCACAAAGAACGACGAGTAAAGGCGTTCAATAAAGGTAAAGGTAAAGGTAGTTTTTGGTAATAGCGCCAAATAAATGAATTCGCGTATATTTGGCGCTGCTTCGTCTAGGTTCGTTTAAATTATCTTTTTGTTTGAGTGTAGAGATAATTATCGGTGATGTCAGGCCTCTAAACTATCCACCTCTAATCCAAGAATTTTTGCCAGTATATCCGAGTCATCTTGTATTGCGTAATAATCACCAATGAAACATTAATACAATTCTTGTTTGGTTAGTAGTTAGGGTGCTCAGTTTGTGACATGCCAGTGAGCTTTCAGATGTATATATTTGTGTCGTTACTAAAAGAAGCTTTTCAAAAGAATCAAAAGCAACTTTTAAAATGCAACTAGATAAATTCAAAGTCATCAGCGTTTATACTTTAACTTAAAAATAAAAACGTAAACTAACCAAAGAAATACCGACCAAGAAACAAGAAAACCGACAAGCAACATCGACATATGTTCCCAGATAACACGCTTGATCAAAATGGATTCTGCCGAGTTTTTGGGGTTTATGAAAATGTCTACTGGCTCAGAAGCTGCAAATTTTCTTTTTAATTCAAGCCCTAATTTAAGCATAAAGCCGTCGTCATAAATGTCATACCAAGTAACTTTTCTTCCGGTATGTTCTTGGCCATTAGTATTGTATTTGTAAAGGATACGAGGCGTGTATAAAGTATATTGGCTTCGATTATCTCTAGTCGTTGTTGTAATCATTTCGTCAATATATACATTTATTAAAGTTGCTTTGATAGGAACCCAATTCATTGAAGAGATTGGGCCGGCTAACCCTTTAACTACTTGTATTGAAAAGACGATGACAAAAATTAGGGCAACTAAAGCGACAAAATAGACTCCCAATCTTGCTTTTCTAAGTTGTGCTCGGCTTACCTCAATAGTCATAAAAACGTCTCATTCAGTCCGTGTTTTATCATATTGTTTATGGAACAATACTTACTCGCTATTTATTTTTCGCCCACAAATTCTGATGCTTTTTAAAACCGAAGAAGTCATAGGGTTCCCAGAAACTCGGTACTAAATCGTCAAGTGCGTCCGGAGTAAAGTTGCTCGACAATTGACTCATAATTTCACTTAGTCTGTCTTTCCCTACGCGCATGAGTTTCTTGCGGTTAGCTGGGAAATAAAGGTTTCTTCCTTTGGGAATGATTTCTTGCGTACCGCTGGTAATGTACTTCTGATTTCTTGTTACCACTTTACATAAAGGCTCAGCTGGATTTGCAGGGTTAAGGCCAATCACTATTGCACATTCGTACTGGTCCTTTTCATGACCTTTCTCATTCATCGGTATGTAGGTAATGCCGAACCCTTGTGGGAAATACCCCACAAGCTCAACAAAATCCTGAGCTAACTGCTTATTTAAGCCGCCTTTTTTCGCTAATTGTTCAATGAGCATGTAGCCTTTAGGCAAGCTCATACGTGAGTAGTCAGACTTAGTTGAAAGCACAATTGAAACATAAATTTGAGGGATCTTTACAATTTCTCCCAGCCCCGTTTTCGATACAAATGCATCTTTTACCAGCTGCTGCAAAAATTCATTGGCTTCTTTGTGAGTTTGAACAAAGCGATCTCTTTCTTCTTTGTTGTTTCCTACATACTTAGGTAGGCCTAACCCCTCAGACAAGTACTTTAAAGTGAAGTGATAGTTTAGCTTCAGAAGATCCTTTCGCTGCGACTCTTCCAGCAAACGAAATTCGTCTAGATCGCCATTTTCCCCTTTCAAGATGGTAAGTGCGGCAGGGCTTTGCAGGCCAATATCTTGAAGTAACGCTGCGGTAATTAGCGGTCGTCCAAGCTCAGTTTTCCATTTATCGCGCCAATAGCGGTTCCCACGAAACCGGGATGCAGCTTCGCGATACTTCGAGAGATATTTGTGAGCAATCGTGTCGTGCTCTAACAGTCTATCGACTAAGCGCAGTGTAAGCACCGCTTTGTAGAGCGGTTTGAAGCGCATGTGCACACGTGCAAAGTTGCCCTCTGGTCCTCGTGTGAGCAGCATAAGTGTACCAAGTAACTTAGCGCTGAGCTGTTGTGTTTCTTGCCAGTTATCGCCCTCACAAAGCTCAATAATTTTGGTGCTTACAGCGTCAAGCCGCTCTATCCTTGCCAGACGCTCTTCTTCAAGCTTTTCAGTGCTGTTTGTTATTTGCTTGGTCAGTTGCTCTGCAAGCACCTCTTTGTTTTTATTTCCCTCAATTTTCTTAAGCTGAGCTTTTAAGTCTTCAATGTGCTGCTCAAGAGAGGGGGTAAGCGAAAAATAGTGACTCGCATCCTCGAACACCGAACCGTAGCCCGTTTCTTGAGGATAAATCATATTGATTAGTTGTTTTACTTGCTGCGTGTAAATGCTGTCGGGGTTTTGGCTTTGTGCGCTCACCGTTTTCCTTTCAAAAGATGCTGCGAATTGCCATTACTTTGCTATTGGCAATTCAAGACAGGTCAAGCGACGCACACGCTATCTTACTTCGTGCCCAAGCTCTACTGCCTCACGTTTTTTCAATTGGCCTAAATGATACCGTAAATTTTCGCTAATTTTGGTATTTCTTTTAATAACATGAAGTTGCGGCCATGATGCCCGTTCGCCACTGACGATCAACTGATTGATGCTTTCGCGCGTCGGATTAGACAACACCTGCGATAAATTTCTAATTTGGCGCTTGGGTAAAATATTGATGTTACCTACGTATTGCTGATCAATGATAGAACGAACTTTATGAATAGCCAATTTGGCACTTTTATTACCGGTTAACCTTTCAATGATATCAATGGCGAAAATACTGTTAGTTTTCGCTAGTTGGCCAAGATGGCGCGCAGACATGTCCCACAGCGAGTTGGGGTCAATGCGGTTTGCGGAAATGAATGGCACTGCCAACGGGTTTGTTTGGCTCACGATACTGTGATTTACGCCATATAGCCTCGCTAAGCGCTCGAAGGGAAGGTCGGCCATTAATGAGCCATCGGCAAAACGACGGTTAGGAATATAAGGCACAATCTCGCCCGAAGGCGTTTTCGCTCTTAACTGTACAGGGCTAAAAATGATGGGAACTGCACAGGATGCACGTACCGCTTGAGTAATAATTGCATTCGGTGAGGTTTTAGCATTTAACAAGCGCGAATGTTGATGGAGGTCGGCAGGGGATACCGTCACAGTAATGTGTCGACCTGTTTTCTTAAAGGCTTCCTCAAAAGTGGTAAGGTCGAAAAGTTCAATCAGCGCATTTTCGAGCACGGAACTATCAAATAGCCCTTTCTTTCCAAGACCGGCAAAGCTTCGCCAGTGTTTAAAAGTCTCGTAAATAAAGTCGGCGCTGAGTGCTTCTAATAATTGGTCGTGAGTTCGTGTACCCAACATGGCTGCGATGATAGAACCAGCGCTAGAGCCAGACACTACGGTAGGTAACAAATTCTTTTCGTTTAATGACTTAACCACGCCAGCATGGAAAAAGCCTAAGCCTGCGCCACCTGAAAGCATAAGGCAGCTGCGCCCGAAGGCGTGTGCAGTCTCTTCAAAAAATGACAGTTTCTCGTAAAAGTCTACGTCTTGTTCATCGGCGTGATAAATTTGCTCTAGCGCCAATATCACTTCGTCAATAAACTGTTCAATAAGATATTTAGTGCCTATTTTACACTGGGTAAGTAATACGGGGTTGGCAATATTGCCTAAATTGCCGTGTAGCCCCTCGTGCAGAATCGACATAAGCGCATGTAAATCGCCTTTGCCTCTGGCAAGCTGTAGGCGCTGAACCCGTTTGCGAATTAGTTTGTAGTCGTAATCATCGCTAGCGTCTTCGGCTTTCCATTCCTCTGCACCAGACAATGCATCGTGCGCTAAGCACGCGGCCTCATATTCATCATAATTGCCTGCATGCTCGATTTCATGTTCAAGCTTTTTTAACCGCAAGTCGAATACTGCCATGACGAGTACCTATTTTTGATTGATGAGGGCTGTACCTTCTACTCATTGGAAAAAGTACACTGACCCAAAAAACACCAGCAAAACGATAGTTTTCACTTAGAACGCAGCTCTCAAAAATTACAGGTCTTTAAATGTCCATATAACGAAGACTCAAAGCAAGGGTTTGAGAACAGCGGTTCATACACTATTTTGAGTGTATGGCGTAAATTTAGAATTCACTACCTAATCGTTTGTTGTTGAGAAAACTGATGCACATTAGGTGAATCACACAAGGTCAAACGTTCTAACTTTTAGACTTTCATTTAGCTGTTTTCAATCAACAATTAGCAGTAATTTCACTTTTTACATTGACCATTTCATAAGCACTCAGTAGCCTGAGAGAGAAAATAACAAATTGGACCACATGTTCGTAGTATGGAATGGAACTTTGAAACGCTAAGTCTGCTATCAATTCCTTTAATTAGCGCTATTGTTGGATGGCTAACCAACTATCTGGCGGTAAAAATGATGTTTTACCCCATTGAGTTTGTTGGTATTAAGCCTTTCTTAGGGTGGCAGGGACTCATTCCTGCGAAGCGCCGCCAAATGGCCGAGATTGAGGTTGAGCTAGTGCTAGGCAAACTGCTTAGTGTTGAAGAGTTAGCACAGCGTTTAGACGCAGACGAGCTCACTAAAGCAATTGAGCGGCGTTTAAGTCAAGTTATTCGCAAAGTCGTTAACGATGTAATGGCAGAATCTGCGCCTCAACTTTGGGCTGCGTTGCCTGTACAGGGCAAAAATTTAGTCTATCAACGCATCGAAAACGACATTCCTAATGTGGTTCATAAAATGGTGGACGACTTTCAGCACAATGTCTCAGAAATTTTAGATATTAAAGAGCTGGTGGTAGAGCAGCTGGTGAATGCGCCCGAGCTCGTTAATGAAATTTTCTTAACGGCAGGCAGCAAAGAGTTTCCGTTTATTGTGCGTTCCGGCTTCTATTTTGGCTTTTTGTTTGGTTTGCCCACCATGCTACTTTGGTATTTCTACCAAGCATGGTGGATTCTACCGTTAGGTGGACTGCTTGTGGGTTATGCCACTAATTGGATTGCTATCAAAATCATATTCGAACCCAAACGCCCAAGAAAACTGGGGCCTATTACTATTCAAGGTATGTTTTTAAAGCGCCAAAAAGAAGTGTCCGAAGTCTATTCAAACATTATTGAAGAAAAGCTTATAACGCCTAAAAACATCACCCATGTAATCTTGCATGGTTCAGGCTCAGCCCAGCTTTTAGAACTCATTGAGCTTCATGTTAACGACGCTATTGAACGCTATGTTGCTATAGCGCAACCGTATTTTGCGTTGGGTGTGGGGTCAGAAAATTACCATAAAATGAAGGCACTAGCGGTGCGTCAGATATTTGATAATTCTGATAAGTATCTGCTTTATGCGTTTGATTACGCTAATAATGCTATGCAGATTGGGCACGATTTAAGTGAGCGCATGCAGGCGTTAAGTGTTGAAGAATTTGAAGGCGTTTTGCGCCCAGCGTATCAACAGGATGAGTGGAAGCTCATCGTAACCGGCGCTATTCTAGGTATGGTAGCTGGTATTGCTCAACTCTATCTGGTGTTTATGTAACGTGTTTCACGAATAAAAAATTAACGCACTGGGTTGGCAAAGGATTGAACTAAATTATGAAAACCGCGCAGAAAATACTTCTCACCGCGCTAACCTTATTTAACGAGCACGGCGAAAACACTGTTACCAGTGTTGATATCGCCATTGAGCTAGATATTAGTCCGGGGAATCTCTACTACCACTTTAAAGGCAAGGACAGCCTGGTTAACGCGTTGATGAAAATGCATGAGCAGCAGATGCAGAAGATACTAAGCCGAGAAAAGCTCGATACACTTCATCCTGAAGAAATTATGTATTACCTGTACTTGCTTATAGATAGTATTCATGTATTTCGCTTTTTCTACCGCAGCCCGGCTGACTTAGCAGAAAAATATCCCAGTATCGTGCGTCCTAGACAGCACATATTGTCTAGCTTAAATAAGCAATTAGCGTTTCTTTTTGAGTCACTATCGAAACGAGACATTCTTATTGCCTCAAAGGCAGACAGAGCACTTATGGTAGATTTAATGTCCTTAATCATCACACAGTCCTGTCAATTTGATGAATTAAACAGCCATATGGATAGTACGCTGCAGCGCTATCATGCCTTGTCGCTAATGATGGTAAGCGTATTGCCAAGATTGGCGCTATCCGATGAACAAAAACAGCAGTTAGAACAGATGCTCGACTCTCATGACTTTATGAGAGATGCCTCAACCCCGTCACCCCTCGACTTCGCGTAAAGGAATAGTAATGGCAAAAACGCTCAGTTTCTTAGATAAGTCATTTTGGATAACCGAATCAGACGAGAATCCAAAACACGTAGCTTGCTTGCAGCTACTTGCCATACCTAAAGGGGCAAAAGGTACCGAATATGTCCCGCAATTATTCCAAGAAATAAGAAGCTTTGCCCGTGCTACTTCTCCCTTCAACTGTGCGGTAAAAACGGTATTGGGGTACCCGGTGAGGTTTGCGCCGGTAAAAAAGCTCAACATGGATTATCACGTTCAAATTCATCGTGTGGCTGATGTTACAAACCGCGAAGCACTCGATGCGTTTGTAGCAAGATTACATGCTTCGCGGTTAGATCCCGACAAGCCCCTTTGGCAATACCATTTCATCTTTGATGACAACAGCGAGACGTTTGCTATTTATGCGCGGGTTCATCATATGTATGGCGATGGGGCAACCTTAGTGCGCTGGTTCCAAGCGGGATATGTATCAAACTCACATGAGACTAAGTTCACACCAGTATGGGCAGTAAAACGACTGCGCCATAAGCGCAGAGAGCCTGTGAGCTTTTATAAGCGCTTAGTGGGAGTGGGTTACGCCCTTAAAACCGCGCTCGATTTGCTAATTATCTTTATTCGTATATTCATGAAAGTGCTGCGAGTGAACCCACACTATATGCCTATTCCTTTCACTGGTACGAAAACAGTGCTGACTGGACAAGTGAAAGCGGGAAGGGCTGTGGCTACCATGGACTTAGACTTTAAGCGTGTGAAAGCCCTGGCAAGGCGAACGCGCTCTACGGCAAACGAGGTGTTGCTATGTGCCTTCGATATTGGCGTACATAAACTGCTGCAAGACCACGGGCAAGTATTTAAAAAAGCCTTGTTCACCAATATGCCAATCAATTTGCGTAAACCCGGCGAGAAAACCACGGGCAATAAGATAGCTATTGTGCCGGTGCAGCTTGCTCACGGCGAAACCGATCCTTATTTACGTTTGCGCCAAATTGTAGTGAATCACCGCATTGTAAAACATGCAGCGCAGCACGCGCGGCCCGCAGCATTTAGCGGCTATACTATTGTTATTCAATCGCTTGCACTGGTCTTTGAGTGGTTAAGGCTATCTAGCGTAGTCAAACCCATTGCCAACATCTTAATCTCCAATGTACCTGGGCCAAAAGACACGCGGTATCTAAAAGATGCAGAGCTTCTGGCTTGTTACCCCATTTCTACCATGACGCCTGGTGGCGGGGTAAATATTACGCTTATGACATATGCAGGCACGGCAAATGTGGGATTAGTGTGCTGCAATAAGAATATTGAATCGCTACAGCCGTTAGCGCGCTACGTCAAAGAGGCGTTCGATATGCTAGAAGCAAGTGTGGACGATCCCAGGTTAAACATCGACGATATTGGTGAACAGGTGGATACCGTCCCTGTTTCTATTGTGTCAGATCACTAGCGTGCATTGCTTCAAACAGTAAGCGTTGTCATTCAATGAGGTAAAAGCGCAGTACGTCGTCTTCTACACGCACGTTTTGGCCAGCTTTTGAGAACAGAACCTCGCGCCAATGGTCGTTACGCATGGTATGGCTTAAGTCTTCCTGCTTAATTTGCTTTTTAATGGCGTTGTTAATGAGAGGGATGTGGTAGTCCAACACTGCTTGTTTCGAGCCAGATAAATAGACCTTTAGATAGTCTGCAGCCATATCGGATGTGCCGGCGCTAAACAGTGATAACGCTGATTTTAAAGAGCCACCAAGCAAAGAATTAACGCTTTTGGGGAAGAGTCGCGACATCAGAAATTGCGTGTCTTTAATCAACGCGTAATCATCGTTAACTAAGGTGACGCTGTCAGTGGCGACGCCTGTCAAATAGAGTGTACTCATATTTTTGTCGTAATAGGGTGAAGCTGACACGGTAAATACAACATGAGCGCGATAAATAGTCGTGGTGGCAACCACAATATTAAGCGCAGCGAGGCACTGCAGACCAATACGGTTGCTTTCACTATCTAGCGTGATATTTCCTTCAAGCACGGTAACCGTGCCAGTTCCCATGGGGATATCGAAAGTGAATGAGTAAGGAAAGCTGCCTTTTACGAGGTCATGAAGCTCTGATTTCGTGAAGTCGTCGTGCGTCAGCTTGCCCCATTTCACAAGCCATTGTGCAAGGTAGACTTTACATTTGTCTTTAAACGATAGGTTTTTGGTCAACGTTCATTCTTAGCCTAAATCTACTAGGCGGTGGCTTGTTGTTAGTTTTTTCAGAGTAGGGGCTACTTCGATATAGCACTTAAGTTATCAGGATTATTAGATTTTTTAAATCTTACAATTTAAGTCTTTTCTTGGCGAAGTGTTGTTTGGTAATCTGGTCGTACCACAACGTTTTTTTAACATTTAATAGTCTTGCCCTCAAGGAGTTGGCGAAATGAGCGAAGTACTGAGCAAATACGATTACATTATTGTAGGCGGCGGTTCTGCGGGCGCGGTGCTTGCCACCCGTTTATCAGAAAACCCCGCGTTAGATATTTTGCTATTAGAGGCTGGCTCAAAGGACACTAATCCGCTTATTCATATCCCGTTTGGGTTGTCTTTACTCAGTAGATTTGAGGGGATTGGCTGGGGTTATCACACAGCACCCCAAAAAGAGATGTATGACAGAGAACTGTTCTGGCCCCGCGGTAAAACCTTGGGCGGCAGCAGTTCGGTTAATGCGATGTGTTATATTCGCGGGCAAAAAGAAGACTACGACCGCTGGGCTAATGAAGAAGGGGCTGAAGGTTGGTCGTTTGATGAAGTACTGCCTTATTTCAAACGCTCTGAGAACTTTGAAGAAGGTGCTGATGAATACCATGGCACAGGCGGCCCACTCAATGTTAGCAAGCTTAGGCATACCAGCGTGCTGTCAGACGCATTTGTGAACTCAGCGTCGATTGCAGGCTATCAACAGCTCGACGACTTTAACCGAGACGACAGGGAAGGGTTAGGGTATTACCATGTTACGCAGGCCAACGGGCAGCGCTGTTCAACGGCGAAGGGATATTTAACGCAGGCCAAGCATCGCAACAATTTAACTGTACTTACAAGAGTCGCAGCCGAAAAAGTGCTGTTAAAAGAGGGGCGTGCAATTGGCGTTCAGGTACGTGAAAAAGGCGTAGTAAATCGCTATTTTGCTAAAAGCGAAGTTATCCTGAGTGGCGGCGCGATTAATTCACCACAACTTCTTATGCTTTCAGGTATAGGACCCAGAGCAGAGCTAGAAGAAAAGGGGATTTTTGTACAGCAAGATCTGCCTGGTGTGGGCCAAAACTTACAAGACCATCTTGATGCAATCGTACAATATACTTGTAAAGCGAGAGAGGGCTATGCCGTGGCGTTAGGGGCCTTGCCTTCCTACGTAAAAGCCACCGCAGACTATGCGTTTAGGCGCAAAGGTATTTTCTCGTCCAACATAGCCGAAGCAGGTGGCTTTGTTAGCTCAAGCTTAGCGACACAAGGCCCAGACATTCAGTTTCACTTTCTACCGGCAATTTTAAACGACCATGGAAGACAGTTAGCTTTTGGTTACGGTTATGGCCTTCACGTATGCTGTCTATACCCCAAAAGCCGCGGCACTATTTCGCTTCAAAGCAACCACCCTGCTGATCAAGCCCTTATTGACCCCAATTATTTGACTGCAGAGGAAGATCAGCAGGTCATGATTGAAGGTGTGCGCATTGCCCGTAAGCTGCTATCTGCACCAGACTTCGACAAGTTCCAAGGCAGTGAACTATATCCTGGGGAAGAAGCACAAACAGATGAAGAAATATTAGAGTTTTTACGTGAGCGCGCTGAAACCATCTATCACCCGATTGGTACTTGTAAAATGGGCAGTGATGACGATGAGATGGCCGTTGTCGATACCCAATTGCGGGTAAGAGGTATAGCTGGTCTTAGAGTGGTAGACGCCTCGGTGATGCCCAGTCTAATTGGCGGTAATACCAATGCGCCCACCGTCATGATTGCTGAGCGTGCTGCAGAGTTTATTAAAGCGACGCACGAAGGTCAGCCAGTATCCCTGGCTAAAGCGGAATCGGCGTAACTGAAAAAGTGCTACGAGCGAGTCTTCGTCTCGCTCTGGCAATTCATCCGTTCTAAGCATCCATTTGCTTTTGCATAAACAAATCTGCTGCACAATCACACATTTCCTCGATATGACTGCTGTCAGCGTATATACCATCAATGAGCAATCGTGCAATCCCGTGTAACGTACCCCAAGTAACCTGTGCCAGTCTCAACGCATCCTGATTGTTTGGAAGTAGTCCTTTATCTTGCCAATAGCGCGTCATCGTCACTTGAAACTGAAAGCAAGGAAATGCAACATCTTTCAGATCGTTGGTCGCCGCTTGGTTTTGCCAAATAGTGCGACCAAACATCAACTCGTACATCTCTGGATTGTCGGCAGCGTAGCCAATGTATTCGTGCACAAATTCGCGGAAACGTGCCTGCGGTGTTTTGTCTTCTTGTTCGAAGATTCGTTTAGCTGCGGTATGCCAATCGCTAAAGCCTTTTGCTGCAATAGCGCTTAAAAGCGCACTCTTGTCTTTAAAATGGTGATAGGGCGCAGTACGTGACACTCCGGCATCTTCTGCCAGCTTTCTGAGAGATAAACTATCAACGCCGTATTCAGAAAGACGCGCCGTTGCCGCCTCTATCAGCGCGCTGCGCAGGTCGCCGTGATGGTAGCTTTGTACTGCATTAGCCATAAACCCGATGTTTCCATTTTCAAAATTGAGACGAATAGATAACGTTTTATCTTGACACTGTCAACATAGCCTTTTATCTTGACGCTGTCTAGTTTGCAAATTTGTTAACAGGAACAGCTCAAGGAGACAGCGCAAACCATGAAGTACTCTACATTAGAAGTAAAACAAGAGGGTCATATTGCCCACGTAGTACTAAACCGCCCCGACGCAATGAACAGCATGGTCCCAGAGTTCTGGACCGAATTGCCAGCGGCTATTCGTGAAATAGACGATGAAGGTAACGCCCGTGTCATTGTTATTTCATCAACGGGTAAGCATTTCTCTGCCGGTATGGACTTATCGGTGTTCCTGAATATGAAAGAAGACTTTAAGGGCGACCCGTCGCGCAGAGCAGAGCGTATGCGCCGTATGGTGATGTTGCTTCAAGATAGCTTTACCGCCATAGAGCAGGCACGTATGCCGGTTATTGGTGCCGTGCAGGGCGGGGCAATTGGTGGTGCAGTAGATTTGCTTAGTGCATGCGACATGCGCTATTGCACCCAAGACGCCTTTTTCACCATAAAAGAAACACAGTTAGGTATGACGGCGGACGTAGGTACACTTCAGCGACTTCCAAAACTCATTCCCATTGGCATAGTTAAAGAACTGGCTTACACCGGACGCAACTTTGGTGCTGCAGAAGCTCAGCAACTTGGTTTTGTGAATCAGGTATTCGATGACCAAACTGCCATGCTAGACGCGGTAATGAAAATAGCTCAGCAGATTGCATCGAATTCGCCGTTAGCAGTTTCAGGCACTAAGACTATGATTAACTACGCGGCAGAACACACGGTGGCAGAGAGCTTGACCTATATGGCCACATGGCAAGCGGGCATGTTCCAAATGGAAGATGTGTTTAAAGCCATGGAAGCACAGAAAACCAAAACGCTGCCGGAATATCCGCCATTACACCCAGCCATTAAGAAAATGAATTCGTAAGTTTATGTATGAAAGCGCGTTTCCCTTGTAGCTAATTGCTCATTGATGGCCCAATGATGATTAGCATACGTTAAGGCTGGCGCGCGATACGATTTCTATTACATAAACTATGTAACAAATTAGATTGAGTAAATACTTAGATAAAAAGCGCTTCTACTACAGAAACGCATCAAATAAGAATATTTAAACAGGCTTTTTAACGGCTTTTACCAAGCCAAAACGACTTTCAGGAATGTATCATGAATCAGACCGTTACCGATCATCCCGTTTACCCTCATTTATTTCGTCCGTTAGATTTAGGCTTTACCACCCTTAAAAACCGCGTGCTAATGGGCTCTATGCATACAGGCTTAGAGGAATTACCCGACGGCCATAAACGTATGGCGGCATTTTATGGTGAACGTGCCAGAGGTGGCGTAGGGCTTATCGTTACAGGTGGTATAGGACCAAACGAAGAGGGCGCTACCCATCCTTCAACGTTTCGTTTAGATACAGACGAAGCAGTGAAAAACCACAAAGAAGTGACTGACGCGGTGCACATTGCTGGCGGTAAAATCTGTATGCAAATTCTGCACACGGGGCGCTATGCGTATAGCCCTAAGCTTGTTGCACCTTCTGCGGTACAAGCGCCTATTAATCCGTTTAAACCTAAAGCACTTGATGCTGACGAGATTGAGAAGCAGGTTAAAGATTTCATTACTGCCGCAACCCAGGCCCAGCGCGCGGGTTATGATGGTGTTGAGATCATGGGGTCTGAAGGCTATTTCCTTAATCAGTTTATTGCAAAGCGCACAAACCACCGTGACGATCAGTGGGGGGGCGAATACGAGAACCGTATCCGTCTGCCTATTGAAGTGGTACGCCGCGTGCGCGAGGCGGTAGGTAAGAACTTCATCATTATTTATCGCTTATCGATGCTAGATCTGGTGGAAGGTGGCTCTACTTATGATGAAGTCGTGCAGCTTGGCAAAGAAATTGAAAAAGCCGGTGCGACTATCATTAACACCGGGATTGGTTGGCACGAAGCGCGTATTCCAACCATTGCCACTAAAGTACCGCGAGCGGCATTTACGTGGGTGACCGCTAAATTCCGAGAAGCGCTTTCAATTCCTGTTATTACGTCTAACCGTATCAACACACCTGAAGTTGCTGAAGAAGTGCTGTCTCGCGGTGACGCTGACATGGTGTCCATGGCGCGTCCATTCTTGGCCGACCCTGACTTTGTGCGCAAAGCGCAGCAAAATAAAGCCGATGAAATCAATACCTGTATTGGCTGCAACCAAGCCTGCCTTGACCACGTATTCAACGGTAAAATGACCAGCTGTTTGGTAAACCCACGTGCGTGTCACGAGCTTGAAATTAACATCAAGCCAGCAGAAACCCAAAAGCGTATAGCGGTTGTAGGCGCAGGCCCAGCAGGATTAGCAGCGGCAGTGACTTCTGCTAAGCGCGGTCACGATGTTGTCATTTACGATGCCTCTAGCGAAATTGGTGGGCAATTTAATATAGCCAAACAAATTCCGGGCAAAGAAGAGTTCTACGAAACGCTACGTTATTTCAAACGCCAGATTGAGCTTCACAAAAACATTACCCTTAAGCTCAATACTTATGTTGATGCGGCTGCGCTAAACGACGAAGGGTTTGACGAAGTGATGATTGCGACGGGAATCAAGCCGCGTACGCCAGCGATTGAAGGCATTGAACACGAAAAAGTGCTGACCTATATCGAAGTATTGAAGGAAAAGAAACCCGTTGGCAATAGAGTGGCCATTATCGGTGCTGGTGGTATTGGTTTTGATACCGCTGAGTACTTGTCTCATGGCAAAGAAACGCCAAGCCAAGATATTCCTGCATTTATGAAAGAGTGGGGCATTGATATGACCTTCTCTGCTCGCGCGGGCATTGAAGGCGTTAAGCCACAGCCTGAGCCATCGCCAAGAGAGATTTTCCTATTACAGCGCAAGACAACCAAAGTTGGCGCCGGTTTAGGTAAAACAACGGGGTGGGCACACCGAGTAGGCCTGCTTGCCAAAGGCGTGACCATGATCCCAGGGGTAAGCTACGATAAAATTGATGACGAAGGGCTACATATTACGGTTGATGGCAACAGCCAAGTATTGCCGGTAGACAACATTATCATCTGTGCAGGCCAAGAGCCGATGCGTGATATCGTTGAAGGCTTAAACATGCCTTATCACTTAATTGGTGGTGCTGATGAAGCGTTAGAGCTAGACGCAAAACGCGCCATCGACCAAGGCACGCGAGTGTGCGCAGCGGTTTAATGACCTAGTGCAAACGCGTTTAGGAATAGAAGTGCCGCATCAAAAGGTGCTTTAAATTGATGATAAACCCCTCTTTTTTCCGGAGGGGTTTATTTTTTTCAGCCGCCGAAGGCTGTGATTTTTTATGAAAATACCGAAACCAGACATGTTTCAGTCTGTGATGGTAGCTTAGACCTGCTATTATCGTTTTCTTTTTTTTCGAGATAAACATGACGTTTAGCAACACCCAAGACTTAGTTCAAGCAGTTACTAATTCCCCAGATACTATCGAATTTAACGACGTTATTGCGCTTATCGATAGCGCGTTTACTTTCACGCCCACTGCTTTCACCAATGGTGATGTGTCAAACGAAGCAAACCAAAACAACGGCTCGTGCAAACTGCTCGCACTTGGCCAGCATTTAAAGCTAAATGAAGCACAAACCCTAGCCTTGTTTGGGCGTTTTTATCGAGAAGACGTACTCAATAATCCGAACGGTAGCGATCACGCCAACATCCGTAATTTTATGAAAACGGGGCATGAAGGTGTGGTGTTTGAGACATTTCCTTTAGTTGAATTGCAAAATTAGTACATCGCGCTATAGAGGCTAAAAGGCGAGAGGTGCTAAGCTCTTGCCCTTTCGCAGACTGCATTAATCTCGCTCTGTCAAAATCAACTCACTAGACTGGGGCATTATCGCGAAGTCAAACTGCCCTAGAACGTTCATTCCCAACAATCCATCAGAATCGGGTAATGCGTCTTCGGGCAGCACGATGGCAGATACATCATTGAACTCGTAACCTGCGAAGTAAAATCGCGGTATTTGTACCAGAGGGGCTTCAATGGTTCCTGACGCGGTTCTAATGTTGAAGTTACCAATAAACGTGAGGTTTCGCATACGGCCTAAACGCGCAAAGAGTCGGGATGATATTGCGGTGGTACTGGCACCCGTATCTAAAATCATGGTGGCTTTTTGGTTAAGCGCCTTTACATCAAGGCGATATTGATCGCCAATGCGCGCTAAGGCTACACGGGTTTGATAACGTGCGGCTTCAGCGCCTGTTGGCTCTATTTCACTTTCGCTAAGCGTGTTACCTGTGTCAGCAATATCGCGCATTTCATAGGCTTTATTGCGAATGATATTAGCGTCTCTGTCGTTTGATGGAAGGGCAGCAAGCACGTCTTCCATTAACGTAAACTTTTGCTGATAAGCGTACGCTTCAGCCAAATTAAGGGTGTAGTGCCTAGCGTCAGGTATGCGTTGATACAGTGGCTCATTTAATCTGGCAACCAGTTCCCATTGTTCGTCTTGACTTAACTGCGTCTGCGCCTGTTGATACAAAGTAACAATTTTTGCGTCAATAAATGAGTGAGTTTCAGTTGAAAGAGGCAGTTCGGCCAAGTCGTAGTAGTGCACTATGGCCGTTGAGAGAGGCTTGGTTAACTCAATCAGTTCACCCTCTAGCAACAACAGAGATTCGTTGAGCGGGTCATATTTTAAAAGGTTTGTTAATTCAGTGGCGAGCAACGCGTATTGCTCGTTATTGAGTAGGGTAGTCAGTGAATCTAATTGATCTTGATTAACGGGTGGTGAAGAGGTGCGCAGATCGTCAAGTTCGCTGGGTGCCGTGTTAGTGCCTGTCATAGGTGAAAAGTTGGCGGGAGAGCGTTCATTGTTGAAGGGCTCAGCTTTTTCGTTTATCTGAGTTTCATCCACCAACTGTGCTTGGGTTTCTAGCTGCTTGTCACTATCTAAACGGTGTTCATAACTGGCCTCTAGCGCATAAGCTTTATCATTGTGCTGCTTTAAACCAAGCCATAGGTAAACGTTTATGCCTAGCGACACAATAAGGAAGAGCGAAAGCACTATCGCTAGCCACGTTTTCATTGTGCCACACACGCCTTGCCGTATATGTCCACAAATTGTTTAGGCATTCGCTTTGGGGCACCAGTATTAAGGCTAACACACACGAATGTGGTCATAGCATCAAATACGGTTTTGCCTCGCTTTGGGCAGATAAATTGAAACTGGCGTTTCAAAGTAAGTTTGCTGTCGCAATGCACTATCCAGGTAGCGCATTCTAACGTATCTCCAAGATGTGTTGGCAGGTGGTAGTTTAGCTCGTGGCGCTTAATGACCATGCCACGGTTAAGCGATTGATAATCGGCAAACTGCAAGCCAAGCGCGTTTGAATGGGCCCATGCTAGGCTTTCTAACTGCGACAGGTATGCCACATTATTAACGTGCTGATAGTGGTCGATGTGCGTTTCATCAATATGCCACTGCTGCACATAGGGGGCGTCTAACATCCAATTAAGCGTTGGGGTGCTCAAATCTTTTCCTTACTCATATTTTTGCTTTGATCTACTCTGCTTCTTCACGTTCAGGCATTGTGCCTCATACCACAGGCAGGGGATTATCTTCAGGTAACGTTAAATCATCGCTTAACAATAATTGCATTATCGCTTTTTCTCTCACCAATACAGGGTCAATAAAGCTCTGCACGTCACCTATCGCTTTAAACGCATCAAACCCTCGTTCCAAAAACTCATGCAATGCGAGTAATCCTGCTAATTTAGCTGGACGACGGGACAGTGAAATCAACATACCTATACCACGAATTTTTATAACGTCGGCGAGTTGATCGCCCAAATGGGAAATTATGTCGATTTGATGCTTTCTATCCTCAATTCTGCCTACACTTCGATAAGCAACGGCGTAGTTGTCCCGATTGATAGGTTCTCCAGGAAAGTGGGTTTGAAGATACTGTGCCATCGCCATATCTAAATCAAACGACAATGCGTTTAACGATAATGCATCATCCATGGCGTTCATGGCTTTATCGGGCAGTACTTTTGCGAGTTTTGGAATGACTCGCACTAAATCAGCGTCCCGTTGGCTAAAATCTTTTGGCCCGTACAATTCATCTACAAAAAAAGCCATGGCTTTTTGGTAACGTTTTTGCTGTGCTAAATCGTCGTGCGTGACCAGTAAGCGTTCGCATTGCCAGTGTTGCAATTGATGAATGATAGGCATTACACCCAACTGATTGGCTAAGTCACGAAGGGCATTGACCCGATGAATATGTTTAATTATCTCTTGCGCCAAATGACAAACTCCCTGTTGAGATAGTGTGGCTAATTCGTTGTTGTAAACCTAGATTGACCTAAGCAAGCGAGCCTTTCAAGTGAGAAGACAAAGTTTTACTGGTATACTCCACCGCCATTGAAATAGCTCTGTTGTGTAGAATTTATTAGCCGCCATGAACATCGCAAGTCATCACGCATTGTTTGCCAAAACTGAAACTAAAAATACCGATACTAAAGGCTCAAACGTTGAAAGCCTAAAAAGTGAATATCCGGGCATGCACCGAGAAACGCCTACGGGGTCGGATCACTCAGAAGCAGACGTTGATGTACCTGTGTTAATCGCGTTGTTTAATTCGACATTTGAAGATTTTAATACGCGCTTGGTTTTAGGTGATGACGAACCCATTTACATCCCAGCAGACAGCGCAACGCCTTACCATCAAGTCGTGTTTGCTCATGGATTTTTTTCAAGCGCTTTGCATGAAATTGCGCACTGGTGTATTGCGGGTGAAAAGCGTCGACTATTAGAAGATTACGGTTACTGGTATTGCCCAGATGGCCGCGATGCATCACAACAAGCTGACTTCGAAAAAGTAGAAATTAAGCCCCAGGCCATTGAGTGGGCGTTTACAGAAGCAGCAGGCAGAAAGTTTCAGGTAAGCACAGATAACTTAAACGGTGCTGAGCCCGACAGAGAAGGTTTTACGCGAAACGTAGCCGCTCAGCTTGAACGCTATAAATCTGAGGGCTTTCCGCCCCGGGCTGCACAATTTATTGATGCGCTGTCATCTAAGTTTGGTAAAGGTAAGTCGTCTGGTTCATGTAACAGCATAATAAATAGCACGGTAACAGGCACGTCAAAAAATACGCTTACAGCAAATTAGGTGGCGGAATAGGAGTAGATGCCGAATGAATCAAACTGATCTTAACCAATCAACGTTTGATAACAAACCCAAATTCAAACTGGGTGTTGTGGTAAACCCCTTTGCCGGCATAGGCGGAGCACTCGCGCTTAAAGGCAGCGACGGTGCAGAAATTCGCGAAAAAGCACTGGCTATGGGAGCAGAGAAAAAAGCCAACGAAAAAATGGCGAAAGCGCTCAGTATTCTAGAAGCCTTATCTGGGCAATTTAGCGTCGTGACAGCGTCGGGCGATATGGGTGAAACAATCTGTGAATCTCTAGGTATTCCTTATGAGGTAATCTATACGGCCGATGCCGTGCAAACCGAGGGCGAAGATTCAGAGCGTGCAGCTAAAGCAATGGTGGACGCCAACGTCGACTTACTGCTTTTTGCCGGTGGCGACGGCACAGCCCGTAATATCTGTAGCGTAGTTGGCACACAGGTGCCCGTGCTAGGTGTGCCTGCAGGTTGCAAAATTCACTCTGGCGTTTACTGCGTGTCGCCGTCAGCGGCAGGGCAGGTAGTAAGTCAGATGATCGCAGGCGAGCTTGTGAGTGAAATGGACGCCGAAGTACGTGATATTGACGAAAACGCGTTTCGCGCGGGCAAAGTTATTGCCAAACACTATGGTGAAATGCGCGTACCCGCAGAGCTCACTTACGTTCAAGCAGTAAAAATGGGCGGGAAAGAGGACGAGGCCTTAGTGCTTGACGACATTGCCGCTTATGTTGGTGAAATTATTGACGATGAGCCTGACACCTATTTTGTCATGGGATCCGGCTCTACTGTAGGTGCGGTCATGGACTTTCTTGGCCTAGAAAATACCTTATTAGGTGTGGATGTGGTTAAACAAGGTGAGCTAATCGCAAGTGACGTTACTGCGAGCGAACTGATTGCGCTGACTCAAGGCAAACTCACGAAAGTCATTTTGACGGTGATCGGTGGTCAGGGCCACATATTAGGGCGCGGAAATCAGCAGCTTAGCCCTGCTTTTATCCGTCAAATTGGCAAGCAGAATATGCTCGTTGTTGCCACTAAACAAAAACTACAGGCATTAAACGGTAAGCCGCTTCGCTTAGACTCAAGCGATGCAACGCTAGACGCTGAACTCGCAGGCGCGTTCACGGTTATCACTGGGTATAAAGATAAAGTACTTTGCCAAGCTGTTTAAAGACGTAGTTTGATACAACACGGCACATGTATAGCCATAAAAAATGAGTTTATCTCGAACTAAGATTTGATATTTAAAAACAGGAAGGAGTAAGACGTGTTACCACCTGCTGCAGCACCAGAAAGTGTCGTTAACGCCATCGCAGATATTGAGGCATCGCTTGATGACGTGGTAAATCACGGTAGTGATGACGAATTGTTTATAGCCAGCTACTTGCAAGGTCACTTTGCAGTAGAGGCTCGCCAGTTAGAAATGCAAGAAGATGCTACGGTTGCGATGCTTAATGATAAAATGCTCGAGAGCCTTAATAGCGCATTCGCCAACAACGAATTAGAAAGTGAAGATGCTAAACAAGTTAAAGCGCTTTGGGCACGGCTAGTCGCAATATAATTGCGACTTTCTTCCTTACTTTTCCCTAACAATTTTTCTTCGTTCGTCGTTTATCCTCTCTTTTACAATCCGTTACAGTTTTCTGCATCGTAACTCTTTATAAACTACCAAATTGATTTATGTTTAGTACTGGCGTAAAGCCGTTTTGTGGTGCCTGGCACATTTTGGTGTTCAGCACAGATAATAAGATTAAGGATGACGAAATGACTGTACTTAAGCATCTCACCAAGCGCTTAAAAGTAAGTGTAGGTGTGCTGGCAGTAAGTAGTACGCTGGTTGGCTCAGCGTTTGCCAAGAACGATATCAATATCGACTACGAAAAGTTCACTACTGATAATGGTTTAACCGTAATTGTTCATGAAGACCGCAAGGCCCCAGTGGTTGCCGTTGCGGTTTGGTACAAGGTGGGTTCAAAAGACGAACCAAACGGCAAATCAGGGTTTGCGCACTTATTTGAACACTTAATGTTTAACGGCACGGAGAACTATGACGATGAATGGTTTGGGCCGTTACAAGAAGCTGGGGCAACAGGATTAAACGGTACCACAAACTTTGACCGTACTAACTATTTCCAAACCGTTCCGACACCTGCACTTGATCGTATTCTCTGGATGGAATCTGATCGCATGGGGCACTTGTTAGGTGCGGTAACACAAGAGAAATTAGACGAACAGCGTGGCGTTGTACAAAATGAAAAACGTCAGGGCGAAGACCAGCCATATGGAAGCGTATTCACACATATTTTTGAAGGCTTATTTCCCATAGGGCATCCTTACCATCATACGGTGATTGGCTCGATGGAAGATCTTAACTCCGCCTCGTTAGACGACGTTAAGGGCTGGTTTAACCAATATTACGGACCGAATAACGCAATACTGGTGCTAAGCGGCGACATTAACGCAGAAGAAGCCAAACCTCTGGTTAACAAATATTTCGCTGACATTGAGCCGGGCCCAGCACTATCTAAGTGGGAAGCATGGGTGCCAAAGCGTAGCGCAAACACCCGCGAAGTGATTCAAGACAAAGTACCTCAATCGCGCATTTACCGCCTTTGGGTTTCACCTGAAAATACCTCTTCAACCGCAACAGACTTGTTCATTGCCGCGAGTGTCATGGGCGATGGTAAAAACTCACGCCTTTACAAAGAACTGGTGTACGACCAACAAATTGCTACCAATGCCTCGGTGTTTAACTACGAGCTACAAATGGCGTCTATTTTTGGTGTGACGGTTGACGTAAAAGATGGCGTTGACGTTGCGACAGTGGAAAAAGAAATAGATAAAGTCATTAGCGAGTTTTTGAGTAAAGGTCCAAGCAAAGACGAAGTTAAATTGGTGTCGACTAAGCGACGTGCTTCAATTATTCGCGGGCTTGAAGAGGTTGGGGGCTTTGGCGGTAAAGCCGATACGCTTGCTAGTGGTGAGTTCATTGCTGGCGACCCTAACTACTTCAAAACTGAATTGAGTGAGCTAGGACAGGCTACTCCTAAAGGGGTTAAAGCGGCTGCGAATAAATGGCTAAAAGAAGGGTGGCATCAAATCACGGTTGTTCCGTTTATTGAGCACACAGCATCTACCGAAGGCGTTGACCGCAGTTCTGGCTTGCCTTCAATCGATGCAGAGACTCAACTGAGCTTTCCTGAGGTGACAGAAACTACGCTTTCTAACGGTGTAAAGGTAGTATTTGCAAAACGCTCTACGGTTCCATTGGTGAATGTTGCGGTGCAATTCGACGCAGGTTACGCTGCTGATGCGGGTGGCAAGTTAGGACTTGCGAGCTTCACCACACAGATGCTTGACGAAGGCGCGGGAAAATATGATGCGCTGGAGCTTGCGGCAGAGCTTGAGCAGTTGGGTACTGATTTAAACGCCGGCTCAAACCTAGATACCACCACAGTTACCATGTCAATGTTAACAGAGAACATGGAGCCTTCTTTGGCGCTGATGGGGAATATCTTGAAATCACCAACGTTCAAAGAGGAAGAGATTGAACGTCAACGAGCGCTTATATTAAGTAATATTGCACAGCAAAAAACACGCCCTGTAAGTATTGCGCTTACGTTACTTCCGCCTCTTATCTATGGTGAAGGCCATGCGTACGGTATTCCGTTTACCGGTACCGGAACTGAACAAGACGTACAAGCGATTACGCGAGATGACCTTGTTAACTTTAAAAATACGTGGCTACGCCCAGACAATGCGACAATTTTTGTTGTTGGCGACACCACGTTAGGTGCCATTAAACCCGTGCTTGAGAAAGAGTTTGGCAAATGGAAGGTAGAAGGTAGCAAAGGTGCGAAGCAAATTGCTGAAGCGTCAATGCCTGAGCAAGGCCAAGCGATTATTATCGACCGCCCTGGTGCACAACAGTCGCTTATTCTGGCTGCACATTTAGCGCCACCAACAGGGGCTGACAACAATATTGCAATTAATGCCATGAATTTAACCTTAGGTGGTGCTTTTACTGCTCGCGTTAATATGAACCTGCGTGAAGATAAAAGCTGGTCTTATGGCGCGTACACCTTCCTGCAAGATGCTAGGGGACAGCGCCCGTTTATGGTTTATGCGCCAGTGCAAACCGATAAAACAGGTCCATCTCTGCTTGAGCTTAAGAAAGAGCTTAACGCTTACTTAGGTGAAAAGCCGCCAATGGCGAATGAACTTGAAAGGGCGCGGCTAGACGAAGTTCGCTCATTGCCAGGTCAATTTGAGACGGCTAACGCGGTATTGTATAGCTTGCTGTCGAGTGAAAGATTTAACAGACAATATAACTACCCAGAGTCTTTGGTCGAGAAATACAATAGCTTGTCTTTAGACGATTTGAGTAACGCGGCGAAAGAAGTGCTGCACCCAGAGAAATTAACCTGGATAATCATCGGAGATGCCGAGAAGATTAAAGCAGAAGTTGAAGCGGCTCAGCTCGGGCCTGTTAGCGTGCAAAGCATGAATTCACTGTAATTGGTAAATAATTAACCAAGAGACAAAGGGCCGATATCATTTTCGGCCCTTTTTTATGTGACAAATGCGTCTTTTGTAGAATAGATTGCGTTCAATAGATGCTTTATGGTTAGGAAAGTTTAATTTAATGTCTTGATTCCACTTTGAAGAATGCCTTCTTTGCGAGCATAACAAATCCGGTACTTGCACCAGTGCGCTTGTTTGCAATAGCTCTTCTCTGCCTGTTTTGTATTCCCTGTGTTTATCCATCTAATGCAGACAAGCTGATGAATGAGTATTCGGTTGATCTTTTAACTGCCGAAGATGGCTTCGTCTCATCAGAGATTTATTCCATTATCCAAGATCGCCAAGGCTTTTTGTGGTTTGGTACTGCCGAAAACGGTGTAATGCGTTACGACGGTCGTAGAGTTACGTTGTTTGAGTCTGACAGCGATCCTATCCAAGGACTATCACACAACGACGCTGGCAATTTGATGTTGGATGCAGAAGGCAATATATGGATTGGAACGTGGGGAGGTGGAGTTAATAAGTACGACCCAACAACAGGTCGCTATTCTCGTTACTTGAATGATCCAGACGACCCTCGCTCCATATCTTCAAATCGAATCCAATCACTCTTCCACGATAAAACGGGCCAAATTTGGCTAGGTTCGTATGATCAAGGTTTAAATCGTTTTCTGGAAAATGGGGAATTTGAAAGGGTTCAGAAGAGAAATAATGAGGACCATAGTCTGTCTCATAATCGCATTTGGGACATTATGGATAATAATGATAACAGCCTGTGGGTAGCCACCAGTTTTGGCTTGAACTTGCTAGACAAAAGAACTCTCACCACCAAACACTTCTTTCCCGACCCTGATAATCGTACTGCAACAGGAGCCAATGAAATACGTAGCTTGCTGCGTACGTCGTCAAGCCAATTCTACGTGGCGACTCAGGAAGGCCCTTTTCTTTTCTTTCCAAGTTCAGGCGTGTTCCTTGCACAAACTACGCGAGACGGCAAAGCATTAGGCCAAGTGAACTCAATGATTGAAGATCACGAAGGGTGCATTTGGTTTGTGACCACCACGGGTCTTTATAGACATACAGGTGAGGGGAATTACGTAGAGAAGATGGACTTTGGCTATGACAACGGACTTCGCATAATATATGAAGACCACACTAAAACTAAATGGGTAACCAGTGAAGTTCACGGCATATTCAAGCTATCTCCTCGCCGTAAAATCAAGCAAATCAACAGTGACTCATTAGTTTCACCCAGTGGCATTGAGATAGATACCTTCAAAAATAGTGGCGATGTATTGATTGCTACAGCAAATGCTGAAATTTATACGTGGAAAGTGAAAGAGCAAATACTCCAAAAGGAATTTGACTCGGTATTTAAAGAAGAAAGTGAATATTCAAATAGGGGAGTTATAGAACGACCTATTATTGTCCCCGATGAACACGGCAATATTTGGGTGGCACAAGACAACTTTATTGCACGTGTTAACAGAAAGAATGGAAATGTAAGTCGCTTAGAATATCCCAGAGAAGACAGCAAGTATCGCCAATTCAGAGAATTCAGAGCGTTAGCGTTAGATAACGAAGGCAATGTATGGATAGGTACCTACAAGCATGGTGTTTATATATACAATGTGCAATCTGGCGCCTTTAAGCATCTTTCAACGACTGACGGTTTAGCTCACCCAGAGATTCACGCCATTGTTAATGACTCTCAAGGAAATATGTGGATTGGCACTGGAAGCGGCGTAAATTTATGGTCCATTCAGGACAATACTTTCACTCAGATTGAGTACAATAAAGATCACAATGCAGGTCTGTTGGGCAGCATTGTCGAAGATATTCATGAGACCAAAAACGGCCAAATTTGGATTGCAACCCAACGGGGGTTGAACCTTTATAAGCCTGAATCGAAATCCTTCGAGTGGTTTGGGGAGCAGAAAGGGTTGCCCGCTACCTTAGTAAGAGCGATTGCAGACGGCGACGAGGGCCAGCTCTGGCTTACCACGAATAAAGGGATCTTTCTTTTTAATCCGGCTACTGAAAGTGCCATTAATTACACTAGCACTGCAGCGGCTGTAAGTCAGAACTTCTATTCAAACAGTTTACTTAGAGCCGCTAACAACACGTTCTTTACTAGTAGCCAGCGAGGTATTGAATACTTTGAGTATGTGCCAGGACAGTCTGAGTTGGTCGATTCTAAAATTGTGCTAACTGGCTTCAATAAAATGGGCGAAGCAGTAAGCCTTGATAAACCACTATCCTACGTTACGGATATTAATCTTTCCTACGAAGACTATTTCTTCTCATTAGATTTTGCTCTTCTAGACTTCTCTGATCCCAAGCGTTCGCATTTTTCTTACAAATTAGAAGGATACGATGAACAGTGGATTGATATCGGAAATCACAACAACGTTTCATTTACTAACCTAAATGGCGGCACCTATACATTGCTGGTCAAAGCAATGAAGCCCAATGGTGAATGGGGCAGTGAAGTCATGTCGGTTAATTTGCATGTAGCAGCAGCTCCTTGGAAAACATGGTGGGCATACAGCATTTACATTGCGTTTTTACTCGGCATTGTTCTGTTGATCATTTACTTAAGAACCCACTTACAGCAAACAGAAATTACCAAGCAGAAGCGCTTTGTTCAGGCGCTAGAGCAACAAGTTTCAGAAAAAACAGCCTCATTGAAAGCACAGGCCAACGATTTGAAAAAGGCGCTGGAACAAGCCGAAGAAGCAACCAAGCTGAAGTCTGAATTCCTTGCAAATATGAGCCATGAAATTAGAACGCCAATGAACGGCGTGATAGGGATGCTGGGTCTGCTTAAGAAAAGCAACCTAACTACTGAGCAATCACAGCGCGTCAACATCGCAAGCTCAAGCGCTAATTCTCTACTGACCCTGATTAATGATATTTTGGATTTCTCTAAAATAGAAGCGGATAAACTCGAGATTGAGTCCGTTGAATTTGATGTAAGGGAATTGATTGAGAGCATTGCTCAATCGGTTGCGCATTTAGCGCAAGAAAAAGGGCTGGATGTTGTTGTAGATTTATCAAAGGTCAGTGAGTCGAAAATAAACTCAGACCCCAGCCGAATTCAACAAATCCTCACAAACCTTTTAAGCAACGCCGTTAAATTTACCGAGCAGGGAGAGCTCTCTGTCACGGCAGAATTGCTTCCTACTAACAATCAGAATACTGCGCTTATGCACATTGCGGTGGCAGATACGGGCATTGGTATTCCCGCGTCAAAACTACCTCACTTGTTCGATGCGTTTACACAGGTCGACGCTTCTACAACTAGACGCTATGGCGGAACAGGGCTTGGGTTGAGCATTACCAAAAAGCTATGCCAATTGTTAGGAGGAGACATAAGTGTTACCACCGAGCTTGGCAAAGGCAGCCGTTTTGATGTGACAAGCGAAATTCGCTACGCCGAGCAACGCAAAACTGTGCGTCCTCAGCTTGCTAAACAAGACATGTGTTGCCTGATTATTGACGACAATGCTTCAACAAGGCGTGCCATGCAAAGCCAGCTGAAACTTTGGGGAGTGCTTACGCTGACCGCATCTTCGATTGAGGAAGCGATTAGCCTATATTTGAAAGACAGCGAGCAAGAGGTACCGGCAATACCCATTGATGTTGTATTTCTTGAGAAAGCAGAAGAGGAGGAGTTTTCACAACACTTCGGCCAGATACTTTTAGATAACCCCAGAACAAAACATACGCGTTTGGTATTAATGACACAGCTAAGCGACATGGAGAGCTCTGTTGTCTATAGCGGAGTAGACGTTGATGAGAGTCTTCCTAAGCCACTGACCTCCACAGATTTAATTCGAATTGTAGAGGAATCAGTTAATACATCTGACTATGAAGCTAAACCACGCTTTAAAAAACGCGAGGATGATCCGGTTCATATTATCGAAGGCAACACTCAGCACGTGCAATCACCTGAAGAAAACGCAAAATCCACCTCTGATGATAATGCTTATCGAATCTTGTTAGTAGAAGACAATGCCATTAATCAAATAGTGGCCACCAATGTTCTAGAAAGCGAAGGGTATGTGGTTGACGTTGCCAACAACGGTGTAGAAGCGTTAGAACTGTTAAAAAGCAGCAAGCTAAAGGCGCATTACAGCGCAATTGTCATGGATTGCCAAATGCCGGAAATGGACGGGTTCGAAGCAACCAAGCTTATTCGCTATGGTGCAGCCGGCGACGTTTACAAACGTGTACCCATCATAGCGATGACGGCGAATGCTATGCAGGGCGACAAAGATATGTGTATGAAAGCCGGTATGGATGATTTCCTCACCAAACCCATAGAGCACAATAAAGTAACTTCAACATTACAGCATTGGCTCAACAAAGTTAATTAGACCCTCGCCAACGGGGAAATAAACGCGTTAATATGCAACAAGTTTTTAACATGTTGTGAGAGCGTTAATGCTAAACCGAGCATCAAAACCCTTCGTCAAACTCGTCGAACGATATCTTCCTGACCCCTACATTTTCGTTTTATTACTCACTCTAATTACGTTTGCGTTTGCAGTGGTCATTCAAAATCAGTCTCCACTTACAATTATTCAACAGTGGGGTGACGGATTTTGGGGGCTGCTCACATTTTCAATGCAAATGCTCTTAGTGCTAGTCACTGGGTTTATGCTGGCATGCACGCCGTTAGTAAAATCCTTACTTGAGAGGCTTGCGAGCTTAGCAAAAAGCCCTGGGAGCGCCATTGTGCTGGTCACGTTGGTGTCGCTTATCGCAAGCTGGATAAACTGGGGCTTTGGTCTTGTTGTGGGCGCGTTGTTTGCTAAAGCCTTAGCAAGAAAAGTGTCGGTTGATTATCGGTTATTGGTGGCAAGCGCGTACTCAGGCTTTATTGTATGGCATGGCGGTCTAGCGGGCTCTGTGCCCTTAACGATTGCAACACCGGGTCATTTTTCAGAAGCACAGATTGGCGTAGTTGGCACCGGAGAGACTATTTTCAGTGGGTTTAACTTGCTGTTATTGGCAATCATGTTCGTGATTATTCCTCTTGTTAATCGTTTAATGTTACCGCCTGAATCTGAAAGCATTATTGTCGATAGCGCCAAGCTAAAAGACGACGCTTTGCCTTCGGCAACAAACGAGCGGCCCGCCGACAAACTTGAAAACAGCAAGGTGCTTGGGTTACTCGTAGGCTTTGCAGGGCTTGCTTATCTCACTAACTACTTTGTTTCAGGGGGCGGGCTTAATCTCAATATCCTTAATACGCTATTTCTCTTTCTCGCTATTGTCCTTCACGGTACACCACGCAATGTACTGCACAGCCTGCAGCAAGCCGTTCAGGGCGGTAGTGGTATTGTTATACAGTTCCCATTTTATGCGGGGATCATGGCGGTAATGGTTCAATCAGGATTGGCCCAAACCATGTCAGAGTGGCTGATTAGCTTTGCATCTGCAGAGTCATTGCCAGTTTGGAGTTTTATTAGCGCAGGCATTGTTAATATCTTTGTGCCTTCGGGTGGAGGTCAGTGGGCAGTGCAAGCCCCAGTAATCTTGCCTGCTGCCGCTGAACTTGGAGCCGAAATAAATAGAGCCGCCATGGCGGTAGCGTGGGGTGATGCGTGGACTAATTTGATTCAGCCATTTTGGGCACTACCCGTACTTGCCATAGCCGGCCTGAAAGCCAAAGACATTATGGGCTTTTGCTTGGTTCAGCTTATCGTAACCGGTGTCATTATTTCCTTGGTATTGCGGTTTGTGTGAGGATTTAGTAAGTATTGAAGAGCAATTTAACGCCGTCAAACAAGGCGAACAGAGCCGAATATGAAGCCACAACTAACATACAAGCAGTTTGAATGATGCATTTAGACGAAGAAAAGGTAGGATTATTGATCGTAGATGTTCAGGGCGCGCTGGCTAGAAAAGTCAATGATAGCCAGACAATGATTTGCAAAACGGTAAAGCTAATACAGTGTTGTAAATTGCTCAATATTCCCGTAGTTGTACTTGAGCAAAATCCTGATGGCTTAGGGAAAACGGTCCCTGAAATTGAAGCTCATGTCGCAAGCGAGCCTCACTTAAAGAAGTTTACTTTTAACGCCGTAGCGGGTACTGACCAGTGCTCGTCTGAAATATTGGCGTACATTGGTGAAATGGAATTAAGTCGATGGCTGGTTGTGGGAATTGAAGCGCACGTATGCGTTTATCAAACGGTAACGGGTTTATTGGAAAATAATCACACTGTGGAAGTAATACAGGACTGCATTTCTTCAAGAGAGTCTTCAAATGTTGTGCTCGCCATCCAAAATATGCGTGAGCAGGGCGCACGGATCAGCAGTTTTGAGATGACACTTTTTGGCCTTTTAAAATCATGCCAGCATCCAAAATTCCGAGAAGTGTTAGCGCTCATCAAGTAGTCGAACAACGTGATGAGCGAAACAAGTCGGAGCTAAGCGAATGCGGTTTCTATCGATACAATGTCAATACCGCGCACTTGCATAGAATCCAGCGCCAATAGATGACTAATGGCGTCACGCGTGCAGGTGCAAGGTTCAATGACTTTGGGGGAATACTTGGCAGCAGCTGGTGATAATGCTGTGTGAGTTACGCAGTTGTGCGTCATCATACCTGCAAGAAGAATTTCATCCACGCCCAATGACTGTAAGGTTTCTTCTAAATTGGTGTTCTCAAAACGTCAATGCATTTAGGAAGATATTCCGTAAAGAGTATGGGCTTAGTCCGGTGGAATAGCGCAAGCGTTTTGTAATAAATTAATCATATTGCTATTTTCACTTTAATTGTTATGTTATAACATTTATTAAATTCGAGATTTAAAATGAAACTTAGCGAGTCGTTATGTCTATTCAAACTCAGCTTCCCGTTACCGTATTTTCGGGCTTTCTAGGCGCCGGTAAGACCACGGTTCTAAACCATATTCTGAATAATCGTGATGGATTAAGAGTAGCCGTCATTGTTAACGATATGAGTGAAATCAATATCGATGCTGCTACGGTGAAAAATGAAGTTAGCTTTAATCGAGCTGAAGAAAAGCTGGTTGAAATGAGCAATGGCTGCATTTGCTGCACGTTGCGAGAAGATTTGCTTGAAGAGATAGAGCGTTTAGCGCATGAAGGTAAATACGATTATCTGGTAATAGAGTCTACAGGTATTTCGGAGCCTTTGCCTGTAGCTGAGACCTTCACGTTTGCCGATGAAGACGGTAAAAGCTTGTCGGAAATATCACGCCTCGATTCGATGGTTACCGTTGTCGATGCATTGAATTTTCTTAAAGACTATGACGAAGCTAAGTTTCTCAACGAAGTGGGTGAGAGCTTGGGTGAGGAAGACGAGCGAAGTGTGGCAGACTTGTTGGTCGAACAAGTGGAATTTGCTGATATATTGCTAATAAGCAAAACCGACTTAGTCTCTGAACAAGAGTTGGCGCGTCTTAAAAGTATTCTGCAAACCCTCAACACCGAGGCTATTCAAGTTCCTATCGAGCATGGAAAAGTGCCCCTCGACAAAGTGCTGAACACAGGGCGATTTAGTTTCGAGCGTGCTCAGCAGTCGCCCGGTTGGCTGAAAGAAATGCGTGGCGAGCACGTACCAGAGACTGAAGAGTTTGGTATAAGCAGCTTTTCGTACGAAGCGCGACGTCCGTTCGATCCGCAGAAGTTTTATGATTTTATTCATAGTAAAGACATTGCAGGTAAGTTAATTCGTTCAAAAGGCTTCTTCTGGCTGGCAACACGCCCTCAATTAGCGGGTAGCTGGAGCCAAGCTGGCGGTATGGCAAGATACGGGGCTGCTGGGCTGTTTTGGAAAGCCGTACCCAAAGAGCAGTGGCCTGAAGACCCTGAATACCTTAAAGCGATTGAAGAACAATGGATGGAGCCCTTCGGTGACATGCGTCAAGAACTGGTGTTCATTGGACAAGGGCTTAATAAAAACGACATTATCGAGCGGTTAGATCGTTGCTTGTTAACAGACGATCAGCTTATTCAAGGCCATCATGTTTGGGCTGAAATGCCTGACCCATTTCCTGCGTGGGAGCACTAATATGCAGGCGTTACAAGACTACATTACTTCCTTTGAACACAGCGGCTCTTGGCGTTCAAGCGCCGATGCTATGGTGTTGGGCGATATCTTTGATAAAGGTATTAGCGTTGCGGTATGGACAAGACCCGAAGTACCACTTGTCACGCAATATTATGTCGACGTTTTTAAATCATTAGGAATGGGGATTCGCGGTGTTTTCTCTTTAACATCACTGAAAGAGGAAATCGCAAAGCTTTTACCTGATGGAAGAATTAGTGCTGGAAAGCAGGCTGCCATTGTCGATATTTATTTGCTGTCTGACATGCTCACCACGCTATTTGACTGTGACAGTGTGGGCGTAAGGTTAGTGCCCCTTTCATCAGCAATGTGCCCAAGCTTCCATGTGGACAATATTCCTGTTCGGTTGGTGAATACCTATTTGGGCGAAGGTACAGAGTGGCTGCCGAAAGAAAGTGTGGTTACACGCCAAATGATTGGTCTTAACGACGCGAATACACAAGGGCTTACTAAGAATAGGTTGGGCCAGCACTATCGAGAGAGCAGCGTTAGGCAAATGAACGCGTTTGATGTGGGTTTACTTAAAGGTAAGTCGTGGCTGGGCCATGAAGAATTTGCCGCCGTGCATCGGTCCTGCAAAGTCATACCTGGTACTCATCGCGTGTTACTTACCCTGGATCCCATGTAGTTTTTAAGTTCTTATTGTACCTCACCCTCGGTTACTTCGGCGCTATCACTTTTTCCATGAGTTTTCCCTTGTGATAGCGCTTTTTTCTCTCTCGGTACCTAGCCTCGCTAATCTTCTTAAATATCCGCTTTTAAGCTTCCAGCTTTAAGGCGAGTTGTCTAACAGGCAAGTGCCACACCTTTTTAGCGAAGACCTGAAAAGCCAAGTTTTTCAACATATACCCTTAAACATTATAGTCTTTCATATTTAACGTATTGTGAATGCTAGGAATGTGTTCTTCTGCATGGTGATTTACATACAGCAGTGTACTTGTGCCTGCTTTAGCTAATATATCAATAAGCTTGAGCGCTTTTTGGCGGTTGAAGTCGTCTAAACCATTGCAAGGTTCATCCAAAATAAGCACGGCGGGGTGCTTAACCATAGAACGTGCAATAAGTACTAATCGCTGGTCACCAAAAGACAGTGACTGAAACGGCGTGTTCTTTTTCTGTTTCAAACCCAGTACTTCAAGCCACTGCTCTGCCACCATGCGTTCCGCTAGCGTGGGGCGAGTGTACAGACCAATACTGTCGTGAAAGCCTGAAATGATAACGTGCTCAACACTTGCATTCACTTTGTACTGCATGTGGAGCGCATTCGACATAATTCCAATGTGCTTTTTAATGTCCCATATGCTCTCGCCTGTGCCACGTTTTATGCCAAACATTGTTAAATCGTTGGTATAACAATGGGAATTATCACCAGTAAACATTTGAAGCAAACAGGTTTTTCCTGACCCATTTGGACCAGTGATCTGCCAATGCTCATTTTTGTTAAGCGTAAAGTTAAGCTGTTCAAATACGGTTCGCTCATCGAAGCGCACGAACCCATCTTTAAGCTGAATTAAGGTATGAGGTAGTGAATCTAACTCACTGTTTTGCTCATTGAGGTTTCGGTCATTGCGATTGGGGTCATCGCCGTGTTTGTCTTTAGCGTTTAGGGCTGAGGGAACATCGATATCATCAGACTCTAGTGCAAACCAGGTGCTTAGTTCTGAGCGCAAACCGTCATAGTTAAGTTTATCTTCAGATTTCCACGTAATGGCCAAGTCATCCATGACAATCAACTGAGCTTGTATATTCTTGGGAATATCTGCGAGTTTGTTGGCGGTAAGTACTAAAGAAGCTTGCTGCTGAGAGACAAGAAAGAGACTAAATGCGCTTATCGCTTCAACATCTAAACCTTCGAAGGGTTCATCAAGCAAAATAATAGAGGCATTACTTAACCATGCCAACATGATAATAATCTTGCGGGTTTCACCTGTTGAAAGTGAAAGAAACGCATTATCTAGCAGATGCTCAATTCTAAGCGCAGAGGCGAGTTCGTCGTAATAAGGGTGGTTTTTATAATCCTCATTAGTCTGTGCGAATAGTTCGCGAACCTGTGTTGGCTCAGCTATTACGTCTAAAATATCTGCACTGTCTTTTTGTTTTTCTTCTTCAATTATCGCTTGCTGTTTAAAAACCGATACCTCTGCAACAACCGAAGTACATTCACGACTACCGCTTGCTACCTTCCCATTACCGGCAAGCGCGGAAATTAAGAGTGACTTTCCGCTACTGTTTCTACCTGCGATAAGGAAGTGCGACGGCGCACTTTCAGTACAGAGCGCTAGCGAAAATGCAGGAGTAATGTATTGATTAGGAAGCTTTATTTGAAATTCAGAAAGGTACAGCATTAATGATCGCGAGTGAATATAAAGTAGAACCATTGTGAAGTTTTCTGATTACGTGTCAATGGTGAATAAGACTTTCTGAAGCCAGAACTAGCTGGTAAGTTAGTCTTATAAAGTTAGCGCCACGTTCAATGGCCAGTTAAGGGAATCAAATTGTGGGCAAGGTAGTTATTGTCACAGGTGCTAGTCGTGGTATTGGTGCTGCGACTGCTAAATTGTTGGGAAGTAGCGATTATAAAGTTTGCGTAAATTATCTTTCGGATAAAAACGCAGCTGATAGCGTGTGTGCGTCGATAACTGACAACGGTGGCGTTGCATTTGCTCATAAAGCCGATGTTTCCGATGAAGCGCAAGTACTGGAAATGTTCGAATATGTAAGGGAACAGTGGGGTGAGGTAACGCATTTGGTTAACAATGTGGGTGTTTTATTTACCAAAACTGAGTTAATTAACGTCAGTGCAGAGCGCTTCACCAAAGTACTTAATACCAATGTGCTTAGCGCATTCTTGTGTTCAAAGGCTTTTGTAAAACAAAGCGTTGCAGGGGGCGCAATCGTTAATGTTTCGTCCATTGCCTCTCGCACTGGTGCTCCTTTTGAATACGTCGACTATGCGACGTCGAAAGGGGCAATGGATTCATTTACTAAAGGGCTTTCATTAGAACTTGCTGCGAAGAACATTCGTGTAAACAGCGTCCGGCCTGGTTTTATTAAAACAGACATTCATGCCGATGGTGGTGAACCTGGCAGAGTAGAACGGTTAAGCTCACAAATTCCTATGCAGCGGGGCGGTACAGCAGATGAAGTCGCACAGGCGATAGCCTGGCTTCTATCACCTCAGTCTTCATATGTTACAGGGTCGTTTATTGATTTAGCGGGTGGGAAGTAAAGCGCGTGATAACACTCAGAGATTTTAAAATGAGCGATGTAGGTAGACTGGTAGATATTTTGAATCAACCGTCGGTCACGCAATTTCTGTCGACAAAAATTCCCAGCCCTTATACAAAAGAAGATGCCACATGGTGGATTCAAGAGGGGAGCAAAGAGGGTTTTATAAAAGCTGTAGAGTACGACGGCGAGTTAGTAGGGTGTATTGGTGTTAACCCTGGAAACTTTGAATATGAAAGAGCCGGAGAGGTCGGGTACTGGCTTTGTTCATCACATTGGCGAAAAGGGATTATGCGTGACGCGCTGCGCCAAATTATCGCCCTTACTTTCTCAAACACAAGTATAGAGCGCATTTTTGCCTGCGTATTTTCATCCAATCTTGCTTCGCAAAAGCTGCTGTTAGATGCAGGGTTTAAGCAAGAAGCGATATTGCAACGCGCCATTTTTAAAAATGGACGGTTTTACGATAGCCATATTTTTGCCATTTTGAGGTAGCTCTGCGATGGTGACTTTAGTACCCGCAAAGCGTTGAGTGGTTTCCATTGATACGGATATTTATTTTACTGCCTTATTCGCTGCAACGCCTTCAATCACCCCTGCGGCTGCAAGGTTCATCAATCGACGAAACCTCGGACATTCCAAATGACTCGGTGCTGTGCAAGCAGCTGCATGCTGCAGACCATCACGCATTGCTTCTAATTTTTTGATTGTTCCATCTAATTCGCTCGCTTTTTTAAGTAGCAGAGCGTGGTCTATATCAGGCTTTGCATCGGTTCCTAATATCCCAGAAATTTCTTCCAGTGAAAAACCAGCTGCGCGGCCTAGTGCGATTAATTCAAGGCGCTCTAAAACGTTTGAGCTAAATACGCGACGTATACCTTGTCGACCAATAGATTTGATAAGGCCTTTTTCTTCATAAAAGCGCAGTGTTGATGCCGACACTCCTGACTTTTTGGCGACCTGAGATATTTCCATACTTTTTCCCAAAGGAATGCTTGACTTAAAGTTAACTTGAAGTTGTAGGCTAGCATCTCATGTTAATTGAAACTAGTTATTGAGAGTGAATATGCAAAGTATTGTTTTTATCTTGCTGATAGGTATTGGAGCTACTTTAGTGATGGATTTATGGGCCTTGTTGAGAAAGCAATTGTTTGGTATTGCCCCTACCAATTGGGGCATGGTGGGGCGCTGGATAGGGCACATGAGAAAAGGGCAGTTTCGTCATACTTCTATTTCAAGTGCCCATGTTGTTCACGGGGAAAGTACTATTGGATGGACAGCCCATTACCTAATTGGAATTACCTATGCAGCGCTGCTTATTTTCATATGCGGAGAATCTTGGTTGTTCGAACCGACGCTGGGTCCAGCAGTGGCGCTCGGTATCGCTACGGTCGTTGCACCGTTCTTTATATTGCAGCCAGGTATGGGCGCTGGTGTTGCCGCATCGAAAACGCCTAACCCTAATACCGCTCGGTTACACAGTATTATTAATCACGTCGTATTTGGCGTTGGGCTGTACCTTTCGGCTTTGTTAATTAGGCTTTTACTATCAATATGGATATAAACGACTAATGATGACTTGAGTGAACTTCAGCTTATAATGGCAATAAAACAGCATGCTTTTATAAGAAGACAGGATGAAAATTTCACTGGAAGAAATAAACAAATCTAACTATGAGCAGGTTTGTGACTTGGATGTGGCGGATGATCAACAAGCGTTTGTAGCGTGCAATATGTGGTCGTTGGTTGAGTCTTTCTACAACGAGAACCATACCTGCAAAGCCATTTATTGCAACGACCAGCCCGTAGGGTTCTTGATGTGGGTTCAGGAAACGCCAACCAAAGTGTCCATTTGGCGCTTTATGATTGATGAGAGCCATCAGAATAATGGAATTGGCAGACTTGCTTTATCTCAAGCTATCACGCTTATAAAGCAAACTTCTGAGCTCAAACAGATAGAGATATGCTATAACCCCAAGAATCCTGTCGCCAAAGCCTTCTATTCAAGCTTTGGTTTCGAAGAGGTGGGGTTAGATGAAGATGGCGAAGACATGCTTGCTGTTATTGCCATTTAGCCACGACTTAAATTTAAAGCAGCGAAATGCGAGGGATCTAAAGATATGGACGTCATAGATATTAAGACTTTTATTCCAAGCAAAAACTACGACATTTCTAAAGCATTTTATTCTGAGATTGGATTTAATGCTTCATACGTAAATGAAGACCTAACACTGTTTGAAAATGGTGATTGTCTCTTCTTTCTTCAGCGCTT
This sequence comes from Alteromonas sp. CH_MED4-4, assembly GCF_037029575.1. Classification (NCBI taxonomy): domain Bacteria; kingdom Pseudomonadati; phylum Pseudomonadota; class Gammaproteobacteria; order Alteromonadales; family Alteromonadaceae; genus Alteromonas; species Alteromonas sp. CH_MED4-4. The sequence continues at coordinate 67,126 of NZ_JAYMEU010000010.1, read as the reverse complement.
TTATAATCCTGAATTGGCGAATAACTTTATGCTACAAATATGTGTAGCAGACATTCAGGACGCTTTTGATTTGTGCTCGCGCTCGTTACATAAAACGAAAATTTCATCAATTGAGCAACAACATTGGGGAAGTGTTTTCTATCTATGGGGTCCGTCGGGCGAACTGCTTCACATTACCGAATTAGGTAGCTAGCTTTTGCGAGAACGAGGGGAGGAATGACGAATGATGCATACGAATTACACCGTTAAAGAAAGTCCTCCGTCAGCTGAAGACTTTGCCAGTCTAAGAAAATTGATTGGATGGAGTAACCCGTGTTTATCGGTTGTTCAAAAAAGTATTGATGCCTCGTTGTTTTGGGCAACAATTTACCTCGACAACAACCTTGTAGGCTGTGGTCGGGTGATTGGCGATGGCGCAATGTATTTTTATATTCAAGACGTCATCATTCATCCAGAACATCAGAATAAAGGCTTGGGCTCGAAAATAATGAACACGTTGATTGCACATTTGGAGTCTTGCTGCGCACCTGGCGCAACCATTGGCCTGTTGGCTGCGCATGGTAAGGAAAGTTTTTATCTTAAATTCGGTTTTGAACCTCGTGATGGTGAAAGTTTAGGTTTAGGCATGTGCAGGTTTATTTAGCTAATTGGTCATTAACGCGGCATGAGAGTCCCGGGAGTTCTCAAGTTTTTTAATCACTTGGCATTGTGATCATTGCCTATTTAATTATCGGCAGCTTTCTGTCCTAAGGCGGCAAGTCGCCTCCGCTTTTCATGCACGGCCTGACGATAAACATCAAGTTCTTTTAACACTGAGAAAGGGACATCTCCTGAAACTAGGCGCTTTACGTCACTTGGTTATCAGCAATTTTTTTCAATGTAACCTCCAATGTAACGGTCAATGCTGCTTGTAGCCTCTCTTTGGTGTGAATTTTGCAGAAGCCTGTTTAAAGACACTGAAAATGTCGGTTTGCGTAGTAGCTGATCACTGTTTTTCGATGAGTTTTTGCTTCTTTCCGATAGAAATTTGACGTTTTTCACTGGACATGTGTAATGAAAAGTATGACAAAACCTGTCTCTCACGCTTTGCTGACAGAAAATGGTCGCTTAGTCGCGAAAGCCTTGGCATATACCGCGCTTATCTTGGGCTTACTCTCTGGTTGCTCTTCATCTGACGAACCTAAAAGTCAATTTGCGCAAACCGATGCCAGCGACGTATCGGCATTGGGGAATGTGGAATACCACACCTATATGTTAGCGAACGAACTTTTTGCTGATGTGGGTCCAGCACGTCAGTCTCGCTATGCGGTAGTTGGCTTTGTACCTGCCGATACTATGAAATACAGTGCTGGCCATCAACATCCGCTAATGTTGTTGGGCCATCAACTTGAACAAGGAATGATTACTGAGGCCACGAAAAGAGGCTTTTCTACTCAAGAATTTAAGCTTTCGAACGATATAATTGTTAGTAACGAGAGCGACAGAGTATTAACCCGCGATATCGACCAGCTTTCCAACATTGAGCGCGTCGATTTTTACATAACCGGCACTATGGTGTATCAAGAGTCTGGCGCGGTGGTTAACGCTCGAATTATCAACGCTAGAAATAAAAACATTGTCGCTGCAGCAACACGCTTTTTCCCTGCCGAACTGTTTTGGCGCGAAGAACAAGTAACCACCAGAAACGGCAAGTTATACAGAACTGAAGGTACGAGGTAACCCCATGAAAAGACGAAATCAATACGCGGCGCTTTCGCTTTGTGCTTCACTGCTAAGCGTTAGCGGGTGCTCTATGATGATGGGGGAAGAAGAGGTAGCCGAACAAGCGCCTCAGCGCCCGGCCATGAATGTGATTGATATTACTGCCGCCGACCGCGCTCCTTCAAAGCCAGTTGAAAATACCAGCGATACCCAGTCTCAGGGTATGGACGCGTACGGCGCTATCGGTCAACCTCCTTTGTATTCGAGCGTACAGGGCGCGTATAAAGGTCGACCTCTAACCAAGCATATTGGCGACTATGTGAAGAACATGGCGCAAGACTTAATTGCCAATATGGAATATGTGAATAACAAAACACCTATCGGTGTAACCCATTTCGCACTACTAGATACTGACTTGCAGAAAACAGATTTGCTTGGTCGTCAGATGGCGGAATCTTTTGTTCACGAACTGCATAAATTCCGCGTGCCGGTTATCGACTTCAAAGCCACCGAGTATATTCGCATTACTGACGATGGCGATTTTGTATTAAGCCGAGACTATTTGGAATTGAGCAGCAGCCTTCCTATTGAATATGTGTTAACCGGAACAATGACCAAGCACCAAGGTGGCGTGTTAGTTAACGCCCGTATTTTAGGCATGGAGTCGCGCGCAGTTGTGGCAACTGCGCAAATGTTAGTGCCGTTCTACGTGGTAGATGCACTTATTCCAAGTGACGGTAGCCAGCAAAACGGTATGCGCGATGGCGTTAAGCTAAGTCGCGGCTAGGAGTTTCAGCATGGTGTTTACAAAGAAGCTTGTGTCAAGCAGTTGGGCAGCCGTTGGCGTAATGCTGAGTGTATGTATGACAGGGTGCACTAGCACGGAGTCTATGGGCTCGTTTTGGTTAGGCGAAGACGGTGAAATTACTCATCACGCCGAGCCAGTACCTGTACCAAGCCGTTCAGGGCTAGAGTACACACCAGATTCTCGCGATAGACAATATCAACAGCAGGTGGAAGTTGAACCCGGCTATAAAGACCCACTACACCATGGCTATTCACCTTCACAAACGCATAAGCGCTTAAATGATTACGCCTCGCAACTTGCGATGGAGTTAATGGACAATGCAACCCGTCTTACGCAGCAAGATATGGTGGGTGTGGCCAGTTTTGTGAGGCTTAATCAGTCGTTGAGCGACAGCACCGTGTTAGGTAATCAGCTTTCAGAGTATCTAATAGCCGAGCTGCAAGACTTTGGGTTAGCGGTTGTCGACTTTAAGCTTGCAGGTGGAATTACCGTAACGCCAGTCGGCGATTTCGTACTCACGCGAGATGGTACTGCACTCGCTAAACAGGTTGAAATGGACCATGTTGTAACTGGCACCATCATTGAAGATGACAGAGGCGTCCGCGTAAACGCCCGTATCGTGTCGCTGGAAAATAAACAAGTGGTGGCAAGCGCCAACGTATACATTCCTGCGTTTATCGTGATGGATTTAAATAAAATGGCTAGCGTAAACTAGCCATTTACTTCCTTAGCACTCTGTTTTCGAAAGCGAACTCCTTTCATGTTCGCTTTCAAACCTCTAAACGTCCGATCTTTTGTGTCTAGGCACAGTAGAATTTTCACAACGACCTCTCCGTTTATTAACCCTGGCTTCTAATCGCTTCGCGAGTCATAAAGCGGCTTGTGTTTACAGCATTAAGCAGATCGTTGCTTAAAGGTAGCGGCTCCTTACATAGACTGCTCACCAAGACCTCTGCCATTAAAGGCGCTGTGGTTAACCCTCGTGACCCTAAGCAAGTAAGGGTGGAAACTACGCTGCTTGGCAACACTGGCGCGCTAGTCAACGGTTTGCCCACGCCTAGCATAGTGTAGTGTTCTTTTAATGAGTCAAAATTATGTAGTGCACCGACAACAGGCTGGTGGTCGGGTGAACCTAAACGCGTAGCCGCTCTGGCTTTACCGTCATGTTGTAATGCTTGCACGATGTCGGTGTTTGCCAGCGCCTGTTCGTGTGTGGCGAGGTTCATTTCAGTTTCATCGCCTCGTACATCGGTACTTAAGTCGTTTTTAACGTAGGTTGAACCTAACGCATGCCGGCCTTCGAATACAGGTGTCATATAGCCTTTGTGACACAACACAGTGTTAAGCTGTTCAATTGGCATTTGGGTGGGAATAGCTTCAACCTGGCCGCGAACGGGGCGAAGGGACAGGCTGTTAAAATCGCTAGCGTTTACCGCACCTGCACCAAGGGCAAGGATAAGGTGATCGGCAGTAATAACTTCTTCATTCTCAGCGCTATCTAAGTTAAAACGAATCCGCACCTGCTGCTTTGTTGTCTCAGCTGCCTCATGAGATACATAGATATGATTGGGTTTCAGCGTGAGTTTGCCACTTTGAAGTGCTTCTTCAATCATGGCCGCTACTAACTGCGGAGGAGAAATCCAACCGCCTAAGCCAATGTATAAGCCAGAGTAGGGAAGAGCTAGGTTAGCTATATCGCTCACTTCTTTGCTGTCCACGGGCTTGATCAAAGCTTCAGGCCATACGTCGGCAGCAGCCAATTTATTTTGGCGTTCTGCTACCTTGTCGTTAAAGCTTAGTTGAATAACGCCACAGAAATCATGGGCAACGTCGGCTAGGCCACAGGCTTTTGCATGTTCAATTGTGTGGTCGTAGGCTTGTCTAGCATACAAAAAACTGTGCGCCTGAATGCGGCTGGCAATACTTGCTTCGCTATGGAGCTGCGGGTAAAAGCCGCCTTGCGGGTTGCCAGATGCGCCGCTTGCAAGGGTGTCACCATCAAAATACAAAGTGGTGCTAATGCCGCGTTTTACTAAAGCCAAGCATGCCGTAGCTGCTGCAAGGCCGGAGCCTACTACCGCGACTTTACTTGTTTTATCTAAACTGTCGTTCGCGTACCTATAGTAGGGGCCAGCAGGCAGGCGAAGTTTATGCTGAACATTCTCATTGTCTTGGTTAAAAACGCCGGTCAGCATGTCGCGCTTACGGCCAAAACCGTTGCGTTTTTTAATGGTAAAACCCACACCAGCTAGCCCACGCTTTACGATACCTGCGGCGGTAAAGGTTCCAAAGGTTGTGCCAGTTTTCGACAAGCGAGCCATTTGGCTAAACAGAGCATCTGTCCACATATCAGGGTTTTTGCTTGGTGCAAAACCATCTAAAAACCAGGCATCGATGAGGCCATTTACAGGAGAATGCCATTGAGGCAAAAGCTCGTGTACATCACCAATCCACAAGTCGAGTGTGGTTGAATGGTTATCAAAATGAAGGCGATGACAACCTTCAAGGCCCATGGGGTAAAGTGAAGCGAGTGCTTGCGCTTCGTTTTTAAGAGCAGGAAAAGTTTCTAGCGCACGCTGCATATCCTGTTGAGGCAGTGGAAACTTTTCCGTGGTAATGAAATAGAGGCGCTTTAACGGATGGTCAGGGTTCGCTGCTCTAAATTCGTTAAAGGCACGCATGGCGACCAAAAAGTTCAGCCCAGTTCCAAAACCTGTTTCGGCGATGACAAAAGTAGGGTTGCGCCACTGTTGCCAGCGCTCAGCAAGGTCGTTGCCTGCAACAAAAACGTGTTGGGTTTCATCAATTCCGCTGTCGTTAGAAAAATAAACGTCGTCAAAATGGTCGGCGACAGGCGTACCGCTCTCATTAAAATGAACCTGTGCATGCTTAGATTTCACTGTTTATTTTTCTCCGTTTATGTCGTTTCTGTGTTGGCACTTTGAATTGGTAGCAGTTTTCACTACTTCATCAGCTTGCCCATCCGATGCTTGTTTTGAAACGTCAGAGCTAGCCTGGCTTTTAGATGGACAGTATACTTCTGCAGGTGTTGAAAAGTGCGATGTCACTTTACTGGTCACGAGCTGTGCGCCAAGCATACCGCCAATGGTGCTCCAAGAACCGTTAACGTTAATTAACCCGCGGTGATCCATTGTAGGCACTTCAGCATCTGTTTTTAATATAACCCAGGTTTCTTCCGCAATATCAAAGATCCAGATGGCGTCATCTGCAGTTGAAGGCTCGCCATTATAGCCAATGCCATTGTAGTTGTACGGATTAGTCGAACCGCCCACAAAATAGATTTTATTGGTGTCCTTATTGCCCGCTGCCGCCATGCGATAGCGCGCAGTACCCGTTGGATGGTCAAGCGTACGCCAATCAATCTTGAATGGATTTTCCTTGTCAATATCACCTTTAAAGCAGGCAGTTTCTGGTGCGAAGCTGCGGCGTTTATCGCTGTGAGGTGTTACTGATACGCCGTCACAAATTACCATAGTGCTGTTAACGATGCCGCCAGCTTGCCCGAATACCGGACTGCCAAGAAAAGGGCTCGCCTGTTGCCATTGGCCGGCTTGCGTATCGTAAACCTGCACAAGGTTTACGTTGCCATCGTTGTGCCAGCCAGAAATTAAGTACACGTAACGGTCTTGGTAAACTAAAGCAGTTGCATCATCAACAGGCACGGGCATAGGCGTTAATAGCGTATATTCCCCTGTTACAGGAGCGTATTTATATACATCTGGCGTACTAATTTCATTGTGTTCTTCATCAACCGTGTAACCGCCAAAAATATAAACGCTGTCATTAACGCCCACTGCTACGGAAGCCAAACGACCTTTTAGTGCAAGGCTGGATGGAACTGGGGGAAGGTCTTGCCACTGCAAAGGTTTATCTTTGCTATCAATAGGAAGCTGCCAAGCACGGTTGTGCACGTCTTTATGGGTTTTGCCTTTGCCCAGTCCCATAAAACTAAATACATATTGTGTGTCTTCTATGGTTACAGAAGCTACGGCATTGTTTGAAACTGGCTCTGGTAGCGCGGGGAGGGCGATAGGCGCAGCTGTTGCTGAGACAGTCGCTGCAGAAGCAATGATAAAGGCAGCCACCATGAAAGAAAGTCGGGGTGCCGCACTTTGGAATATACGTAGAGCAAGAGGTCTTAGCTTTTTTAATAACACAGCAATCTTCAGGTTTATCTAAATTTCGAACGTTTGGCCGCGTATTCTACCTGTCACCTTTTTGTTTTTCCGCAAAAGTTTGTGCCTGCTTAAAACTCTTCTTTTCATATTGCTTCTGCAAATAACAATCTATCAGTAAAAACAATACGTTTATTTAATTGTTATTGTAAATAATTTGTTAAATTTAGCGCTAAGTCTATAGAAGATAGTTCAGGGAGAAGGTATGGCGGGCGTGTTTCACCAATGTGGTCAAAGCATTTGCAAACGCACTAGAGACGAAATGGATGATCGTGCACGTATCATAGCACGTGCACTGGCTGAGCAAGGTGTGTGCGATAACGATGTGGTAGCTATTTTTATGCGAAACCATGTCGATATATTTGAAATAGTTGAGGCATGCCGATATGTGGGTTCGCGCTATGTTCTGCTTAATTGGCACAGCCCTGTTGCCGAACTTCTGCCTATTTTAGACGACTGCAGCGCTAAAGTGCTGTTCGCTCATCGCGATTTATTAAAGGGGGAGAATGACCGCCAAACCTTATTACAAGTTTCCACCTTGTCAGTGATATACACGATTAAAACGCCGGAAAGCATTTTAGAGCGCTATCATTTAACAGATAATTCACTGTTAGCATCAGAGGCGAAAACTGGGGAACAGTACCAGTGTCTTGATACGCTATTAGCTGCCCCAAACGCAACGCGCCACGATGAACCGCCAAAACGCTTTAAGGGCATGTTTCCCTACACATCTGGCAGCACCGGAAAACCCAAAGGTATTAAGCGAGATGAAGACCTAACGCGGCCAGACCCTTATTTAATATTTAAAGGGCTGTCTGAAGCGTTAATGCAGCTATCAATAGGTGATCGCTTTTTCGTCTCGGCACCGCTTTATCACAGTGCACCACACGCGCTTACGCTCTGCTGTTTAGCAGCGGGTAATATTGATGTATACATTGAGCCTCAATTCGACCCCGAACGCTTTTTACAAGACATAGAGCGGTTTAAGCTGACTCACGCCTATATTGTTCCCACTATGATGGTGAGGCTACTTAAACTGCCCGAGTCGATAAGAAGCAAATACGACACTTCAAGTTTGCGATTTGCCTTATCAACCGGGTCCGCACTGCCAAGCGATGTGAAAGAAGCAATGATTAACTGGTTTGGTCCAATTTTCTATGAATCTTATGGTGCTAGTGAATTAGGCTTTATGACCCTAATTTCATCTCAAGAAGCATTAGATAAGCCAAATTCTGTGGGTAAGCCCATTCCCGGTGCCGCGATTAAAATACTGAGCGACGATAAAGAGGAGTGCGAAGTAGGTGGTGTTGGCGTTATATATGCGCACCTTTCCATGTTCGCGCCATTCAAATATACCAATACTACGGGCACGCAAAGCGACTTACATGTTGGTGAATTCACGACATTAGGTGATATGGGTTATGTGGACGAAGATGGCTACTTATATATTTGCGATAGGAAAAAAGACATGATCATCTCAGGTGGCGCCAATATATTTCCTGCTGAAATAGAAAGCGTCATCATCGAAATGCTTGAGGTTGCAGACTGTGCGGTATTCGGTGTGCCTGATGCTGAGTATGGTGAAAAAGTTGTGGTGGCTGTTCAATGCTCACCCGGCAATGCGCTGTCGATTGATGCGCTACATGGGTATTTAGATGGCAAACTGGCGCGGTTCAAGTGGCCTAAAATGTTGCAAATACTCGATGCCCTGCCTAGAGAAGATACGGGTAAAATATTTAAGAACAAACTTAGAGCTCACTTTTGTCAATAAAAGAAACCGCTAAAGCTATTTTGAAGGTTTTATGAAGGTATAAATTAACGCTGGTCATGACCCTGTGCATTCGTGCTACATTGGAAATATTCTGAACAAGAAAGCTTAGACAAAGACGGCAGAAACGAAAAAGAAGGGAAGTGGGAAACTACCTGTTTATACACACAAGCCCAGAATTGAAACAGGTATTGCAACGCTGAAGTTTGGATAATTTGAGTATGGCAATTGGCAGAGCAGACCACTTTACCATTCAAAATCGTTACCATAAGCCGCAACAACGCAAAGGGTAAACTATGAGAAGAGCAGTTATCACCGGTCTTGGTATCGTATCAAGCATCGGCGTAAATAAAGAAGACGTACTTGCTTCACTTAAAGCGGGTAAGTCTGGAATTACATTTTCGGAACAGTTCGCCGAAATGGGCCTTCGCAGCCAAGTTTGGGGCAACATCGACATCGATTTGAAAGACCATATTGACCGTAAAGCTATGCGCTTTATGGGCGATGCGGCAGGCTACGCATACGTGGCGATGCAACAAGCCATTGCAGACTCTGGTTTAGAAGAAAGCGACATTTCAAACGAGCGCACAGGTATTATTGCTGGCTCAGGTGGCGCGTCTTCTGAAAACCAAGTGCTTTCTGCTGATATTCTTCGCGAAAAAGGCGTTAAGCGTGTTGGTCCATACATGGTTCCCCGCTGTATGGCGTCTACGGTATCGGCTTGCCTAGCGACACCGTTTAAAATTCGCGGCGTGAACTATTCAATTGCTTCTGCGTGTGCAACTAGTGCCCACTGTATTGGTAATGCGCTAGAGCTTATTCAGCTTGGTAAGCAAGACGTAGTATTCGCCGGTGGCGGTGAAGAATTACATTGGTCACTATCAAGCCAATTCGACGCTATGGGGGCACTAAGCTCTAAATATAACGACAATCCTGCCGTTGCATCACGTACTTATGACGCAGCACGCGACGGCTTTGTAAGTTCTGGCGGCGGCGGTATGGTTGTTGTTGAAGAACTTGAGCACGCGCTTGCACGCGGCGCAAAAATCTACGGCGAAGTTGTAGGTTACGGCGCTACATCAGATGGTTTCGACATGGTTGCACCGTCGGGTGAAGGCGCAATTCGCTGTATGAAAATGGCAATGCAAAATATCGATGCTCCAATCGATTACTTGAATACCCACGGCACATCTACGCCTGTAGGTGACGTGAAAGAACTTGCCGCTATTCAAGAAGTGTTTGGCCAAGCGGGCGTACCAATTAGTGCAACTAAGTCACTGACAGGTCACGCACTAGGTGCAGCGGGTGTAAACGAAGCTATTTACAGCTTGTTGATGATGGAGAATAACTTTATTGCGCCATCAATTAACATCGACACACTGGACGACGCGGCACAAGGGCTAGATATTGTTACCCAAGCACGTGAAGCAACGTTAAACACAATTATGTCTAACAGTTTTGGTTTCGGCGGCACTAACGCAACGCTTGTTATGCAGCGTTATAACGGTTAATTAAAACCGCTTAAACCAGAAAGCTTTTTTGCTTCAGTTAAGAAGTTTCAAAAAAACAAAAGGGCGTAAACCTGAGCACCGTGGGTGCTTGTGTTTACGCCCTTTTTTTTCCATTTTTCTATGAAAAGTGCCTAGGTATTATAGAGAAGACAATAGCAATTACTTTATAATTCTCTACTTAAGCTAATGCATCGGTCAGCTTGAATATTAACAGGTACATTTATATAGTGAGCAATAAATCAATTCAAAAAAAGATAGGAAATCATGAATGTAGCAGGGAAGTTTTTGTTTGGCTTATTCTTATCATTTTGTTTTTCAAATTCGATATTAGCGCAACAGCTTACTTTAGAAGAGCATGTGTTAAATTCAAAAGTACTCAACGAAGAACAGAAAATAAGTGTTTACCTTCCTGAGAAGTATGGAGAAGATCCCACTCACAGATACCCAGTAATATATGCTTTGGACGGCAAGTATTATAAACAAATGGTAAGTGCGGTAATTGCACGCTTTTATGATGACTGGCTAATTCCTGAGACTATTGTGGTTACTATAGATAATGAAAACCGCATCAGAGATTATACACCTACTCCACACGCAACAGCTGATGTACTTAGCGGTAAAGCAGATGTTTTCCTAGACTATATCGAAAAAGAGCTTATCCCTTTTGTAGACAGTAATTATCAGACTTCTGAATTTAGAATTTTCGAAGGTCACTCTCTTGGAGGATTACTTTCGTTATATGCCGTTCAAGCTCGGCCTGAACTCTTTACAGCGCATTATGCTTTCAGCCCATCCCTTTACTGGGGAGATAATAAAACAGTAGAAAAAATTATTACTTACCTTTCATCTCGTAAATCCTTAAAGCAATTCATATATATGAATTTAGGTAATGAAATAGTAAAAAGTGAGTATGAAACAACTAATACAATGGCCGCTTCTTTTTTAAGGTTACAAACCTTTTTCAAAGAACACAGTGTTCCAGGGTTAAGGGTGAAAAGTGAAATTTTAAAAAAACTTCCCCATGCTGCAACGAATATATCCGGTTTGGTCAATGCAACAAACGAACTCTACAGGAATTGGGTTTTACCATTTGATGCAATAGAAGGAGGGCCTGAAGCCATTTCTGAACACTACGAAAAGCTATCTTCCGACCTTTATCAAGAAATTCAACCTCGTAAGGGGTCAATTAACTTCGCCGCAGACTACATGACCAATGGTGTTCACTCTCCAGAGAAAGGTATGAAGTTATTAAAATACAATGCATCATTATATCCAGACTCTGCGTGGGTTATTTTTAACTTAGCCAAAGGTTACGAGCAACGTGAGCAGGTGGATCTTGCAAAAAAATACGGACAAGAAGCTTTGAATTTGATAAATCAAGATGACGAAGAGTTAAAATCTTCAATTGCTAGTTTTCTAGATGCTCTATGACCCTAGATGACCCAACCGTTTGGTATATGTGATGGAAGATACATCAATTACGGTTATCTCATGTCGTTACCATTGCTAGCCACCATGTTTGTCTGTAGTTGCCAGAAAAGACTATTCTTCGGCTGCGTACATTTACCCGTCACTCAAGCTGCCTGTGATAATTTTGGCTCTTGTCTTCTCTAAATTAAAAAATGCTGATGTTTAACCAAGTCTGGTGTAATATTGCACCAGATAAGATTTATTGGAGTAAATGTCATGCCTCGTCAAAGTATCACTCTGACTGAAAAAAATGATGCGTGGCTCAAAAGTCATATTGAAGATACGCGAGAATATGCAAACAAAAGTGAACTCGTGAATGATTTAATTCGCCGGGCCAGACGCGCTGAGGAAATAAATCAAAAGCTCGTCAGTGCAGAGAGAAGCGGATTCATTGAACAATCGCCTGAAGATATGCTGAAAGAATTTAAGGCTGAATTAAAAAGATAAATGGAAAGCTACAAGTTATCGCTGAATGCCAAAGAGGATCTCAGGCGTATTTATACATTTGGATTTGTAGAATTTGGCGAACTCCAAGCAGATAAGTATTTCGAAGGTTTTTTTCAGACATTTGAAAGAATTGCAAGTAATCCATCCGCATACCAATCAGTTGACCATATTCGACAGGGGTATAGACGCTGCGCTTATGGTTCAGACAGTATTTACTATCGATACAATGGTATTGAAGTTGAGATAATGGCAATTCTGGGTGGGCAAGACATCGTTGAATGGCTCTAAATCAAGCCAACAAACAAAACTCGGTGTCCGCTCTTTTTTTGGGCAGACCTTAAAGACGGAAACGAAGTTGCACCGCTCAATACATTTCGTCACGTACAAATCCATATCTGACTAAGTAAAACCCTAAGCTCACCCTAATATTAATAGAGGGCTACTGTGTTATTACTAAGTTTTCGGAAAATTACTACAAGGCATTCCATAGCGGAATTCTAGTATTAGTTAAAGCTTTTCAGCTAACTTTTGAATTGCTTCAACAACTATTTCTGGCTGCCTTTTCTGAATAGAATGCTGACGTTCCCCTGAAAAAATGATTGTGCTATTGGTAGAGCGAGTGGCAATGTCTTCCTGCAAAGTCGCCCATACCAAATCTCTGGTTTTTGTATTATCGATTTCAGAAGATGCTTTATTTCGCGCAACAACAACCAAAGGCAAATTGCCAAAGTTAGGCGTTAATTCATTTAATTCACTAAGGCTTCTTGGAAAGTATTCGGCTTCATCTAAGCTGGTATATTGATGTTTGGTTGTACTTTTTTTAGCTTTTTCTTCTGGATTAGTGTTGGAAAGGTACAATCTGGGAATACCGACAGGGGCTGCCCACATTCCAAATTTGAAAAGGTATTTTTGAAGATAATTCGTTTGAGGCATCTCCTCTATCTGATCTTCATGGGCAGAGTCTACCAACACCAAAGCGGCTATATATTCAGGATAGGTAAGGGCATAGCGCTGCATGTTAACCCCACCAAATGAATGGCCTACAAGGATAATTGGTCCAGTAATATCTTTGTCTTTTAGAACCGAGTGAAGTTCAGCGACAATGACTTTACTGTCTCTATCGTGCGGGCTTTCCTCACTCCACCCAAGTCCAGCTCTGTCATAGGTAATGACCCGAGAAAACTGTGAGACTTCCTCTGCTACTTTGTTCCAGACTGATGAGTCATCACCCATACCAGCATCAAAAATTACGGTAACTTTTCCTGTTCCAATGTCCTCGACATACAGGCTATACTCACCGATATCTATCATTTCTCCACGCTTGTCAAAAGAGGTGGAATCGACATAGCTTGAATATGACTGATATAGAAAACCGACTAATAAAAGCAAAACTATGCTGGCAGATAAAATTTTCAACGCGAACTTTCCTTTTCTTTGCGTTTCCACGACTTTATTAATATTCCACAAGTTCTTTAGCAATTCAGCTAGTTATTTCGGTTAAATAAACTGATAACGACTAAACAAGGTATCTGGCTCGGGAATAGTGATTTTCCCGTAATGCCGTTTTACCAAACCTTCTTGTTGAAGTTCACCTAATAACTGGTTCACCGTTTGCCTACTGCTATTTATCATTTGCGCTAAAGACTCTTGCGAAAGCGTAAGTGTAATCGCGTTGTGTTTGGGCAAATGCTGACCGTAACTGGTGGTAAGCATTAAAAGCCGTTTTACGAGCTGGTGCTTAAGGCTAAGCCCTGCGCTTGAGTCAATAAACTGAAAAGCGCTGCGCACTCGCGTGCATAAAAGGCGAGTAAAATGCGGGTAGAGTTCAGGATATTGCTCAAGCAGTGCTTTAAACGCGTTCTTTTGAATAATCGCCACCGTGCAATTTGTCTCGCAGAAGTTGTCGTGAGTACGAGGGAGGTCGTCAAACATCGATATCTCACCAAACCAGGTGCCGGGGCCCAGTAGCGCAAATAGCATTTCTCGACCATCCACGCCCACAGTGACAACTCTTAAACGGCCTTCGCATACGCCATAAAAACCGACACCGTCTTCACCTTTGGCATGCAGTTGCTGCCCGGCTTTTAAGTGTTTTAGACGCATCTTGTCGAACATGGCTTCCTGCAAATAGGGTGGAAGCGCGCTAAACCAAGTAGAGCTAGCGAGAACAGGTTTAAATTTTTCCATTTAACAAATTTCTTACACTGTCGTATATCCGACAGTGTATAGCAATTACTGCGCGTAATGTAGGCGGTAAGAGAAAGTAAGTGGAAGTTTCATTGAAACGTTCAAGGTATCGAGCCTTCCACCTAGGGCACCCGCCTCAAATGAAATTAATTTGTACGTTAAAAGAGTAAAGCTATGACAGATTCAGTAAAGTCGAAAGTTAGCAGTGAAGAATGGCAAACCCGTGTTGATCTAGCCGCATGTTATCGTGCAGTCGCTATGTATGGTTGGGACGACCTCATTTTTACTCACATTTCTGCTCGTGTTCCTGGGCCTGACCATCATTTCTTGATTAATCCCTACGGTTTAATGTTTGATGAAGTTACTGCGTCAAACTTGGTTAAAGTTGATCTTCACGGTAACAAGGTAATGGAAAGTGAGTACGACATTAACCCAGCAGGTTTTACCATTCATAGCGCTGTTCATGAGGCTAGAGACGATGCCAAATGTGTGTTGCATTTGCATACAGCAGAAGGTGTGGCGGTATCCATTTTAGAAGAAGGGTTGCAGCCATACTCGCAGCAATCGCTTTTTCCGCTGGCGTCGCTTTCCTATCATGCCTACGAAGGCGTGGCGCTAAACCCAGAAGAAAAAGTACGATTGGTTCGCGACCTTGGCGATACCCAATTTATGATTTTGCGCAATCACGGGCTTTTAACCTGTGCAGACAATATTCCCGATGCATTCTTGTTTATGTTTATTATGCAGCGCGCCTGTGAAATACAGTTAAAAGCGCAGGCCACAGGCAAGCCGCTTATTCCAATTCATTCGGCAATTCTAGATGGCATTCGTACACAAGCCGATCAAGTCACCCGGCAGGCTGGTGGTTCGTTAGCATGGCCGGGTATTAAACGACGCGTTGAACGCCGTTTCCCTGGTTACGACAAGTAACTATTTAAAGTTAACGTTATCCAATACCACGTTCGCAAAGGGTGAGGTGGACAAAAAACGTGAGCTAAAGCGGTTTGCTTCAAGCGTTCCCGTGTTAAAGGATTGTATGAACTTCGGCGGTCTCTTTAATGTTGCGGCCAAACGTGCATCAAAATGACGTAAATTAAACGAATCACCGACAAGATAAATCAAGGGCGCTGGGTTACTAAAAGCCTAAGTTAAGGTACACTTAGCGCCATGAAAATACTTCTTGAAGACACCATTCCGTTTGGCACCGATTACCTTAATAGCGTAGGTGAGGTTGAAACCTATGCATGGCAATCTCTTGTGCCTGAAATGCTGCGCGATGTAGATATTCTTGCGCTACGTTCTACTACCAAGGTTACCCCTGAACTGCTAACCAAGGCTAACAAGCTCAAGTTTGTTACTACGGCAACGGCGGGAACCAATCATCTAGATAAAACGCATTTAGATAGCGTGGGTATTATGCATAGCAGTGCGGCAGGCTGCAATGCTGTTGCGGTTGCCGAGTACGTGTTAAGTGTTTTGCTGCACGCGCAAAAAGCCCAAAAGCTCGATTTATATAATGCGACAATGGGAATAGTAGGTGCGGGTAATGTGGGAACTGCATTATCAAGAATTTTAATGGCAATTGGCGTTAAACACTGTCTGTATGACCCACCGCTACAGCAAGCGCTAGCAAAATCTGGTAAGAAGGAGCATAACGGTCAGTCATTTGTAGACTTAGCGCAAATAGCAAAGTGCGATGTTATCTCGCTGCACGTGCCTTTTATTAACGGCGGCGAATATCCTACATATCAGATGATAGACAAGGCGTTTCTGAAAGGATTAACGTCAAACCAGCTGCTTATAAATGCATGCCGGGGGGAGGTTATTGATGAAGTGGCACTACTTAGCGTACTTCAAGGGGAAAAACCGCCAACGGTGGTACTCGACGTATTCGACAATGAGCCTGCCATAAATACAGCATTATTTGACTATGTTTGGTTCGTTACACCACATATCGCGGGGCACTCTGTAGAAGGCAAAGTGCGCGGTACGCAAATGATTTACGAGCAAATTTGTGACGTAGTGGGCAAAGCCCCAGACAAAGTGCTTAGCGACTTTTTAGAGAAAACCAATCCGATCAAAGTTGCGTTAAATTCGCCTGAGGCGGTGCGGTTGTCGGTTGAGGATCTCATTGCCGTATTCCACAATGTGTATGATGTAGCTATTGACGATGAGATAACGCGAAACGCGTTTGCGTCAGGCCATAATGAAACGCCAGAGACACACATAGCAAATACGTTCTCTACATTGCGCAAGCAATACAGAGTGCGTCGCGAGTGCAGCGCCTATGCGTTACACTTGCCAAAAAACACCAGTAAGCAAATCCAAGACACATTCACCAAATTGGGCTTTCACGTAAGTCTGGTTTAGTTATTTTAATATTAGGAGCATAAAGCATTATGTCGCAAGCGTTTGACGTAGCGGTACTTGGCGCCACAGGTTTAGTGGGCCAAACCATGATTGAACTATTAGAAGAGCGAGACTTTCCGGTAAACCGTTTGTATCCGCTTGCCAGTAAACGTTCAGCAGGTAGTACCGTGTCGTTTAAAGGCGAAGACATTGAAGTATTAGATGCTGATGATTTCGATTGGTCATTAGTGCAATTTGGCTTTTTCTCAGCTGGAGGCAGCATTTCTGCAAAATTTGCGCCGTTAGCGGCAGAGGAAGGCTGTATTGTTATCGACAATACTTCAGAGTTTCGTTACGAGCCAGATATCCCACTTGTGGTGCCAGAAGTTAACGCCCATGCACTGGCAGAGTTTCGCAATAGAAACATTATTGCGAACCCAAATTGCTCAACCATTCAAATGTTGGTTGCACTTAAACCTATTCAAGACGCTGTTGGTATTGACCGTATTAACGTGTGCACATACCAGTCAGTTTCTGGTGCAGGTAAAGAAGCCATGGAAGAACTGGCTAAACAAACCGCAGGTTTGCTAAACGCACGTGAAGTAAAGCCAGAGTCGTTTAGTCGCCAAATTGCCTTTAATGTCATACCTCAAATCGACGTATTCCAAGACAACGACTACACCAAAGAAGAAATGAAAATGCTGTGGGAAACCCAAAAAATCATGGGCGATCAAAGTATTTTGGTAAACGCGACGGCTGTGCGCGTGCCGGTTTTCTACGGACATGCTGAGGCCATTCACCTTGAAACGCGTTCGCCAATAGATGCGCAGCATGTTAAAGAGCTTTTAGCCGATGCGCCAGGCGTAACAGTTTACGACGGCAATGAGCAATTCCCAACGCAAGTAAGCAGTGCTAGCGGCAACGACATTGTGCATGTAGGGCGTATCAGGAATGATATTACTCACCCTTGTGGTTTAAATTTGTGGGTGGTGTCAGACAACATTCGCAAAGGTGCAGCGACAAACAGCATTCAAATTGCTGAGACACTTATTCGCGACTACTTATAAGTATTCTACAGAGACACAGCCTCTGATTAATCGGATAAGCACAGGAAAAGGTAAACATTTTTCTGTGCTTGCCGATACGCAATGAAAGGGCAATGCCTGTTGCAATGAAGCAGCACTGTTCAACGGGATAGAAAGACAGCACTCGAAGCTACTGAATGACGGTTTTTAGCGAAAATTTGAGCATTAGAGCGCTTCAATACTACTGTCTAACTAGATCACCCTTAATAACTGGTTTATAGTTTGTAAAGTTAGGAATAGAACAACGTTAAAAACAATACTCAGTCAGATACTTAGGCGAAGGGTAAGAACTCTATAAAGCGCAAATAAATCTTACTGCTAAGTTCAAAAAGACTGTAAAACGCTAGCTTGATTATTAATGGTTTCAAGGTGGCTTAAGAATAAAAATAAAAGCCAATATTTTCTTCCGTACTGATTGGCTAGAAAATCCGCCCATACGTCTCGGGTGGTAAAGACGCTTGAGGGCATATAGGACTGCTATGAAATTGCATTTGACGGGCTTACTTTTACTAACACTTTGTTTGTCTGGCCCTATCATCACTGTTGATGCACAAGAACGCGCTACCTTCTTAAAAGGTCCCAAAGACGCAACTGACCAGTATTCGGGCCTAGAATATGGCCCTATCGACGCCAACGATACTCTATGGCGTATTGCTGAGCGCTATCGCCAAAACAATAACCTGAGCGTATATCAGGTTATGACCGCCATTTACGAGCTCAATCCAAACGCATTTGAAAACGGCAATTTAAATTTATTAGTTGATGGTGCGGTATTAAAGCTACCATCAGAGCGCTATATTGCCAGAATTGATAAGCAAAAAGCCCAGATGCGCGCTGAGCAGGATGATAGAGCATTTGCTGAATTGCTTAATAAGCCCGGCAGTAGCGTAAGAAATATCAAGCCTGCATCGCCTTTAGTCAATCAACAAGACTTAACTCAAACCCAAACTGATATTGAGCAGAAAATCACTCGCTTGGATCAGGAGCAAACCCGACAATTCGACGAACTGCGTATGCAGTTTGCAGCCTCATTGGAAAATGTTGAAGCAATTCTTAACGAAAACAGACGCTTGTACGAGCGTGTTGAGGCCGTTAATGGCGAACTAGAAACCTTGCGTGGGCAAGTCGAAGGAGATGTTAAGAGCCAGCTAGATATGCAAGTGGCGCTTCAGCAAGAATTGCTCGACATGATCAAGGCCGAGCAAGCACAGCGCGAAGCAGAAAAGCAGTCTTCGTTTTTAAGCGCACTTACCAGCCCACTCAGTCTAATCATAGGCTCTGCAATTCTGTCACTATTGTTAGTTGGTGGTCTTATCATGTGGCTGCTAAAACGTAATAGTAAGCCTGACGAAGCGCCTGCGGCTGGACCTACGATTACAGCCGATAACGATGAAGTGCCGGTACCTGATTCTGACATTGGCGATCTTTCAAGTGCACTGGCCCCTGACTTTGATGATAAAGCAGAGTTGTCAGATGATGACTTGTTCAATGACGACGACCTACTTGATGACGTACTTACCTCAGATTTAGAAGAAAGCCTAGATGACGAACTAGAAACCTTCGCTGACCTTGAAGACGACATGTTGGTGCCAGACGATGGCAGTGATGACTTGTTTGAAGCTGGCGATGATGAGCTTGATCAAAGTGAACTAGATAGTCTGTTTGATGACGATGACCTGTCAGATAAAGTATTAAACGAAAACGACACTGACGACCTTGAAGGCTTCGACCTGTCAGGGGATGACGACATCTTTGATGAAGATTCTGCCGATGAAAGCGAGCCAAAGACGGAAGTTGCTGACGAGGCGGCCTCGACAGATGACGATGATTTTGACATTGATGACTTGCTTGATGATGTACAAAGCCAAGACGCGGCAGAACTTGAGAGTGATGAGCTAGATGAGTCGGGCGACATAGACCCTGACGACATACTGGCTGAGGTCAACGGTACCGCTGAATCTGACAATGTTGATGAAGACGATATCGACGCGTTGCTTGCCAGCTCGGTTGATGATTTATCTGACGCTGGCGAAGAAACAGAAAGTGTTTCTTCTTTGCCAACCGTAGAAGATGAGGACGATAAGCCTGAAATCAGTATTGACGATTTGCTAGAAGAGCACGGCGTTGATGCAGGTCTTACTGATGAGCTAGACAGCAATGACGACCTTATCAATGAGGATATGTTGAGCAAGCTCGACGACGAGATTAATCAGCAAAATAAAGAAATAGATAAAATCACCGACGATTTGTTAAATGAAATTGAGCAAATCGAAATGATGGGTGGCCTAGGTGAAGAAGATGACGAAGACGAGGATGATCTTGAGGAAGAAATAACAACTTCTTCGCCGTCGCCGCAGTCTATTCAGAGTCTTGATGCCATTACCGACGATTTAGACGAAATAGTCACCGACGAAATCGAAACTAACGCGGATTTCAGTGACCCTCTTTCCGATGAGCTTATTGCTGAGCTACAGGCGGAAGATGAGCTTGCTGAAGAGCCTTCAGCGGATCAAATGCCCTCAGCGGATCAACAGCCTTCAGCTGATGAAGAGCTCGATGAAAGCGCTTCTAGCGATTTACCTACTCAATCCGATGAGGAAGGTGATTTTGACGATCCGTTTACTGATGAACTACTTGCAGAGCTTGAAGCAGAGTTAGATGGCGAGCCTGAAGTTAGTCCTGAAGCTCACGAAGAAGACGTAGATCTTGAAACGCCTGAAGGCGATGAAGAAGATGCAAGCGAAGATGATTTTAGCGACCCGCTAACTGATGAGTTACTTGCTGAACTAGAAGCTGAAGAATCTAAAAGCAGTGAAGATGTAGATTTGCTGACAGACGAGCTACTTTCTGAGCTTGAGTCTGAAATAGAACCTGATGATGAAACAGATTCAGAGTTCGAACCTGAAGCTTTGAGCGAGTCAGAAGCAGAAGCTGAGCGAGAAGCTGACTTTGAAGATGAAGTAGAACTTGAGACGGAAGCCGAAGGTGAACCGCAGTCAGAACTAGAATCAGAGCTTGGCACTGAAGTAGAAGCAGAGCAAGACGCTGAGATTGAGCCTGAACTAGAAGCGGAATTTGAGTCTGAGCCGGAGCCGGAATCAGAGCTAGAATTTGAAGCTGAATCTGAATTCGAACAGGATTTCGATTCTGAAACAGAACTAGACCAAGAAGCAGAAGAAAAAGCTGAGCCTGAAGCCGCCTCGGAAGATGCAGTAGAGTTAGAGACGGAAGCCGAGGGTAAAACGGAGTCAGAACTAGATTCAGAGCCGGAGTTTGGCACTGAGGTAGAAGCAGAACAAGACGCTGATATTGAGCCTGAACTAGAAACGGAACTTGAGTCTGAACCAGCGACGGAGTCAGAGCTTGAATTTGAAGCTGAGCCTGAGCTTGAGCTTGAATCTGAATTGGAACAGGATATCGATTCTGAAACAGAACAAGACCAGGAACCAGAAGAAAAAGTTGAACCTGAACCTGAAGCCGACTTGGAAGATGAAGTAGAGCTAGAGGCGGAAGCCGAAGGCGAACCAGAGTCAGAACTAGATTCAGAGCTAGAGTTTGGCACTGAAGTAGATGCAGAACAAGACACTGAGATTGAGCCTGAATTAGAGGCGGAACTTGAATCTGAGCCAGAGCCAGAATCAGAGCTAGAATTCGAAGCTGAGCCTGAAGCCGACTCGGAAGATGAAGTAGAGCTAGAAACGGAAGCCGAGGCAGAACTACAGCCAGAAACAGACGTAGAGCCAGAGCTCGACGCTGTCGATGAAGACGCTGAAGAAAAGGCAGGGCAAACGTCAGACGATCCACTAGATGACGCTATTGAGGCGTTTGAAAGACAGATGATGGATGATATTCCTTCGTTCAGTCAGATGGATACGGAAGAGCCTTTAGCGGGAGAAGAGCCATCAGCGCAGGAAAAGCCCTCAGCGCCAACAAAGCCAGCGGAAGATGCTTCAGCAGAAGACAGTGATGAATACGACGACAGCCTGTTAAACGCTGCGTATGACGAAGTAGAAAGCTTTGAATTAGAGCAAGAAATTGACGGTGTAGTAGACGGTGAAGATGAAGGTGACGAAATATCATCAGAATCTAGTGCTGCTGAAGAATCGAGTTCACCTGAAGAAACTGATTTAAACCAAAGCGATTCAGATAAGAACAGCGAAGAAGACTTTAACGAACTTGACGATGTTCCTGGCCTTGACGACTGGCTGTCTGCTTCCGATTACGACGATCATGTAGACGACAACGAGATTCTTGACGATCTTGACAGTGCGGAATTCGATGAGCTTCTTCAAAGTCTTGAGTCAGACGCTATTGTTGATACAAGTGATGTCGACACCAGTGAAATTGAAAGTGATGACGACGGTCAGGATCCGGAAGCATCTTCAGCAGAGAGTGAAGAAACTTTCGAACTTGAGCAGGAAGATGATGAAGCCACATTCGAGTTAGAAGGGAGTGACGACAACTTTGGATTCGACGAAAGCGATGATACGTTTGAACTAGACGAAGAAGATGAAACCTTTGAGCTAGACGAAGATGGTGCTTTTGAGTCTGAGCAAGAAGACGACGAAGATACTTTCGCCCTTGTAGAAGATGATTCGGAACTTGCATTAGACGACCTTGAAATTCCAGATGATGTGGAATTGGATATTGCCACGCCAACTGAAATTGAAGAGGACGAACAAGAGGCTCAATCCGTTGAGACTGAAAAGGCTCAAGAGGATGATCTTAAACTCGATAACCCTGATTTAGATCTTGCCGCCTTACTTAGTGATGTCGATGGTGAAAGTGACGCGCAAACGCCACCAGAAGACTTCCTTGATGTAGAGGCTTTAATGGACGATGGCGATGATGCAGACGCTATTGACCCGGATAGCCAAGCGCTAGATCTTGATGTAAGTTTATCTGACTTCACAGGTGTATCTGATGAAGATACGGTGATTGATATAGATAAAGACGCAGGGCAGAACGCTAACCTGGACTTAGCTCGCGCTTATATTGAAATGGACGATGTGGACGCTGCAAAAGAGTTGCTTGAAGAAGTAATGAAAGAGGGTAGCGAAGAGCAAAAACAGGAAGCCGCATCGATTTTAGCGAATATTGCTTAAGTAGTTTGCTCTTATGCGCATAACCGCGCTCTCGTTTGAGATTTTGGACGGCCAGTATATTTACAAGATATACAGGCCGTTTTTGTTTTAGGTGATGTACATTTATTTTCTATGACCTAAAAGAGTTTTGCGTATTAGCGGCATTGCATGTTGCAAGCGACATGACTACACTTAGCGCCTTTTCAGAAACGGGGTAATACAGATATGGGGCGAATTGCCTTAGGGATTGAATACGACGGTGCTGCTGTATACGGATGGCAACGCCAGCGTGAAGTACCAAGTGTTCAGGAACATCTTGAAAAGGCACTATCGACAGTAGCCAACGAACCCATTGAAGTGCAATGCGCTGGACGTACCGATGCTGGTGTACATGCTACTGGGCAAGTGGTTCACTTTAACTGTGATGCACCACGCTCAGAGCGCGCTTGGACACTCGGCGTAAATGCGAATCTGCCTAACTCTGTTGCTGTTACCTGGGCAAAGAACGTCAGCGATGACTTCCATGCACGTTTTTCTGCTACCCATCGCCGCTATCGTTACGTTATTCATAATGCGAAAATGCGCCCAGCTATTCTCCATTCCGGTGTTACCCATATTCACCGCGAATTAGATGAGAAAAAAATGCATGTTGCCGCACAAGCCTTGCTAGGCGAGCAAGACTTTACCTCGTTCCGCGCAGCGCTTTGCCAAAGTAAAACGCCATTTCGAAACGTTACTGATGTAAGCGTATATCGCCAAGGGCGATACGTTATAATTGATATTCGCGCCAATGCTTTCTTGCATCATATGGTTCGCAATATCACGGGCGCGCTTGTTGAGATTGGGGCAGGGGAGCAAGACGTAAATTGGATAGCTCACTTGTTAAGCCTGAAAGACAGAAGTAAATCTGCAGCTACGGCGAAGCCAAATGGGTTGTACTTGGTCGACGTCACTTACCCTGACGAACATGGTTTACCTAAGCCGCCTTTAGGACCACTATTCCTTCCAGAAGCCTAATCTATCTACCTTCGCCTTTAAATTTTTCAATCTGAGTTAGCTGCACATCGGCTAGCAGTTAACTCAGGTTGTATTGAAGCGTGTATCTTCAAATCATCCCCTGCCAACTTCTAAGACCAGTTTTGTTTTTTCCATTTCGTTGTATTGTGGTCTAATAGCGCGCTATATTAGGTAGCTGTTCTATTGTGTTACGTATTTTTTCTTTGTAATACAGTATGAAACTTAAAAAATTAATGTGTTGTCGAGCACAAGTATGAACAAACATCAATCGTCATGGTCGGCAAACAAAAAACAAAGGATTCAATTTCCATGAGCTGGATTCAAAAAATTCTTCCTCGCACGCAAACATCAACCAAAGGTAACGTACCAGAGGGTATCTGGACGAAGTGTGGTTCATGCCAAGCAGTGCTGTATAAGAGCGAACTGGAAAAACTTCAGGAAGTTTGCCCTAAATGTGACCATCACATGCGTATTACGGCACGCCGCCGTATCGATGCGTTCCTAGATGATGGCGATCGCGTTGAGTTAGGTGCAGAGCACGAGCCACAAGACGTACTTAAATTCAAAGACTCTAAGCGCTATAAAGACCGTATCGTTGCTGCACAAAAGGCAACGAACGAGAAAGACGCGCTAGTGGTAATGCAGGGCAAGCTAAAAGGTATGCCGGTAGTGGTTGCGTGTTTTGAGTTTGCGTTTATGGGCGGCTCAATGGCATCGGTTGTAGGTGCTCGCTTCGTTGCTGCTGTTAATGCATGCTTAGAAAACGATATGCCGCTTATTTGCTTTAGTGCTAGTGGCGGTGCGCGTATGCAAGAAGCACTGATGTCGCTAATGCAAATGGCTAAAACATCTGCAGCGCTTGCTAAAATGAGTAAGAAAGGCCTGCCTTATATTAGTGTACTTACAGACCCTACAATGGGTGGTGTATCTGCAAGTTTGGCGATGCTTGGTGACGTAAACGTAGCCGAGCCAAAAGCGCTAATCGGCTTTGCGGGTCCTCGCGTAATCGAACAAACAGTAAGAGAAAAGCTGCCTGAAGGTTTCCAACGCAGTGAGTTCCTTGTTGAGAAAGGTGCAATTGATATGATTGTTGACCGCAGAGATATGCGTGATAGATTACACAGCCTGTTGGTTAAGTTGCATTATAAGAATTAGTGAATAACGAAAACAATCTAAATACTGGCTCAGCGCCACACGCAGAAAACGCTTCAGCGTCTTCATCTTCGCAAAAAAGCCTGAGCCAGTGGTTATCCTACCTAGAATCTATTCATCCTAGCGCCATCGATATGGGGCTAGACAGAGTGAAAGAAGTGGCCAATGCCATGGCACTTTCACTCAGCCAGTCTTTGGTTATTACTGTAGCAGGCACAAACGGTAAAGGCACAACGTGCCGCTTACTTGAGCAGGCCATGCTTTCGCAAGGCAAAAGTGTTGCGGTATACAGTTCACCCCATTTAACCGACTATCGTGAACGCGTGCGTTACAACGGCGAATTACCGCCTGCCGATGAATTTGTAAATGCATTTGAGTTTGTTGAAAGCGCGCGAAAAGACACGGGTGGCGAACCTATTACTCTAACTTACTTTGAGTTCGGTACACTGGCTGCCATGAAAATGATGCAGTCATGGGCTGTTGATGTGGTCATTCTTGAAGTAGGCCTAGGCGGACGTTTGGATGCCACCAACATTATTGATCCCAATCTGGCTGTTATTACGACTATCGATCTTGACCATCAAGATTGGCTTGGTAATACCCGCGAAAAAATTGCTCGGGAAAAAGCGGGCATTATGCGCAAAAGCGGCAATGCAGTAGTTGGTGAGCTGTTTCCTCCATCATCGCTTTACGATGTGGCTAACGAGCTACAAGCTAACGTACGTTGGGCTACACAAGATTTCGAAACAGTGGTAGCAAGTGATTACAGTGAGTGGAGCTGGAAAGGGAAGAGCAATAGTTATACGTCGCTACCTTATCCTAAAATTCCACTTCAAAATGCGAGTACAGCGTTGGCCGCGCTGGAGCTACTAGATTTGCTGCCCGAAGAAAGCGTGGTAAGAGATATTATTGAGAACACCACCATGCCGGGGCGCCAGCAGACTATCAGTGATTCCCCGTTAGTAGTTGTAGACGTTGCCCATAATCCACAAGCGACGACAGCTATGCAAGATTGGCTAAACCGTTACGATGTAAGCCAAATGCGCGTTGTGGTGGGCATGCTAAAAGATAAGTCTATTGCAGAGACCTTAGCGCCACTGGCGACACTTAATGCCAAGTGGTACGTAGCGTCAACGAGTGGTCCTCGGGGCTGCAAGGCAGAAGTACTTGAAAATGCACTTGTTAATGCCGGCACAACCATAGAGAATATAGACACGTTTCAGGACGTGACCTCGGCATATCAGCGCGCGCTTGCAGATTATCAAACTGGTGAACTTATTCTCGTTTTTGGTTCTTTTGTTACCGTAGCAGACGTGCTTGCTGAGCAAAACTTACACGCGCCTTGTAGAGTAAAACCGTGTATTCAAGCAGGAGAGCACAGTGACATCGGCATTAAAGAATAGACTGGTGGGGACAATTATTGTTGTCGCCCTAGCGGTAATCTTTTTACCAGACTTTCTTGATGGCAAAAAGCAAACAAACAGAGAACCTTTTGTCTCTGTACCTGCTAATCCGCCTAAAAAGCCCATCGTAGAGCCAGAATCTTTTCCATCAGAGCGCGTGGCGAAAGCTGCGGTGCCAGCGGTTGAAATTCAAGATGAAACGGCATTAGATGATGATCTGGATTCTTCTGGCGCAGGGGAAAGTGGTCGTGCAGGTGAAGCCACTACCGCAAAAGCGCCAGCGGTGAAAACCTTTGAAGAAGAGGACAATTTAGCAAGCCAAACGGTGGTTAATACAAAAAGTGCCGCAGACGATGACGCTGGTTGGGTTATTCAACTTGGTAGCTTCCGCCACGAGAAAAACGTAAAAGCGCTGTTAGCTAAGCTAGAAAAGGCTGGATATCGTGCGTTTAGTCGCAAAATTCAGACCAGTTCTGGCCCGCTTAATAAAGTTTTCGTTGGCCCGGATTTAGACAAGAAGAAACTGGAATCGGCACTACCTCACTTAAAGGAACTCACGAGTCTTAAAGGTAAGGTCACTACGTTCAAAGTTGAATAGTGCGCATTGTTCCTGGTGCTAGTCGAATTAAGCACGGACAGAGCAACAGGGATTGGTATTACAGACTAGTAATATTTTTATCTTCTGTTAGAATGCGCGCCATCTCGCCAAAGGCTCGTTGCTTTACGATAAAAAGCAACATCAACGCAATAAAGAGACGATGAACTGGGTAGACTTTTCCATACTGGGTATCATTGCGGTATCTACCTTAATAAGCCTGATCAGAGGGTTTGTTAAAGAAGCCATCTCGTTAGTGGTATGGTTTGCTGCACTCTTTATTTCAAGCAATTTCTACGCTGACCTCGCCGTTTACTTCACAGCCATTGACGATCCTTACTTAAAAAACGGTGCTGCAATTGCAGCATTGTTTGTCACCACGCTCATTCTTGGCGGCATGATCAATTACGTGATTAGCCAATTGGTTCAGGCAACAGGGCTGTCTGGAACAGATAGGGCCCTCGGTATAGTTTTTGGCGCACTGCGTGGCGTGCTTATAGTTAGCGCATTGCTCTTTTTTATGGATACCTTTACTGGTGCAGCTTCCTCAGATTGGTGGCAAGCATCGGTACTCATTCCAGAGTTTGGTGTCATCATTGAGTGGTTTTTCAGCTATGTGAAAGACTCCTCCAGTTTCTTAAATCCCGCTTGAAATAGGTAACGCACATGTGTGGTATAGTCGGAATAGTTGGTAAAACGCCCGTAGCTCAGTCACTGTACGACGGTCTAACGGTTATTCAACACCGTGGACAGGATGCCGCAGGCATAATGACTATCGACCAAAATATGTTTAATTTGCGTAAGGCAAATGGTTTGGTTCGAGATGTTTTCCATACGCGTCATATGAAGAGGCTGTCTGGCAACATGGGTATTGGCCATGTTCGCTATCCTACCGCGGGTACATCAAGCTCTGCAGAGGCGCAACCGTTTTATGTGAACTCGCCGTTTGGTATTGCCTTTGCTCATAACGGCAACCTTACCAACGCTCATGAGCTACAGGAAGAAGTATTCCGCATTGCACGCCGCCACATCAACACCACCTCAGATTCAGAATTATTGCTTAACATTCTTGCGCATGAACTGCAGCAGGTAGCAGGTTTAAGCGTAAGTGCCGAACACATTTTTGAAGTGGTAACGAAAGTTCATAAGAAAATTCGTGGTGCCTACGCAGTTGTTGCGGCCATCATCGGCCAAGGTATTGTAGCGTTTCGCGACCCGCACGGTATTCGTCCTCTAGCACTCGGTAAGCGTATGAGCGAGCTGGGTGAGGAATGGATGGTGGCATCTGAAAGCGTGGCGCTTGATGCTGTTGGCTTCCAGTTTGTACGCGATGTAATGCCAGGTGAAGCGGTATTCATTACCGAAGAGGGTCAACTGCACACCAGACAGTGCGCCGAGAATCCAGTAACCTCTCCGTGTATCTTTGAGTTTGTTTACTTTGCTCGCCCAGATAGCTTTATAGATGGCATTTCAGTTTATGCATCGCGTGTAAACATGGGCCGTAAGCTAGGTGAAAAAATTAAGCGCGAATGGGCAGATCTGGATATCGACGTGGTTATTCCTATTCCTGAAACGTCGATGGATGTGGCGCTTCAAATCGCGAACACACTGGATTTGCCATATCGCCAAGGCTTCGTTAAAAACCGCTACATTGGTCGTACTTTCATTATGCCTGGCCAAACCATGCGTAAAAAATCAGTACGCCGTAAGCTAAACGCAATCTCATCTGAGTTCAAAGGTAAGAGTGTACTACTTGTCGATGACTCTATCGTGCGCGGTACTACATCAGGTCAAATCATTGAGATGGCGCGTGAGTCAGGTGCGAAGAAAGTATACTTTGCGTCAGCTGCTCCAGAAATTCGTTTCCCAAATGTGTATGGTATTGATATGCCATCGGCAAACGAACTGATTGCTTATGGTCGTGAAATCGATCAAATTGCAGAGCTTATCCAAGCAGATGGCCTTATCTTCCAAGACATTTCTGACTTAGTGGATGCCGTTCGCGAAGAGAACGAGACCATTCAGCGTTTTGAAACGTCTGTTTTTGATGGTAACTATATTACTGCGGATATCGACCAAGAGTACCTTGAGAGAATTGATATGTCGCGCGGTGAAGCGTCAAGAAAAGCGCCAGTGGTGCAAGCAGAGCTTAGCAACCTTGATGTGCATAATATTGATGCTGCTGATTAATGTAAGACGCTCTTTGATATAACAAAAAGCCGCTTTTTAAAGCGGCTTTTTTAATGCTTTATTTCAATGAAAGAGGCTAGTGAACAAATACTGGTCCGCCGGACAGTCCCCACACCAATACCGAACCTGTCATTAGAATAACGAGCAATACTAGCCCACATGTCACTACCGAGCTTGAGTAAATGAACCCTTTATCTTCTGGCATATGCATCAAAATTGGCACGCCAGAGTAGAGCAGGTATACCGAATAGCTAATACCGACTAACAGCGCCGTCATCACTACCCAGAGTTCTGGGTAAAGACCTGCGAAGCCCACCATAAACAACGGTGTAGCCGTGTAGGCCGCAAGTTCTAGCGACTGCGTATAAGTTGGCGTCGCATCAAACGCTTTAGCCAACTCATGAATAAGTACAGCCAATGCGACCACGCCTGCAATTAATCCAAAATACATGCCTATACCCATCATTATGGCGGTATTTTCGCTAAGGCGAATTATGTCACCTGCGCCGATACTCCAGCCAGTATGGGCACTGGAATAATAGGCCACGAGTGATGGAATGAGAGATATAAAAGCGATATGGGTAAGCGCGTAAAAATAGGTTTCGTGTTTGGTATCAATGGTTTGCCACTCTTCTTTTGGATGAGTGTAAATACCAATTAAATGATTCAAAATCATAAAGTCCTGCCTTGTTCACCAACGTTATTATTTTAAAAAATATTGTTGTGAGGCAGGGAGAACACACGGACTAACCGTAAAACCAAGGAAACACAAACACAGCGCAAAGCGCTAAACACTGCCGTTAACAATATGTTTACAAATTGAGTGTGCAGCAGAATTACTAAGCCGTCAATATAAATTGATTAATTTATAAACGGATGCAAAGCGTTAACTTTAGCGTGGTGCGCCTGAGTGGAAACGCAATTCGTCATCGTCGCTTTCAATCAATGACCTTTCAACGTCTCCGAAGTGGGCAACGCGCTCTGAAATATCAGTTTTAGCGATTTGCCCAGCCAGCGTTAGGTAGTCTTCAAAGTGTCTGGCCTCAGAGCGCAACAGCGACACATAGAACTTGCCTAAATCTTCGGAAACATACGGCGCAAGTTTGGCAAAGCGTTCGCAGGAGCGCGCTTCAATGTAGGCACCACAAATGAGCTTGTCGACAAGCTTTTCAGGTTCGTAAGTGCGTACGTGACGCAACAAGCCATTGGCGTAACGACTGGATGTTACCGACTTATATTCAAACCCCAACTCGTGCATAATTTCTAGCACTTGGTAAAAATGATGAAGCTCTTCTTTAATTAGCATGACCATTTTATCAAGCATGTCTTTTTTAAAAGGGTCTAGCCCTTCAGTGTTAAATACATTTTTGGAAAGGTGCTTAGTATTAAGCGATTGCCAATCGCCTTCGTGGCGGTAAGTGAAGTCTTCGTAAGGTTTCAACCATCCCAGCAATACCTTACTGGTTTCTTCATCGGCCACATAGCGGCGAAGTAGGTACATAGCAGACTGAGCTGCTTTAAGCTCGCAAATTAGGTGGTCAGTAAGGATAACGCGAAGGTTTTCCTCTTTCTGCGCTTCGTCTATCCATGACTGAGGCGTCTCGCAATGTAAAAAGGCATTGATTGGTGAAAGTAGAGACGTGACTTCAGAAGTGGATATTACAGACATGTTGAAACTCAATTTTAAGTGCTATGGTTTTTCAGTTACATTTGAATTTGGCTGCTGCCAACGCTAGTTTCGGCAGTTCGGTTTATAAAAGTACAAATTTAGCGTATCTGAATTGGACCGCAATTTTACTTGATACCAACAAGCCCTTACAACTTAAAATAGAGGCCAATAAATTACAAAATGAATTATCTTGCCCATCTTTTCTTAGCCCGACCAACTGCCGATTCTCAATTCGGTAACTTACTCGGTGACTTCAGGCGGGGTGTTGATATTAAAGAGTTTGGACAAGCGGTACAGCTAGGTCTTAAAAACCACTATGAAGTGGATAGGTTCACCGACAGTCATACCAGCGTCTTAGCAGCAAAGGCGTTATTTCATAAAAGTCGTCGGCGCTTTGCACCTGTGGCGCTGGATATCTACTTCGATCACTTGCTAATTAAACATTGGGCGTCGTTTACAGCACAGGGTTTTGACGACTTCAGGGAACAGAGTTTCGCATTGTTAGAACAGCGATTGCCCACTATGCCAAGAACGATGCAGCACAGTGTTGGGCATATGATAATCCATGACTGGTTTGAAGATTATGCTAAGGAAGAGGGCATTGCTAAGGCGATTGCTGTGGTTGCTAAACGTATTCGTTTCCCCAACACGTTTCATCATGCTGTGGATGATATTAATACGAACAGAGACGAGATTGAAGCGAGATTCTTAACGTTTTTCCCTGAACTCATTACACACATAAAAATCAATGGCCCTGAGAATATTTGAAAGGCTTAACCGTGTTACAGAAATGTATCGAAGAAATTGGTCGTTTTGTCGTTCATTGCTAAGCTGTCATGTGAACAGCGATATAGTAAAGCGTGCAATACAAAGACAACACAAAAAAGATAAAATTAACGACACTCAAAGATAATAATGATGAATATTCAATCCTTAGTTAGAAATACATCGCCCGTATTATTAAGTCTGGGTAAAAATAAACACAAAGCGCAATCGCACGCGACCCTAGCATGGTTAACGGCAGCCTTAATTGCTTTTGTAAGCTTAACTACCAGTGCTTCAGCGCAAGAAGAAAGCGCATCTGCCCATGCTCGTTCAATAAAAATTGATAGCAGTGTAGTGACAGAGCACGAAACTAAAATCCTAGGCAAGCGCGTAAAGTACAGTGCTACCACGGGTACTCAACCGGTTTGGAACAGTAAAGACGAAGCGGTTGCCACTTTGTTTTACACTTACTATCAGCGCACTGACGTAAAAGAGAATACTGAGCGCCCGCTTATTATTTCTTTTAACGGTGGTCCAGGCTCTGCGTCAGTGTGGATGCATGTAGCCTACACAGGCCCTCGTATTCTTAATATTGACGATGAAGGCTATCCAGTTCAGCCCTATGGTGTTCAAACCAATCCTTACTCCATTTTGGATGTGGCAGACATTGTGTTTGTTAACCCAGTGAATACAGGGCACAGCCGTGTGCTGCCTAAAGCTGACGGCAGCATGCCATCGCAAGATGAACAGCAGAAAATGTTCTTTGGTGTAAACGCCGATATTAGCTATTTGGCAGACTGGGTGAATACTTTTGTAACGCGTAATAATCGCTGGCGTTCACCTAAATATCTTATCGGTGAAAGTTACGGCACGACGCGTGTGTCAGGATTAGCATTAGAGCTTCAAAATCGCCAATGGATGTACTTAAACGGCGTTGTGCTTGTATCGCCAACCGATATTGGTATAGAGCGCAACGGGCCGGTAAAAGCCGCTAATCGACTGCCTTATTTTGCTGCCGCGGCGTGGTATCACAATAAGCTTGAACCCGCGTTGCAAAACAAAGATCTTACTGAGCTATTGCCTGAAGTTGAAGACTTCACCATCAATACGCTTATTCCTGCTCTGGCCAAAGGTGGCTTCATTGGTGAATCGGAAAAGCACGATGTGTTAAAGCAAATGGCGCGCTATTCTGGGTTAAGTGAAGCGTCTATTGCGCAAAACAACTTAGACGTGAGCACTGCATTTTTCTGGAAAGACTTACTGCGCGAGGAAGGGAAGACGCTAGGTCGTTTAGACAGCCGCTATTTGGGTATAGATGCTAAGCAAAGCGGCGACCGCCCTGACTATTGGGCTGAGCTAACATCATGGCTTCATTCGTTCACGCCCGCTATTAATTACTATTTGCGTGAAGAGTTAAACTACAAAACTGATATTAAGTACAACATGTTTGGAAACGTGCACCCATGGGATAGAAGCAATAATCAAACCGGTGAGAACTTGCGATTGGCCATGGCGCAAAACCCGTATCTGAATGTGATGATTCAAGCTGGCTATTACGACGGCGCAACGAATTACTTTGATGCAAAGTATACGATGTGGCAGCTCGATCAAAGTGGCAATTTAAAAGACCGTTTGAGCTTTAAGGGATATCGCAGTGGCCACATGATGTATCTGCGTCGCGACGACTTAAAACAGTCCAACCAAGACCTACGCGAGTTTATTAAAATGAGCACACCAGGCAAAGGCATACCTGCTGAATACAAGCGATAGTACGTCTGAAAATCTAAAGACAAGGATGTCAGGTTTTTTTACATTATATTAAACTAATTCATTATTTATTTTTTAAGCTTCTGTATTTAAAAGTTATTTTAGATTTGGCTTACACTTTGCTAAATCGGGTCTGCTAAATAATGAAATTCTTATTAACATAAACTACAAGGACGTATACATGAAAAAGTCTTCGCGTTTTTCATTATCCCTGCTGGCGAGCGCAGCGCTAGCATTCTCAATCTCAAGCACCACAGCCAATGCTTCAGTGCTCCTTTCCGGCTGGGAAGGCTCTACTGAAAGTGGATTTGGTAACTTAGCGATGAATGGTAACGACGACGGTTCATCGGGCGCTATCGTATTTGACGCATTTGAATCGCTTGCCTTCGATAGTGGCGTAAATTTCTTTGGTACTTCATACGATAGATTCTTCATAAACAATAACGGTAATATTACCTTCAATGGCACCGTGAGCTCCTTTACGCCAAGACCCTTCCCCATAAGCAACCAGCCAATGATCGCGCCATTTTGGGGCGATGTAGATACGCGCTGTGCAGAGTGTGGCGACGTGTTTATCGGTTCACCGAATGAAAACACGCTGGTAGTGACATGGAACGATGTTGGTTACTACAGTCAAAACAGTAACCCTACAAACACGTTCCAATTAGTGTTAATTGATCGGGAAGACACAGGTGCGGGAAATTTCGACGTTGAGTTTAGATATGAAGATATCGGCTGGACTTCAGGTAGTGCGTCAGACGGCGTTCCAGCACAAGCGGGTTATGACGCGGGAGATGGGGAAAACTTTTTCACTGTGCCGGGGTCTCAAACCGCCGCTATCGCTGATATAGACGAAAGTAACAGCAACACGGGCACGCCTGGTATTTGGAAGTTTGCTATTCGCGATGGCGTACTACCGGGTGATACTCCAGAAAACCCTATATTGCCAATTGTTAATCCAGAAACACCGACAGACTATGAATTTGAATTCTCTATCGATGATCCAGATGAACTTGTATTCATCGACCCAGATGTAGCAGTAGGCTATGACTATATTGTAAATAGTGGTCCAAACATCGCGTCAGTACTTTTGCCTGAAGGTTACGACGACAACATGTTTGACCTATTTCTTTGGGACAATGTTCTGATGGATTGGTTCGATACAGGCACAGATATCACTGGTGGTGAGGAGTACGACTTCAATACCCCAGTTGACCGCTTCAGAATTATGGGAATTGATGTTTCGAATATGCTCGAGCCTACGCCGGACGCATTTGTAACCGGTCTCACTTTCGATGGTTCTGGCGTTGTTAACATGAACCAGAATGCCGTTACTGTGTTTGTACCTGATCCTGTATCTGTGCCAACTCCCAATACTCTATTTCTAATGCTAAGTGCAATGTTTGCTACGCTTGTTATAAGAAAGCGGAAGCAATAAAGTTGTCATAAAAGAGGGGGAGCGTGCGCTCCCCGTTTTGCTAAGAGGTGAAAGTGAAATATTTAGTAGCAGTTAGTTTAGTACTTGCATCGTTTTTTTCATGGGCTGTAACCACAAGTGACTTTGGTAGTTGGAGTTTGCTATGTAATGATTCGTCTGTGTGTACGCTTAGCCAGCTCGTTGCCAAAGACAAAGAAGCAAAAAAAGTGCTATTGGGCGTCAACGTTGACTACTCCTATTCGCAAGATTTTCCAGTATTGAAAATAAAGCTTCCAAAAAATACACTCACAAAAAATGGTGTAGGAGTAAAAATCGACGATTTTGCATCCATACAAGTGCCATTCTCAGGCTGTGACGAGAAGTCTTGCCAAAGTATAGTGAAAATCGACAATGAACTTTTGAAACAAATGCACAATGGACAGACTATGCTAATAGCGTTTCAAAAATCTGAAAACCAGCAAGTTACCTTACCCATATCATTGACAGGTTTTGAGGAAGCTTACGTACAGCTAAATAAAAGTATTCAAAAGTAAATGCACAGATACTCGTCTATTTTTGATATTTTGACACGCTGAATGTGGCTAGCTGCGCTAAACATTCAGCGCAGCGCTCTTTCAGCATATCTCTGAATAGTCTAACTGCTGGAGTAATAGATTGGCGGCTAGGGCAAATCAGCCAAAGCTGTTTCGGTTTAGGTTGATATTCGGGCAACAAGGTTACAAGTCGACCCTTTAAAATGTCGTCGCACGCATCTAAGCCAGATTTAACAGCAATACCTTTACCCGCAACGGCCCAACGCTTTACTATCTCTCCGTCGTTTGCGGTTCTGTTGCCTCGCATTTTTATCTTCAGCGGTGTCCCTTTGTGAAAAAACTCCCATTCGTTATATACCTTGTCGTGTAGTTGGTAAAAAAGCCCGTTGTGTGTTTGCAAGTCTTCAAATTTTTCAGGGGCACCATGAGAGCTGATATAAGAAGGGGAGGCAACAAGTAAACTTGGTACATCACAAATTTTGAAACCGTATACATTCGCATCGGTTGGAGTACCGTACCTTAGCGCTAAATCGACGGGATCGCGATAAAAGTCAATGTTGCTGTCACTCAGGTTGAGCTTTACGGTTATTTTGTCATGTAAATCCATAAAGTCATCTAGCCACGGCGCAATCACATTTCGGCCTAAATCAGACGATAAACCTAACCTAAGCTCGCCCTCAATCACGCCTGTATCGCCCTTTAAGTTCTGCTTGGCATTAGCCAGCATTGACATGGCTTCTTGGCACGTTGGCAAAAACCTTTCACCCGCAGACGACAGGCGTAGTGAGCGTGTAGTACGAACAAATAATTCGGCACCAAGGGCCTGTTCTACGCGTTTTACCGCAGCACTTGCGGTTGCTGTACGCATATTCAAATGTGTCGCTGCTGCAGTAATGTTTCTAAATTCAGCAACTTTTATTACTACATTCAAGTCGTCGAGTAACATGGCTTTCAAAAACTATTTGATAATGTTTCTTTTATTGTGCTGTTTATCCAAATTTAATCAAGAGTATGATGATGATATTACTCAAAGGAGAGACAAATGATGAAAGCTATTGGTTATACCCACTCAATTGGTATTAATGAGCCTAATGCACTGGTGGATATTGACATCGAAAAGCCCAGCGCGTCGGGTCGAGATTTACTTGTAAAAATAAGTGCGATAGCAGTCAACCCGGTCGATTATAAAATTCGTCATCGCGTTAATCCTAATGGAGGTGATCCCAAAATTCTGGGGTGGGATGCAGTAGGTGAAATCGTTGATATAGGCGCTGATGTTACCGAGTTCGCAGTTGGTGACAGAGTTTACTACGCTGGCGACCTTACCAGAGCCGGCTCAAACGCAGAGTTTCAATTAGTTGATGAACGTATTGTCGGTAAAGCGCCTAAGTCTCTGTCAGACAGCGATGCTGCGGCACTTCCTCTAACCACAATCACAGCATACGAATTGTTGTTTGATCATCTTGCTCTAAGGCAACAAAGTGAAAAGAGCGATGAGGTTGTGCTTGTGGTAGGCGCAGCTGGTGGCGTGGGTTCTATTATGCTGCAATTGCTTAAAGTACTAACGGGGGCTACCGTGATCGCCACTGCCTCGCGTGAAAGCTCAAAAAGCTGGGTTCAGGAGTTAGGTGCCGACTACGTAGTGGATCACAGCAAGCCTATGGCTGAGCAAATCAAGGCCTTAAACATTGGTGAAGTGACGCATGTCGCAAGTTTAAATAACACACACCAGTACATTGATAGCTTTGTTGAAGTTATGAAGCCGAAGGGCAAACTGGCGCTAATTGACGACCCAGAAAGTCTTGATGTAGCCAAGCTTAAGCAAAAGAGCTTGTCACTTCATTGGGAGTTTATGTTTACGCGTTCAATGTTTGAGACCGACGATATGGCAGAGCAAAGCCGTCTGCTTACTCATGTAGCATCGCTTATTGACGAAGGCAAAATTAGAACTACCGTTGGCAAACACTTAGGTAAAATTAACGCTGCTAACTTAATCGACGCGCACAAAATTTTAGAAGAAGGGCGAGCTATCGGTAAGTTGGTTCTAGAGGGCTTCTAAAGAAAGCGTGCTTGAGATGATATTCCGTAATACTATGCGCTAAATTAGGTGGTTTTGGCTAAGGTTTATAGCGCAAATGTTTGAATGGCTTGCGAGTCCAGAAGCTTGGGTGGCATTAGGCACCTTAATGGCATTAGAGATAGTGCTTGGTATTGATAACATAATCTTTATTTCAATATTGGTGGGCAGGCTACCTGAACATCAAAGAAATAAAGCACGTCAAATAGGCCTTGGTTTAGCCATGGGCTCGCGACTGTTATTGCTATTTAGTTTGGCTTGGGTAATGGGCTTAGTTAATCCGTTATTTAGCCTCTTTGGGAATGAAATATCTGGCCGTGACATTATTTTAGTGTTGGGCGGCCTCTTTCTTATTGCAAAATCAACCCACGAAATACATGCCAGTTTCGAGGTGACCGAAGCATCAACTACGGAAGTAGCAGCTTCTGGTTTTTTCTCAATTTTGGTTCAAATTGCGGTGCTCGATGTTATCTTTTCTCTCGACTCTGTTATCACAGCAGTAGGGTTAGTTGAACATTTGAGCATCATGGTTATTGCTATTGTTGCGTCAGTAGCAGTGATGCTAGTAGCTGCAAAGCCGATTGGCGACTTTGTGGATGCAAACCCAACCATCAAAATGCTGGCTTTGTCGTTTTTGATTTTAGTGGGCTTTACTTTAATAACAGAAGGCTTTGATGTTCATGTACCTAAGGGGTATGTTTATTTTGCGATGGCGTTCTCGTTTATTGTAGAAATGCTGAATATTAAGGTTCGCTCGCGAAGAGCAAAGCAGGTCAGCACCATTCACTTGGCTAAAAAAATGAGTAGCGACGGTAACCAGTAATTTGAAGGGGTCTGAGCAGGTAGACAGAAGGCACCATCTTGCGGTGCCTTCTTTTTATGTACTTAACCTTGAACATTAACCAAAGTACGGCCAGAAATCTGCCCTTTTAAGATTGCGTCTATTTTTTCATTTACCGCATCAAGGGTCACTTCCTCGGTAAGGTCATCAAGGCGGTTTAGCTTCCATTCGCTAGCAAGCTTGTCCCACAACCTCAAACGGGGTGGCATAGGGCACTGCACAGAGTCGATACCGAGAAGCGACACGCCTCGTAAGATAAAAGGAAATACGCTTACGTTAAGTTCAGCAGATGCGGTTAGGCCACAGCACGTTACTGTGCCGCCATATTGTGTCGCTTTAATTGCCTGCGCTAGATATTCACCGCCTACCGTATCAATAGCGCCAGCGTATAGCTCTTTTAACATAGGGCGTTCTTTATTTTCCAATAACTCGTCGCGGGTTATCACTTTGCTGGCCCCCAGTGCTTTTAAGAATGCCTCATGCTCCTTTTTTCCGGTGCATGCCACAACCGAAAAGCCAGCTTTTGCCAACAGGGCAACAGCGACAGAGCCCACGCCTCCTGTAGCGCCAGTGACTAGAATATCGCCTTTGTCAGGAGTCACGCCGTGTTCAACCAAGCCTTGTACCGATAGTCCTGCAGTAAAACCTGCGGTACCAATGATCATTGACTCTCTCAACGTAAGTCCATTTGGCTTAGCTACCGCCCATTCACTTGGAATTCTGATGTATTCGCCAAAGCCTCCAGCGGTGTTCATGCCGAGGTCAAATCCGGTGACAATAACTTCGTCTCCTTCTTTAAAGCGATTGTCACCACACGATACCACCGTGCCTGCTGCATCAATTCCTGGGGTATGAGGAAAGTTTCTGCTCACACCTGGATTGCCGGTGGCTGACAGTGCATCTTTGTAGTTAAGCGATGAATAATGCACCTTAATGAGTAGCGTGCCTTCAGGCAAGTCATCAAGTGAACGCTGCGTTACTTTACGCGTAAAGGATTTATCTTCCTGCTTTTCTACAAGCAAAGCTTTAAACGATGTCATACCTGTCTCCGTTAGCCGAATGATTACGCTACCCATTGTGACGATATATAAACTTTGCGCAAGTATGCACTTTTTAGTAGGGTAGTACCCTAAAAGATACTATTGGCGTGATGTAAACCCTTTGCTCGATTTAACAAAGACCACTGACATCAATGCTGACATTAATGATAAAGCCTTTTACGTAGTGAATATGAACGTAATTACTCTAAGAGGGAGTAGTATGACTGCAACTTTGAACAGTGTAATGGCAGAGGAAAGTGATGTGACATCAGACGTTGATAATAACGCCGTCCTAAAAAGCCAGAAACAAGATAATGCGCCCAATGCTGCAGAAAATAAGAACGACTCAAATCAATACATTTGTGGCGTAGCAGTATCTCTTGAGATAATAGGCGGTAAATGGAAAGGGGTTATTTTGTGGCACCTTTGCCATAAAACGCTACGCTTCAGTCAGTTGCGTAGACGATTGCAAGGCGTTACCCAAAAAATGCTTACACAGCAGTTAAGAGAGTTAGAGCGTGATGGGTTGGTAAACAGGAAAGTGTATGCAGAAGTGCCCCCTCGTGTAGAGTATTCTCTGACCGATTTAGGCCGTACACTAGAGCCAACTTTACGTCAGCTATGTGACTGGGGTAGGGCGTATAACGACGACTACAGATAAGACACCAACACAAACTAATACGTCGTTTAGGTAAACGAGTACTGAGTTAATTCACAACAATACCAGTTCTTCTGGTGGGGCTTGTAATACTTAAATCGTAATGGCTAATCCAAGGTTTACGTGCCGCTAATGCGTTTAAGCGCATTGACGACACGTGTTAATTCCTGAATAGCTGAGCGCTAAGTAGCTAAACTATCGCTAAAGATTGCGCTTTAAGCAAGTAGCGTGTTGATTGACAATACGCTTTCTTCACCATTATCCACCGTATGAATAGTTGCATCCATTGTGCTGAAGTTCACGTTTAGTGACGCCGCATGGTTGCCGTTTTTCCACGAAAGTACGAATACGTTGTTGACGTAACTCACGTCAAATACACCGTTAAAAGCATCGCTTTCGTTTCTTAGCCTAATAAGCTGCATCAGGCCTTTAACCACTGGCTTCTCAACGGCTTCTTTTACCATGGCAGTAGACAAGTATGGGCGGTTGATGTCGCGGCCAACATTGGTTTTAGCAAGTAACGCCATGTCATTGTGCGCAGCAAGCAAGCCACCGTAATAAACTTGAGGGATACCCGGGCTAAAAAATTGAATGGCGCGTGCAACCAAATAAGCGAAGTCATCTTTACCTAACGCATCGTAATATGTGCAGTTTACCTGGTAAAGGTCTACATTATTTGCAGCGGCACCGGTGGCTTTTTTAGACTCGCCATTGGAATTTTCATGTATTTGGTCAACGAGCGAATTAATCGCATCTGCGGTAAGCAGGCCTGGTTTGTCACCATTCGCGCCCACGTCAACAATGCCGATGCCATCGTGAGTATCTAGCACGGTAAAGCAGTTACGTGGCGAAATTGAAAGCCAGTATGCCAATGCCTCTGCATTTTTAGAGAACAAGGTGTGTAGTACAAGCGGAGGTAAAGCGAAGTCGTAAACACTGTCGCAACGCGCAGCAATATCAATTTGAGTTTGATAGTGACTGTGTATTTCGACCAAACACTGCATGCCCATACCACGTGCGCGGTTTGATAATTCTTCGATAAATTCGAAGGTTTCTTCAAGCATAAAGCAGTTCGAACCCGCGCGTTTAATTGCATAGCCCGCCGCATCTAAGCGAATAAGATCAACATTACTTTCAGTAAACGACTGAAGAATAGAAGATAGGTAGTCTTTGCCTAACTGTGACTCCACATCAATATCAATTTGATTAGAGGTAAAAGTTGTCCAGAACGGCACGGTTTCAGGGTTACCAGTCTCTGTGCCCACCTCGTAATCGCTGAAAAACGGTGTGGGTCGAGGGCGGAACACTTGTGCTATTTGTTCGTCAATTTGCGTTTGATCGTTGCCCTTAAAAATATCTTCCTTGGTTAAGAACAGCGGCCAATAACTCGATTCGCGCCCGTTTTTCAGCACGTCTTTGAACGCTTCACTTTGCCCCGACATATGGTTAACAATGAGGTCGGCCATGATATCTACCGATTCGCCAAGCTTTTTGACGTTCTCCCAATCGCCCAAGCGCTCATCGACCAAGGTATGATCGATAGGATCGAAACCCGCGTCTTCACCATCGTAAGGGTAGTAAAAAGGAAGGATGTGAACACCCGTAAACAGGCCACCTAACGGGCCCTGAAGTATGCTTGTTAGACTCTCGATGTTGCCATCGCCCAGTCGGTCTGCATAGGTGATTAGTTGAACGCCATTGCGTATAGACATGATAACTCTCCAAAATTCAGCATGCGCTTGCTCGTACTTCTCTTGTGTATCGCGAGCACACATTACTACGAATTAAGCACTACCAGTCTGGCAGATTTAAAATTAACCATGTAACGGGTTTAGCTTAATTCTTAATCTTCTGCTATTGACTGACCAAATTTGGTTGAGACTCACAGAAAATCAAAATCTTAATCGATTAAGATAAAATAGCAGTAGAATAGAAATTTGTAAATGAGAAGTTTAAAAAATGGAACTGTCAAACGCTCATGCGGCGGTTTCAATTAGGCAAGTTCTAAGGCAGGGTAGCTCGTTCAAGGGCTGTTCACTAGTAGGAAATAGCGAACACGGTATTCTAAATACGAGTTCGGATCGCTAGTCTGAAGATCTTGTGTCTGATGACTCATTATTCGCTAACTCGTCAAATTCTCGCTTTGCTTCTTTCCACTTAGCGAGCTTCTCGTAGTATACGTCCCAAATACATGGGCAACACGAACCTCCGCCGCAACAATCGTCTCTTAAAGGTTTCTCTGGTTCTTCGGGTAGCGACTTCATAGCACTTATCCTCGACTTTCTTCCTTAAAAATATCTAAATCTCAGATAATATTTTCAAGGCTTAACAATATCCTCACGTGCAAACCTAATGTTTAAGCGCAGAGAATACAACTTTGCCTGTGTATGTTACTCCTTATGATTCGCCTTTGCAGCTTGAAAGGTTACAAAGGCGTTTAAGCTATTTTCGTTAATAAGTGAAAGCTGACATCAACGCCATCATGCTTATGGTGTTACAACTTCATACCACCAGATGCCTCAATCCTTTGGCCGTTAATCCAATAACTATCATTACTTAATAGCGCTGCAATAACACCACCTATATCTTCGGGTTGGCCAACGCGGCCCAAAGCGGTCTGAGAGGCTATAGCATTATTGACTTCGCTATTATCGCGAACATAGCCACCGCTAAAGTCAGTCTCAATGGCACCTGGAGCCAGGGTGTTTACTCTAATTTTACGGGCTCCTAACTCTGCAGCCAGGTAACGACTCATTACCTCTATGGCTCCTTTAGCCATACCGTAGGCGCTGTATCCCGGGAAGCAAAATCTTGCCAAACCAGAGGAAACATTCAGTATTGCTCCGCCATCCTCAATAATAGGTAACAGTGTTTGGGTTAAAAAATAAGGTCCCTTCACATGCATATCAAATAGCGTATCGAACTGTTTTATACTTGTTTCTTTAAAAGAAGCATTTAGACCAACGCCGGCGTTGTTTACCAGATAGGTAATAGCCTGTTTGCCAAATTGATTGTTCAGCACGTCTTTAAGCGTAACTAGAAATTCCGGGAACGAATAATGCGAGGCGGCGGTGTTAAGGGGCAGGGCACAGGCTTTTCTTCCAATGCTCTGAATCTCTTTAACAACCTCATCGGCTGCTGCTTCATTAGTGTTATACGTGATAACAACGTCTATCCCTTTTTTCGCCAGTGCTAATGCGCCAGCGCGCCCAAGACCTCGACTTCCACCTGTTATTAATGCAATCGCCATTGTTATCTCTCTTTGTTGATTAATTCGTAGACGATTATATTGACTAAAATTGGTATGAAAAACCTACCTAAAGCGATAACATTGTTCTTATTTGGTGAACAATAGGCGAAAGATGGACAGGTTCGATATGCTTACACGGTTTGTAGAAACCGCGAGATTGGGAAGCTTCAGTGCGGCGGCTGCACTTCTAGGTTTACCGAAATCGAGTATTTCTCAAGCGGTAACAAGTCTCGAAAAGCAGTTGGGCACACGCCTTTTTAACCGAAGCACGCGAAGCGTTTCTCTCACCTCTGATGGAGAAACGTTTTTGCCGCAAAGTATTGCCTTATTGAGTGAATGGGACGCCTTACAATCACAGTTCTTAACCTCAGCAGACAGCGTAAGTGGCGAGCTTCGTATCGATATGCCAAGCCGATTTGCAACCAATATTCTGCTTCCCATTTTAGGTGAGTTTATTTCTACTTACCCCAAGATTACGTTGCGAGTGAGCAGTGTCGATCGCAAAGTTGACCTTATTAAAGAAGGGTTTGACTGTGTGATTAGGGTTGGTGCATTAGCGGATAGCAGTTTGGTTGCCCGTCGCCTTTTAACTTATCCAATTTATAACTGTGTAAGTCCTGATTATGCGACGAAGTGGGGCATACCGCAGTCGCTGGAAGATTTAGCTAATCACAAGCTTATTGATTATTCCCATACCCTAAGCCATAAAACACCAGAATTTGAATTTATGAAAGGCGGAGAACTCCATGGTGTCGAAATGCAAAGCTTGTTAAGTGTTAACAGTACCCAGGCCTACTTTGCGGCGTGCGCAAGTGGATTAGGTATTGCGCAAATTCCAAGTGTGGGGGTTGAGTCAGAGCTGAAAGAAGGAAAGCTAATTCGTGTGCTTCCTGAATTTGAGGCCCAGGCGATGCCGGTAAATCTCCTGTACCCCTCTAGAAGACAAATGCCACTTCGATTAAAAGTATTTTCAGAATGGTTAGTTGATAAATTACGTGAAAACAAAAAGCCCTGTTGAATTACAGGGCTTAGGATGTTGTGTCGTATTAGCTAGCTAAATACTAGCTCAATGAGCATTAATCAGCTGGAAGCTCTTCCGACGCTTTATTACCAT
The DNA here is from genome assembly GCF_037029575.1 of Alteromonas sp. CH_MED4-4. NCBI lineage: Bacteria > Pseudomonadati > Pseudomonadota > Gammaproteobacteria > Alteromonadales > Alteromonadaceae > Alteromonas > Alteromonas sp. CH_MED4-4. Next base: position 23,011 of record NZ_JAYMEU010000010.1, on the reverse strand, counting down.
TTAGGTTTTCTGGTGCTGCCACAATAGGTTTAGGTTTTACGGCATTGGCCTTGGTCAGTATGTCGCTGTTGCCTGTTACCAAATCATCTAATGTGCCTTTTTCCGCATCGACCAAGCCCACTTCACGCAACATAGAGTCTACCAGTGGGGCGTTAGCACGATAGCTTAGTGCGGCTTGCGTTACTTGTTCAGCTAAACCACTACCAGCAGTAGCAACGGTGTGATCGCCTTTCACGCCACTCCCTTGGCCGTAGCCTTGAAGAATTTTAATACCTTCTATGTTTTCAAGTGGCTTAACGGCGTGTGCCACAAGCTCAGGCAATATTTTGAGCATGGCAAGGGCTTTTTGCAGCTCAATTTGCTCGGTCTTAAGCGTATTTTCAGCCTCATAAAGCGCTTGTTTACCTTGTGCTTCAACAGCAAGCACTTTCTCATCAGCTTCAGCCTGAAGCATTTTTGCATCGGCAGCGGCCTTAGCTTCCGTAAGAATAGCGGCAGCAGAGTTTTCAGCTGCTTCTTTCTTAGCTTGTGCTTCTACGGTAATGCCTACAGCCTCACGCTCTGCCTCTTTGCGCGCGTCTATAACTTCAATTTGTTTCTTACGCTCAGCTTCTGCCACCATTTTCGCTGTGGTTACTGCTTCCACTTTTTCCACTTTAGCTTTTTCCGCTTCAGCAGCTTTAGCACGTGCGGCCGACTCTTCCTCAGATTTTGTCGCAACGGCAATTTGTTTAATTTGCTCAGAAACCTCAACTTCTTGCTGCTGACGAATGCGCGCTTGCTCTAATGCCTGACGCTTAGCAATTTCTTGGGTTTCAATTTCCCGTGATTTTTCGATCTCCGCAGCCTCGATAGCACGGTTTTTCGCGATCTCTGCTTCGCGCTCTTCCCGTTCTTTCATTTCGCGCTGCTTAGCAATTTCTGCTTTTTGTTCCTGACGTTTAAAGGCTAGAATTTGCTCTTGGGCTAAGCGAGCTTCTTCTTCGTCTCGTTTCACCTCTAGTGATTGTTTCTCAGCAGCCAAATTACGCTGTTCAATGAAAATGCGGTTTTCTTGTTGAATATCGTTGGTTTCTTTGCGTTTCTCTTCAATGATCTTCGTTAAGCGTGCACGCCCCTCTGCATCGAAAGCGTTGTTCTCATTGAAAAACTGTAGGTCGGTTTGGTCAAAACCAGTCAAGCTCACCGATTCTAACTCAAGACCGTTCTTTTCAAGGTCGTTAGCTACGCTTTGCTGAACTTTTTGTACAAAGTCAGCACGCTGTTCATGCATTTCGGTCATGCTCATTTCAGCAGCTACGGCACGTAGTACGTCAACAAACTTAGACTCCATTAGTTTCTTAACTTCTTCAGCGCGAGTGGTGCGCGTTCCTAGCGTTTGCGCAGCCATTGATATGCCATTGGCATTGGGGGCCACGCGTAAATAGAAGTCTGCCTTAACATCAACACGCATGCGATCTTTGGTAATAAGCGCGTCTTTTTGAATTTTTTCCACTTCTATACGAAGGGTGTTCATATTTACTGGAATGATTTCGTGAACGACAGGAAGCACGATAGCGCCACCGTCCTTAATGACTTTTTCACCGCCTAAACCGGTTCTTACGAACGCTGTTTCTTTCGTCGCGCGGGTGTAAAGTTTGGCAAAGATAAGGCCAATAACGATAAGCCCTACAACAATAGCACCGGCAATAAAGAGTATTGACGGCAAGCTAGATGGTTGAATTGTATCCATACTTTTATCTCTTTTAGGTTATAGGTAGCGGGTTGCTAACCAGCTGTGTTGTTTTTTCTGAACTAAAATGACGCGCTCTCCCTGTGCGAACAACTCTTCATCTTCGAAAGGCTCTACTAACACAAAATGAGGCTGTGAATAATGGTCGGTAAACTTTGCTTCAGCTGGGTTGCCTCGGCTTGCTTTTCCAATCGTGATTTCGGCCACAGACCCAATGAAGTCATCGCTGTTAACCGCGCTAGACTCTACACTAGGCAACAAGCCTGAAATTACCTTTACGGTTTTAGCTGTTACGAATGCGCCAATAACAAATGCAAGAGGAACGGATAGGAAAGCTGGCAAGGTATAGCCGAGTGCACTCGCTGTTAAGCCGTTAACCATCAAGCCAACTAAACCGAATAGAGTAAGAAGTACTACCAGGTAAATAAGAAAGGGAACTTTATTGATATTAAGCCAGTTGGCAAACGAGGTATTAAGAAACCCATCGCCATCAAACTCTGCAAAATCATCGCCTAACCCCAACAGGCTTATACCAAAAATAGTGCTAACAAGTTCTAGTATGAAAATAAAGAAAACGGCTATGAGCGAAATGCTAAACCAGAAGTTTGTAGGGGAAAGAAGAACATCTGTCATTTACACCATCCATGATGACTAACTTGCTTTTATTCTTTATACCACAGAACAAAAATTAAGCCAGCGTCTAACACATGTACTTTCGGCTAGTTTGTAACAAATAATGATGGTGACTAACTGAAGTTATGTTTCTGCAGCATCACATCATTTTCAGTAACCTTCAATACACTGCCTTGATCATACCAATCGCCAAGTACAATACGAGTTGCAGGCTTGCCGTTTGCTGTAAGGCTATGAATGTTGGGTCTGTGTGTGTGGCCATGTATCATGCGCTGCACGTCCCATTTTTCCATGACTTTCACCACTTCTTCAGGCGTGACATCCATAATATCTGGCTTAAGATTTTGCTGCTTAGCCTTACTTTCCTTACGACCGTTATCGGCAACACGCTGTCGATACCATAACGGAAGCGCAAGCATTAAACGTGGCCACCACCAACCGCGGGATTTCTTGCGAAACTTTTGATAAGCAACATCGCGAGTGCATAGTTCGTCACCATGAGTAAGCAGGGTAGGTGTGCCGTATAAGTCTACAACTTCTTGTTCGTTTAATAACGTCATGCCGGCTTTTGATAGCCACTTTTCACGTATGGCGAAATCGCGATTACCGTGAATGAAGTATATAGGGCAATGCTGACTCACTGCCTTGAAAGCTGATGCTATGGCAGTGTTAAATGGAGTAACGTTGTCGTCGCCAATCCAAACTTCAAACAAGTCACCAAGAACGTAAAGTGCATCAGCATTAATCGCATCTTCTTTTAAAAAGCGCATTAAGCATTCTGTAATGTCAGGGCGGTCGGCACTTAGGTGCAAGTCGGCAATGAAGTAGGTGAACGACATAAATCTTCTTATTGTGGTTTAAAAAGCCGCGTTAAAGTAACGCGGCTTGTTTTTAACTCAAGGCCTTGAGTATGTCTTGAAAATCATATTGGCCAAGGCGTTATTGAGACAGCTATTCAAGCATAGATGTCAGCGGCTATTTAAGAAATAGTCGCTTTCTCAATGATAACAGGCTCAACAGGAACATCCTGGTGATAGCCGCTGTTACCGGTTTTAACGGCTTTAATTTTTTCAACAACATCCATACCTTCAGTTACTTTACCGAATGCACAGTAGCCCCAACCATTGACAGACTTGCTAGAGTGGTTAAGGAAGTCGTTGTTATTTACATTAATAAAAAACTGAGCCGTCGCAGAGTGTGGATCTTGGGTACGCGCCATCGCGATTGTACCCACTTCGTTTGCTACGCCGTTGTCCGCTTCGTTTTCAATAGGGTCTTTTGTGTCTTTCTGATCCATATCTGGCGTAAAACCACCACCTTGGATCATGAAGTTGTTGATTACACGGTGAAAAATAGTGTTATCAAAAAAACCGTCTTCAACGTAAGAAATGAAGTTAGCTACCGTTTTAGGCGCTTTATCTTCAAAAAGCTCTAGGGTGATGTCACCGAAATTTGTTTTTAACGTAACCATTGTGGTTTGTCCTGTGTGTTAGCATACATATAAAGTGGCGGCATTTTAGCGCAAAACGAGTCGTTAGCGCAAAGAGACGGTTATCGCAAAACCCAGCAATATCGTTGCAAAAGGCTTGTACCATTTAAATCGTGACAGTGCTAAACTTTGCGGCCGAAAAATTATGACATATAGGAAATATAGACATGCTACATCTTTACAACACCCGAACCCGTGAAAAAGCGAAGTTTGTACCGCTTCAAGAAGGGAAAGTGGGTTTGTATGTTTGTGGTATTACCGTTTATGACCTAAGTCATATGGGTCATGCCCGTACTTACCTGAGTTTCGATGTCTTAGTACGCTACATGCGCCACCTTGGTTTAGATGTGAAGTACGTGCGCAATATCACCGATATCGACGATAAGATTATTGCTCGCGCCAATGAAAATGGCGAAAGCTTTAAGGCGCTAACTGCACGCACTATTGCCATGATGCACGAAGACTTTGCGGCGATTAACTTACTAGAGCCAGACGTCGAGCCGACAGTAAGTGGACATATGGATGAGATCATTGAAATTATCCAGCGACTAATGGACAAAGGCTACGCCTATCAAGCCAAAAGCGGCGATGTACTATTCGACGTAAGCAAGTACGAAGATTATGGCAAGTTAAGCAAACAAGACTTAGATCAGCTTAAAGCGGGTGCTCGTGTTGAAGTGGCGGCAGGAAAAGACGACCCGCTAGACTTCGTACTGTGGAAAACCACCAAGCCTGGTGAGCCGGCATGGCAATCGCCATGGGGCGAGGGACGTCCGGGATGGCACATTGAATGTTCTGCAATGAATCATAAGCATCTTGGTGCGCACTTTGATATTCACGGCGGTGGCTCAGATTTAACGTTCCCACATCACGAAAACGAAGTGGCTCAGTCGTGCTGTGCGTATGACACACCATACGTAAACGTGTGGATGCACGCGGGTATGGTACAGGTTAATGACGAAAAAATGTCTAAGTCATTGGGTAACTTTTTTACCTTGCGCGATGTGCTTAAAGAGCACGACTCAGAAACATTGCGTTTCTTCCTGATGTCGGCGCATTACCGTAGCCAGTTAAGTTACTCTCAAGACAATATTACTCAAGCGAAGGCCGCCCTAGAGCGTTTGTACACTGCGCTGCGTGGTGTAACAGTAGACGAAAGCACTGACCTTAGCCACGGTGGCTACCTAACGCGCTTTGAAGCGGCAATGAACGACGATTTAAACGTACCTGAAGCCTTTTCGGTGTTGTTCGATGTGGCACGTGAGCTTAACCGCCAAAAAGATAATGTAGAAGAAGCAGGTAAACTGGCTGCTGTTCTTAAAGGCCTAGGCGCAATTTTAGGTATGCTTCAAAGTGACCCAGATACTTACCTTAAAGGCGGTGAAGGCAATGACGACGAAGCGGCTGAAATTGAAGCGTTAATTAAACAGCGTAACGATGCCCGTGCCTCCAAAGACTGGGCAGCGGCAGATGCCGCGCGCGATGCGTTAAACGCAAAAGGCGTAGTGTTAGAAGACGGCCCAAGCGGTACTACGTGGCGTAAAGCGTAATTAGCAGCCAATACTTTTTAACAGAATGAAGGCCCGCATTTGCGGGCTTTCTTTTTAGTTAAGCGTAAAGCGCACACCGAGCTTTCGTCATTGAACAGCGGTTTTTGGATATACGCACGAGACTAAACATCTGAAAGTAAGATGGTATCTCCCGAGCTAACGTTTAATGCTTGTGCTGTTTTGCGAGAGATAACAGCTATTTCGTCTTGTTCTTCGGTTTCTGCCATCATTGCATAAAAAGGCTGGCTCAACGTGGCGACAAGCGTCATTTTACTCTCGGTGCCGCGCCTTGTACCTTCGCCAACTTTTATTCTTACTTGCTTTGTTGATTTGACAGTTTTTAGGCTTAAAACTTCAGCTTCCATACTTGGCGCACCATCAAAAATATCGATGTAGTTCGTGAATTTAAACCCTTCTTTTTCAAGCATTGCCATAGCGGGTTGGCCGTCGTTATGTGGTTTACCAATAGCCAACTGAGCCTCTTTGGGTAACATATTTACATACAGCGGAAGTTTAGGCATTAAATCAGCAATAAATTGATTTCCGTTTACGGCGCCATATAAATCCGCTTCAGCGTATGTCATAGGAAAAAAGTGACGTCCGACGGCATTCCAGAAAGGCGAGTCCCCATGCGTATTTACATAGCCTCGTAGATCAGCCATGACCTGCTTTGGAAATACATGCTGATGTAAGCCCATAAAAAGGTAGCGTACTTTTGAAAGTAGTTTTCCGTTGAAGTGTTTTCTGTATTCAGGCAGTAAGTAGAGCGATGCCACTTCCGCGTAACCCTCAAAATGGTGACTTAGGTGCAGTATGTCATGGGTGTAGTGTGCGCCTAGTGATTTATTTCGCTGTGCGACTTTTTCTCGTTTGTAACTATAAAAACTGTCTTCTTTTCCTAATTCACCAAAAATTGCAGATGTACCAATAAGCTTGCCAGTTCGAAGGTCCTCTAATACAAACAAAAGGTAGTCTGGACGCTCTTGACGCATAAGTTTTTGTTCTTCTCTAATGGAACGCTTTAATTTGTTGTCAAGCGTTGCTCTATCCGGTGGGAAGGTTGTCATACCTGGCGATGCAGCTTCAGCTAACGCAAGCAAGCCTTCAAAGTCATCACCTTTTGCTAGTCTCACGCGGGTGTCAAAGCTGATGTTATTAGTCGTAGTTTGTTCAGCGCCAATCGTTTTACACTCAAGGTGAATACCCGCGACCATGCAGCGAACGGAGCCTCCTCCCATTTCAATAGTAGGCACTGCGATGGGAAGTAAAGTAAGATCGCTGGGTAGTAAAGCTAGTTGCTCTTCGTTCATTGAACTAAAAGCAGTGTCTGATATAAGTAATAAACGTTTTCCATTGCTATTCAAAAGCTCTAGGCAGTTTCCGGCAAAACTATTCACTTGTTCTTCGCTAATTTCGATGACGTTTTTACCTGTCTCCTTAAGTGTTGAAAGCACCACATTTTTGTCGCTTTCTTCTATCATGCTAGTAGCAACAATGGCAAAATCACTGCCCACACACATCATTACGTTGGTGTGGTAAATCGCCGTACCAGCAGTATCAAAGGCGCTAAAACATATAGGCGTTAAACCAATAGCTTTACACGCCGACATTACAGCTCTCTTATTGGCTCGTTGGGATAGGCAAACATAGGCTAGCGCGTTTACATGGTCGATCACCATAGCCCCTGTACCTTCAACAATATCTCCGTCATCTTCATGGAAAGATAAATCTTTAGCTTGCTGTACGATATAGTGTTGCTGCAGATAACTGACAATATCGTCACGACGCTCCGCTCGGCGGTTTTCACAGTACATAGGGTAGGTGACAAGCAAACCGTTGGGATGTGTACTTAACCAATTATTTGGAAATACGGCATCGGGCGTGTTTTCCCCTTCTGTTTCAAACACCTCTACCGTTATGTGGTTCATACGTAAAGTGCGAACCATCTCATCAAATTCCGTACACGCATTCTTTGATATTTTCGCTCTATTTTTTCCCGTCGATACAAGGGGCTTCTGAAAACTATTGTCTTTGGCTGTTTGTTCGTTGGGGCGAAAGGCACAGGGGCGTACCATTAAAACGGAATTTGGTGTAGTTAATCGTGAGTTTTTGATGTGACTGGCTTGCATATAACGTCCTACAGCCCTTAGCTGAAATATTTCCACTGAAAAGAGCGTGTATTTTATTCTCTGGCGAATTCACTTAACCATGCTCAAGGTGTTGCAAGTTGTTATTTAGTTTAAGCATATTGCTCAATTGTTTTATCATTATGCTTTTCGCTAATTAGTCTTGGAGAACGAGTTAATGACTCGACGATTTGTTTATCTATTGGGGAAACGACCATGTATGTAGATTTAGATGCGAAAGATCGCGAGCTTCTCGATATATTGAAGCGCGATGCGCGAACACCTGTAACCGTGCTAGCTGAAGTCCTCTCGTTATCGCGAAATACGGTGCAAAAACGAATCGACAGGTTAGTAAATTCGGGGGTGATCGACGGTTTTACTATTCGTGTTAACGAGCAGCTGCAACCAGACAAAATAAAAGCTCTTATGTCAGTCGAGCTTGAAGGGCTTAGTACAACACAGCTTATTAGTAAGCTTAGGCAGGTGAATGGTGTTGAGCGGTTTCATACTACAAACGGAAATTGGGATTTACTTATTGTTATAACCGCCGAAAGTCTCGCGCACTTAGATGGCATTTTAAAAGAAGTGCGCGGCGTTAAAGGCGTGCTTAATAGTGAGACGAGTATTATTCTGTCTACTACTGAAAAATAGTGTGTACGCCTTATCAGTTTTAGCAGCTATTGTCGCCATTTATCCATCGATTTACATCATCACTTAAATTTAAGTCTGTGCCCAAGTTAAACTCACCTTCTCGAACAGATACCTCGCTGCCGTAGGTTGAGTGGGTAACGGTGACGTGTAAAAAAGGATATTGCGGGGTGCTCCCTTCTTTACGACTGGCCGTGAGTTTGTAGCCGTTTTGTATTGTATACGTGTTTACGACTATATCGCTATGGATTGGCTGATGCAGTGTGGACCAGCATCGGTTTGCATTGTATTCAATGCGCTCAACTATTTTTTCAGGTTCTTGGTTGGTGGAAATAGAAGAGGTCGGCAAGATCACCATGCAGCCTGAAGCAAATGCCGCTATACAAATTACTAGTATTGCGTGGTTAAATGAGCGGCTGAACGTTCGGCAGCGTTTACTTTTCATCATAAGTCCCTCTAATCGTTATAATTATATTCGTAAGGACTTTATATTAGCTTATTTGTATGAACAATGGCTGAACAGAATACTGGCTAGCGTTCACCTTGACTCTACCGCTTTGCAAATTAATTAAATTTCGGGCTTGCCAGTGGGAATAGCCGATTCTTTTTCGGTGAGATGTGACTTCCAACGCTGCTGTGCAACGTGCGCTTTCACCAGTTCTAAGCATTCGTTTACAACGTTAAGTACTTCTTTATCAAGTGCATCGGCGGTAGGGGTATAGTCGTGCATGCCGACTGAAATGAAATGGTCGATGCGCTCTGCGTCTAAGTCGCTTAACAGATTAACTAGCGATGTGGTCACGATATCGGTGACTGACTCTTCCAACGTATTTTCAATGGTTTTGCCGATAACAGGTAGGTAATGCAGGGAAGAAACTTGTGCATTACTTCTCACCGCTTTACCCACGCTCTTGCGCACGTGCTCCCGTATCACCTCGCCGTGCTCTTCGCTTTGAATTGACTGGCCTAAATGGTTGATAACGCCAGCCATCCATTGGGTAATGACAGGACGGCGGGGGGCCAGTACCTGTGCGTTGATATCGTCTAATAAAGGCGAACCTGCTGAGATGTCTTTTTGCGCATCGCTGAGCACTTTTACAACAATCCGGTCGCTTAACTCTTCAACAAATACATCGTAGTAAAACGCAAAAAAGCGAAAGACCGCGGTTTGATTTAAGTCGATGATTTCGAATTTGTGCAGGCGGTGCAAAATAGAAAATATGCGCAAGAAACGAAATAGGCGGGTAGGTCCAGTAGGGATTAGACCTATGATATCGTACCAATGCAAAAACGGAAAAAAGTACCAGCGTAAGTGTTCTTTACGCACAATAGCTACAACCCACCGGAAGCAAAATTCGCTGAAGAAAATGGCGATAAACACCAAGTCGACCAACAGAAAGTTGTTGTGAACGGGATCGTAAGCACTAAGAAAAGCGGGAAAATACGTGCCCAATAGACCATAGACAAAGTCGGTGGCGTATAAAGCATCGAAAATGAGCCATGTTAGGTTTACAAAAAGTATACCTAACATGACTAAATCTAAGATTAACCAAGGCGTTTCATGACTGTTTCGCAAATTTTCTCGGTTAATTCTTAGCATTTCCTTATCCTGTATTCTGACTTAAAGCGTAACGTAAATGCAGTTAGGCATGAACAGTATTGAACTTTAAGTATTAAAGGTTAGCTTGATGCGTTTAACCTTGTTACGTCTACATAAAGTTTTAGCTTCTGACCAGGTTGTAGATAACGCTTGGTATTAAGTGAATTCCACTTGCCTATGTCGCTTACTCTAACATTGAACTTGCTGGCGATACGAGACAACGAATCGCCATTTCTTACTGTGTAGGTCACTTTTTTGGTAACACCGTCTTGCGCTTTACCTTCCTGCCAGATAACTAAGGTTTTGCCAGGGTGAAGCATATCGCCAGGGGCCATACCGTTCCATTTAGCTAACTGTTTAGTGCCTATATTGTACTTACGGGCAATATCCCAAAGCGTATCACCAGATTGTACGGTATGACGTACTTTTTGCTTAGACGTGTTGCCGTTCTGCAAGCTGGCTAGACGCTGTTCCTGAGATAATGTGTAGCTGTCCAGTTCTTGAAGTGCTACTGGTACCATTATCGCTTGACCCACGCGGATCATGGACGAGTCTAGCTCATTCACTTTTTTAAGAACTTTCACTGTGGTGTGATACTGCTTAGCGATTTTACCTAAGCTGTCGCCGGGCTTCACCGAGTGGCGCACCCAGTTCAATCGCTCTTTTTGATCAATTTTAGCCAGTGCTTGAGAGAACGCAGCAGCCTTATCAAGGGGAAGTATTAATCTATGTGGTCCTTCTGGTGACGTTGCCCAACGATTGAACCCTGGGTTTAACCCGTGTAGCTCTTTTAAAGACATACCAGCAAGTTCGGCGGCAAACGCTAAATCGACCTGTGAGCCGATATCAACAACTTCGATAACCGCTACATTCTCAACTTCAGGCCACGCATACGCATATTCATCTTTATTTTTTAGAATATCAGCCAGCGCAAGCAATTTAGGCACGTAAGCACGTGTCTCTTTGGGTAAATTTAAGTTCCAAAAGTCGGTAGGTTTACCCGCGCGTTTGTTAGCTTTAATAGCCCTTTGAACGCGGCCTTCGCCACTATTATAGGCGGCAAGTGCGTGCAGCCAATTACCATCAAACATTTCGTTTAGATAGGTTAGATAGTCAAGTGCACCTTGAGTAGACGCAACAACGTCTCGACGTCCGTCATACCACCAATTCTGTTGCATACCAAAGCGCTTGCCTGTGCCAGGAATAAACTGCCACATACCAGCCGCTCGGCCATGGGAATAAGCAAAGGGATCGAAAGCACTTTCAACTATTGGTAAAAGCACAAGCTCCATCGGCATGTCGCGCTTTTCAATTTCTTCGGTAATGTAATAAAGAAAAGGCTTGGCGCGTTTTACAACGCGAGCCATATACTCTGGGTGCTTCAGGTACCATTTACGCTGTGCGCTAATGCGTTTGTCGTCAGGGATAGGTAAGGCAAAATTCGCACTTGCACGTTCCCATACGTCAGTAACGACCGCCTGCGTATGCATATCCGGTGTATCGGTAAGCTCAGCGCCTTCTTCTAGCGTATCATCATTGGGGTGAACAACATCAATAACGCCGTCTCTTGCAACTTCACAATCAGAAATGGCTTCTTCGTTGTTATGAATTTCACTGCACGCTTCTAGTGAAGCGGTTTCGTTACTTTCTAATTGTGCATTGTCGTTATTATTATCGGTTGACTGACAACCCGTTAAACCTAGCGCCAATATCAGTGGCGACAGTGGGAAAAACTTCAACTGCATATATGAAGAAACCTCGTGGAGCACTGCAAACCGACCATGTTACGATAATCGGCTTACTTTTGCATCAAAACTCATCTTTCCAGCGGCGAACTGCAGCAAATACCGCTACATCGTCAGCCAGGTTATTTTCGCAATAGGCTTCGGCAGCAGTTTTCACAGAAAGTTCATGAGCCCGTAAAAATGGGTTTATGTTTTTTTGCTCTTTGAGATTACTAGGTAGTGTAGGCTGACCTTGAGCGCGTTTTTCTGCCACCCACTGTGCGTAGTCACACAGCGCCTTATTGTCTGGCTCTACGGCTAAAGCAAACTGGACATTAGCCTGAGTATACTCATGTGTACAGAACACTTTCGTGGTGTCGGGCAGTCGCTTTAACTTATTCAGTGAATGATGCATTTGCTCTGGCGAACCTTCAAACAATCGTCCGCAACCTGCTGAAAATAACGTGTCGCCGCAAAACAATGCGCCATGCCCGAAGAAAGCAATGTGATCAAGGGTATGACCTGGCACTTCCATTACTTGCAGCGCCATTTTAAAAACAGGTAGCGAGACAGTATCGCCTTGAGAAACAGATTTAGTTATTCCTCTTATGTGATTGCCTCTTGGGCCAATAACTGGCAAATCTGGTACTGCAGATACTAATTTAGCAATACCACCTGTGTGGTCTCTGTGGTGATGAGTGATGAGAACTGCACTTAGCGTTAATCCTTTGGCTTTGATAAAGGCCAGCACTGGCTCAGCATCACCTGGGTCGACAACAATAGCGCTACTCTCGTTATAAATACACCAAATGTAATTGTCGGTAAAAGCGGGAATAGGATGAATGGCTACGCCTGAAGGAAGTGTTTCTGCCGTCATAAGAGTACCTGCTTGTGTAGGTAGAATTATGCGTTACTATAGGGACTTGTGAAGAGCAGAGCAACCTAAGAGCGCGCAGTGTTAATGAGATCGGCGTTTAAAGCCAAACCGCCACGCTACCCTACAAATTGGAATGATTTCCCCGCGGGAGAGCACATTAGACATGCGGTCAATGCAGTTTGTAGCGATTATGCTGAGCGAATTTTTGGGTATCACTTTGCCAAACTAGGCTCGCTAAGTGCCGATATAAATCTCGACACTAGTCCAATCCGACACCACATCAATCACGTTCCGTTTAATGACCTAGCTAGCGAGCAGCCACACCACAATGAAGCGAAAGAGGGCTTTCCCAATCACAATGCATCGGGTATATCGTTAGGCGGTGATAAACGCGAACCGAAAATAAGTAGAGAAAACACGGTAGTGGGGCAGTCGCACTGCTTACCCTTCGCCGAAAACAGCATTGATGGCTTTCTACTTGCTAATGAATTAGATTTTGCACAAGACCCTCACGAAATATTAAGAGAAGTAGACCGCGTTATTACACAAAACGGTTATGTGATCATAAGTGGCTTTAACCCCTTAAGCCTCGCCGGCATTGCCAAATTTCTACCTGTTAAGCGCGGAAATATCCTACACGATGCACGCTTTTTTACGTCCTATCGCATTAAAGATTGGCTTCAGCTGCTGGGATTTGAAATTGTTGAACAACGTCAAGTGATGTTTTCAACGCTCTTTTTTCAACAAAAATGGAAAGGGGCGGTTAAGCTTCAAGACTATTTAGCATCTTATTTGCCATGGTGCAGTGCGGTGTACGTAATACTCGCGAAAAAGCGGGTTATACCCATGACCGCAATAAAACCCAAACGCAATTTGAAGCCGCGTTTTTCGGCGGTGGGCGCCAGTGTAAGGACCTCTACGATGAATCGCACGCTGCGCTAGTATTGTTAATGAGTATGCCATGTGCAGAGAGAGCACGCCAAGCTCTTAACTTGAAAGCAGCGACAGACGCTTACCATCTTCTATATTTACCAAGATGTTGTAACTAAAACGGATGGCTTTCGCATTTTTACGCAAGTTTGAAAGGGGAATAGGAGATAGCATAGACTGCTATCTCCTAACTGAGACGTTAGTCGTTACTCGTTTTATAGAGGTGCACATCTCGTTGTGGATATGGGATGCTAATGCCTTCTTCGTCAAAAGCTTTTTTAACTTTTTCCTGCATATCCCAGTAGTAAGGCCACAAGTCATCTGTGGCGACCCACGGTCTAAACATTAAATCGACTGAGTTATCGCCTAATCCGCCTACACAAATTCTTGGTGCAGGGTCGGTCAACGAGCGCTCATCTTCTTCAAATAGACGCTGCAACACCTTCTTCGCTTTATCGATATCGTCATCGTAACCTATGCCAAATGTCATGTCGCAACGGCGTTTATCATATACGCTAACGTTAATTAACGTAGCATTAGACAGGCTGCCATTGGGAATAACAATGCGCTTATTGTCAAAAGTGTTAAGTACAGTATAAAGAATTTGTATCTCTGACACTGAGCCTAAATGACCCTCTGCTTCAATGGTGTCACCCACTTTAAAGGGTTTAAAAATCAGTATTAGCACACCGCCAGCAAAGTTCGCCAGGCTGCCTTGTAGTGCCAGACCAATGGCCAAACCTGCAGCACCCACGACGGCAATAAATGAGGTGGTTTCAATACCTATCATTGAGGCAACTGAAATCAACAGCATTACTTTTAGCACCGCACTAATAAGTCCGCACAGAAACTTATTTAACGTGGGGTCCTTTTTACCTAGCCGATGATCTAATAGGTTTACAAAACGATTCACTAACCAGAGACCCACCACCAAAGTAAGAATAGCCAATAATAATTTGGGGGTGTAAGTCATCACCAGTGAAATAGCTTTTTCGGTTAATTCCGATAAATCGATATTAGTCCCGAAGAAATCTTCCATAAATACCTCTTTTATTAATTAACCACGTTGATTACGTTAAAAAAAGAGGGTTAGATCGCCTTGAATCAAACCGAACGGAACTGCGCTGTTTTTTGACAAGAATTTTCTAGCCGATTTGCCTTAGGCAGATAAGGTTAGTGAGTGGGTAAGTAATTAGTGAGTGGGGAGTGTAAGATGATAAGGCTTATTAGCATACCAAGTTACGTGCTTGCACTTTGACTCTGGTTATATGGTTTTTGCTTTATAAATCTAAGCGCCGCTTTAACCGCCCAATAAAAAGGTGACATCCCGTCGCGTTATAGCGCTGAATGTCACCTTACTTTAAGGTGGCGCTTTACAGCTTACTTAACACGCATACCCGGCTTTGCACCTTCATGCGGCTCAAGAATGTATAGCTCGTCGCCGCCAGGGCCCGCGGCTAATACCATGCCTTCACTCATGCCAAAACGCATTTTACGAGGGGTGAGGTTCGCCACCATTACTGTGTGCTTACCAATTAGGGCTTCAGGCGAGTAGGCCGACTTAATACCTGCAAAAACTTGCTTGGTTTCGCCGCCTAAATCTAGCTCTAAGCGTAGAAGCTTATCGGCTTTTTCCACGTGTTCAGCTTTAGCGATGCGCGCAATACGTAAATCTACTTTGGCGAACTCATCAAACGAGATAGTGTCGCTAATAGGGTCTTTAGCAAGCGGGCTGTCTGGGTCGATTGCCGGTGCTGCTGGCGCTAGGCTTTCTTTTGAATCTTCAACCATGGCGTCGATTTTCTCCATTTCTACACGCTGCATCATCGGCTTAAATTTGTTGATGGCGTGGCCTTTCAATAGGGTTTGCAGTGAATTCCAGTCGAACTTGTCGTTTAGGAACTCTTCTGCTTTTTCTGCAAGTACTGGCAGTACAGGCTTTAAGTAAATCACCAACAGACGGAACATGTTAATACCTAGCGAGCACACATCGTGTGTGAACTGCTGCTTAGTCTCGTCTTTAATGGTTACCCAAGGTGCATTGTTATCAATGAACTGGTTTGCTTTGTCAGCAAGGGCCATGATTTCGCGCACGGCTTGGTGGTATTTACGCTTCTCGAAAAGTGCGGCAATGCTTTCAGATGCGTTTTGGAACTCTGCAATAAGCTCTGGCTCAATCACATTGTCAGACAATTTGCCGTCGAAACGCTTAGTGATAAAGCTTGCACAGCGGCTTGCAATGTTAACCACTTTACCTACCAGGTCTGAATTCACTTTTTGTGCGAAGTCAGTAAAGTTAAGGTCGATGTCGGTAACACCGTCGCCTAACTTAGACGCAAAGTAGTAACGCAGATATTCTGGGTTCAGGTGGTCAAGGTAAGTACGGCCTTTTATAAACGTGCCGCGCGACTTTGACATTTTCGCACCGTTTACGGTTACGAAACCGTGAATGTTTACGCCAGTAGGCTTACGGTATCCCGCACCTTCTAGCATGGCAGGCCAAAATAGGCAGTGGAAGTAGGTAATATCTTTACCAATAAAGTGATAAAGCTCAGCCTCTGAGTCTGCTTTCCAGAAATCATCAAACTCTAAGTTGTTTTGGTCGCAGAAGTTTTTGAAACTAGCCATATAGCCAACAGGCGCATCTACCCACACGTAGAAGAACTTGTTCGGCGCACCTGGAATTTCAAAGCCGAAGTAAGGCGCGTCACGGCTGATGTCCCACTGTTGAAGACCTTCAGTAAACCATTCTTGCAGCTTGTTAGCCATTTCTTCCTGCAGGGCACCTGAGCGGATCCACTCTTTTAACATGCCTTCAAATTTTGGCAGGTCAAAGAAGAAGTGCTCAGACTCACGTAGCACTGGTGTAGCACCCGATACTACGCTGCGCGGGTTCTTTACTTCTGTTGGGCTATACGTTGCGCCACATACGTCACAGCTGTCGCCGTTTTGATCTTCTGCACCACAGCTAGGGCAGGTACCCTTAACGAAACGGTCTGGCAAGAACATTTCTTTTTCAGGGTCGAACAGCTGATTAATGGTGCGTTTGCTGATGTAGCCCGCATTATCTAAACGGGTGTAAATTTCTTCACACAGCGCCTTGTTTTCTGGCGAATGGGTTACATAGTAGTTGTCGTAATCTACGTGGAAATCAACAAGGTCTTGGTGATGTTCAGCACGCGTTCTTGCCACCATTTCTTCTGGTGTAATGCCAAGCTCTTGGGCTTTAAGCATAACCGGCGTACCGTGTGCATCGTCGGCGCAAACACTGTAACATTCGTTTCCGCGAAGGCGCTGAAAACGAGTCCAGATGTCGGTTTGAATGTGTTCTAGCAAATGACCTAAGTGAATAGAGCCATTTGCGTATGGCAACGCACTGGTTACCAGAATTCGGCGTTTTTCTGACATAATGACGTTATTGATTCTTTGCGTTTCAAAATGGCTGCAAATACTAGCGGAAAACCGCGTTTTTTGCATTACGTAATTCACACAATTCTACTACTAGTAAGGCATTTTATGTTCTTTTCTCGCAAAGCAGAGCCGGTAACTCAAAAAGTTGCTGTAATTTTGGCCAAGTATTTTTCTTTAGATGTTGAAGATACCTTGCCATGGTGTGCTTTTAGCCAGCCAGAAAATGAAGATGCCGGTGTAACAGTTACCTTGCCATTTTGTATAGCTACACAGCTAGACGCGCTTAAACAAGAAGTGCTTAAACAGCTAAAAGGAAAGCTAGGCGATGACCAGCTTACGTTTAAACAAAACGTAGCGAGTGGAGAAACTGAAGTAGCACCGGTCACCAACATTAAAAACATCATAGCAGTGGCCTCTGGCAAGGGCGGTGTAGGTAAGTCGACAACCAGTATCAATTTAGCGTTTGCGCTTATGCAAGAAGGCGCGAAAGTTGGGATTTTAGATGCCGATATTTATGGGCCGTCTATTCCCATTATGCTGGGCAACCCCGATGCACACCCTGAAAGCGAAGATAATAAGCACATGCAGCCGCTAACTGCACATGGGCTGGTGGCGAACTCAATTGGCTATTTAGTGCCTCAGGAAGACGCGGCCGTATGGCGAGGGCCAATGGCAAGCAGGGCGTTAAAGCAGTTGCTAGATGAAACCCTATGGCCCGTGCTGGACTACTTAATTGTAGATATGCCACCAGGAACAGGCGATATCCAACTGACGATGGCGCAACAGGTACCACTTACTGCTTCTGTGGTAGTTACAACGCCGCAAGACTTAGCGCTAGCCGACGCCCAAAAAGGCATAAGCATGTTTGAAAAAGTGAACGTACCTGTATTAGGGCTTATTGAAAACATGAGTTATTACCAGTGCAGAGCCTGTGGTACCAAAGACTATGTGTTTTCAAAAGACGGGGGCGAGGCGCTTGCCGAACGCCATGGACTGCCACTTTTAGGTCAGCTACCGCTTGATATCCATATTCGCGAGCATGGCGATGCCGGCACGCCTTTGTTAATTACCTCGCCCGAAAGTGCATTGAGTGAAAGTTATCGCGAGGCTGCTCGCGCTCTGTCTATGCAACTGGCCCTTACTGTTGCGCCACGCAAAGGGGCAGTAAAACACATTAAGGGCAACCCTATTGGCATTGTTGGTAAAGAGTAACTAGCTTGAAATACCTAGGTAACAAATATCAGGAATGCCCGACGGATAGGTAAATTCAGACAGGTGTAGTAAAGGTGAATTATAGCCAGGTTCGATTGCTTAAATTTAAAATTTGATAAAACTATACGAAAATTGCGCAAAAGCAGATAAAACAAGCCTTTGAGCAGTTGAATGCATGCGGCGACATACGCATAATAGCGGCCTAACGAAATGAGGAATACACCATGCGCTTGTGCGACCGCGATATCTACCAACATCTGCAAGATGGAAAAATTAAAATTGACCCTACACCCAGCTACGATCAAATAAGTGGTGTAACGGTAGATATCCGCCTAGGTAATAAATTTCGCGTGTTTGAAGATCACCAAGCGCCGTTTATCGATTTAAGTGGGCCGAAAGCACAGGTTCAAGAAGCGCTCGACCATGTTATGAGCGATGAAATTGAACTAGAAGAGGGTAAAGCCTTCTTTCTACACCCTGGGGAGCTAGCGCTTGCCATTACCCACGAGTCAGTAACCTTGCCTGACAACATCGTAGGTTGGTTAGACGGGCGTTCTTCGCTTGCGCGTTTGGGCTTAATGGTTCACGTGACCGCGCATCGAATAGATCCAGGCTGGTCGGGCAACATCGTTCTTGAGTTTTACAACAGTGGTAAGTTACCGCTGGCGCTTCGCCCTAAAATGAAAATAGGGGCGCTTAGCTTCGAAGTGTTGTCAGCGCCAGCTGAAAAACCGTACAACGCAAGAGTGGACGCTAAATACAAAGGCCAAGCAGGCGCAGTTGCAAGCCGAATCTCGTCAGACGACGAGAGTAAATAAAAGAAACCGTCTTAAAAACACGTTTTTTCGCAAAAGCGTAGTGCGTTTCCCGCTAATTACTGATAGAAAATATAAGAGCAATAACTAGCACTTATAATAAAGCTATTAGTAACGGGAAGCGCAATGCACACAAACTCTGAACCTTCTTCAGAAACTCTACAACGAAAGCCAACACGTAAAAACAGTATAATTCTATTTGCCTTTATCGCTTCAGTACTATGTGGCTTGGGATTGTGGGCCATTGATCAGCCCAGCGAGATCATTTTTACCGCAGCAATTACGCTGTTTGTCGCTGTGCTCTGGGTGACTGAAGCGCTCCCCATTCCCGCTACCTCACTTTTACCCTTCGCGCTATTCCCGCTATTTGGTGTGTTGTCTCACAGCGAAGCTGCCTCTGCTCTCGGAAGCCACGTTATCATTCTATTAATGGCTGCTTTCATGCTTTCAAAAGGGTTGGAGCGCGCTAACTTACACAAGCGTTTCGCCATTTACATGTTGCGTATAACGGGCAGCGGCAGCCCGCTCAAACTGGTACTGGGCTTCATGTTAACAACCGCAGTACTCAGTATGTGGATTAGTAATACGGCAACAATCCTAATGATGTTGCCAATGGCTATCGCTATTATCAACGCAGTAGACAATCCCCGATTTGGCGTGGCGCTTATACTTGGTATCGCTTATTCGGCAAGCTTAGGTGGGGTAGGGACACCGATTGGGACGCCACCTAATATTATCTTTATGAGCGTGTATGAAGAAACCCAAGGTATTGAATACAGCTTTATCGACTGGATGAAAACAGGCGTACCAATCGTAATACTAGGCGTACCTATTATGGCCTTATGGTTAGCGCGCGGTATTAAACAAGTGGGGAACATCGATTTACCTGTCCCAGGCACATGGACAAGAGCCGAGAAGCGTGTTCTTGCTATTTTTGGCACTGTCGCTTTAGCTTGGATTTTCAGACCTTTTTGGACTGCTTGGATAGGCATAAGCACGATAAGTGACAGTACTATTGCCGTGGCGGGTGTTGCGGCTATGTTCTTTACCAACAGCGGAAACGATAACGGTGAAGTAGACGAAAAAGGAAACAACGACAAACTGCTTGATTGGAAAACCGCAAACGATATTCCGTGGGGCATGTTGTTATTGTTTGCTGGCGGCATTTGTATTGCCAAAGCATTTATGTCATCAGGCTTAAGTGTTCTTATGGGCTCGTGGTTAACTGGGCTCGCTACCTTGCCGGTGTTATTACTAGTACTGGGTATTTGCTTGTTCGTGACTTTCCTTACGGAAATTACTTCAAACACAGCAACATCTACATTGCTAATGCCAATATTGGCCGCGGCAGGTTTAGCGGTAGGCGTTGACCCTAAACTACTTATGATACCGGCGGCCATTAGCGCAAGTTGTGCTTTTATGCTGCCTGTAGCAACAGCACCTAACGCCATTGCCTATTCCACGGAAAAGTTCGATATTAAAACCATGGCAAGAGAAGGAATAATGTTGAACCTGCTGGTGGCGCTAGTCGTGACTGCGGTGTGCTACGTTACCTTGGCTTGATGTTAACTTGCCTGCAACTAAGTGTTTTAATGCAGAAATTTGCGAAGATGGTTAGCAATTGAGCGCTTAAACAGGCTTATTGCTAAATTCCGTTGCATTGTGAACAAATATGAGTAGTATTACTCGCTCTTTCGGTCGGTGTGTAGCGCAGCCTGGTAGCGCACTGTCATGGGGTGTCAGGGGTCGGAGGTTCAAATCCTCTCACACCGACCAACTTCTCATATTTTTCAATGACTTGCCCTAATCATTGATTGCTCTTGTAAAGAGCGTCCCAAAACTGTCCCATAATTGTCATAATATACAGTAGTCGTTAGTCTTACGATTCACATCATTGTTTTATTGCTTCAACATGCAATTCAATAGTTCTATTTTGCAGGTACGCAAGATTTATGCAGGTCTGAAATAGCAAAGTTCTCCTGATACGAAACTAGTTATCTCTGAGGTTTACAAACTGAGGACTTAACTATGACTAAGAAGACAAATAACACTGATCTGCAAATCACGTTTATTCATCAATTCAAACGCAGTACACGAACTGAATGGCCCGACAAATTTCGTGTTTGCTGGTATTTCAATCCAGAAACTCTGGACTATGTGTACGAACATAAGAACGAGCAATTTGTTACGAATGGGTTCGTTATCTCCGATGGTCTCGCTAATCAGTTTCCAGAAGAGTTCAGGAAGAAATATTTCGAGCCATCTGAGAGGTGCTTATTGTTCTTACTATTTGAGCTTCAGATCTTTGGTTTCATCAGTTCAGATGAAGTTGATGATGCAGAGTTTGAAAATGTTTTCGGTGTAACGAAAAATCGCTACTTTTCAGCCGAAGCCATTGATGAGTGGGCTGAGCAGGTTGAGTTACTTTAGGGCTGCTTTGCAGCCCATTATTTTTAATAGCAAATTAATCTATAGGTTTTTCGAATAGACAGTAGTTAAATGTTCTCTTTAACCAAAGAACCAAAAAAAAATCATCATTGTTACAATAGACGGGGTGGGCTTGTTTTATTTTTTTTAACAAGGTTTTCGTTGTTTTTTTATCGTTTCTGGAAATAACAAATAATGATGACGAGATTTCTATGGAGTTGCCTCTTGGTGTTACTTCCCAAGTTGGTCTAACTTTTGTTTGTATACTTTGTATTGTTCCGATATTTTTAAAGGTATAGGGTTCCAGTGTATTTCTATTTATCGATAGGTATATTTCTACCTCGCCGCCGCCGTCCAGTTCAAAATCTACAGATGCACTTGTTTTTTTTCCGTCGATAAATTTGTAACTGCTATTTGGTGATAAGTTTTTAAAAGAGTATCTACTGTTATTAGAGCCAATTCTACTATCTTTTTCAATTTCTATTACTTCTATTACTTCTAACTCAGAAGGCTTGGGAGTTTGACCGCTATACTTAGTAGATGTGCAACCAAAAAGACTAACCAAGAAAAAAAAATATATGATGCACCTATTAATTATAGCGGTCATTTTCATTTCTAGTTATTCAGTTCATATAATTTTCCACGAGACTCTAGTATTTGTCCTTCGTTAGTTTGCATATGAACATTAGGAGCAAGAAATCGTAATTGATTATTGTAGCTGTCTTGTTTTATGTCAGCATCCATAACTATACCGAATAGACTTCCATATACGCTGTATGAATTATTTTTATTGTAGATCGTTCCACTGTAATTAAACTCTGACCACTCATTAGCTAATTCAACCATTTTACCTACAATAGTCCTTTGATTTTCTTCGCTCAGACCCATTGACTCCATTACTTCCTTTGTTTTTGTGTATGATGCTCTGCCGCCACCCCAACCAAACATTCCAAAAAAGCTGGCTCCTCCAGATACGTGAGTCCGCTCAAACTCTCTGAAGTATTCCTGTCTTGAAGCGTCTAGCATCGATTTAATTAGGTCGGTGAGGTTCTGAACATTTTCAGGTGTTACGCACATCAACCTTAATTTGAAGTCCACAGTTATCTCACCATGAGCAGGAATGGTGTAAACTGTTCCCGTCACTTGTCCTTTACCGTATCCTGTGACGGCAACACCAGTTTCGTTATAACTTTCATTTTTAAAAATTGTTGGTAATTGGGAAGAGTTGTGGGTAAGTCTTAAGTCTTCCGCCGCTTCTTTTTGAAAAGTGCTGTATTTTTTAATTTCCATTTTTGTCTCCGTAGTTTTAGATCTAAGCCATGTTCAATGTGCTAAATACTACGTAACAACTTCCATTGTCATACCACGCGGCATAATATAACTAGTAAGAGTTAAGCGGTTTGTCAAGGGAGGAGCTGCAATTTATGTTGGAGGTTTACAACACCACAGAACAAGCCAAAGCTATTTCACTTAGACAAACGGAAAGAAATCAACTCGCAACACAAATCGCTTATGCGGCCGGTCTACGAGCCCATGAGCTACTAACACTTGCCAAATCTGATGAACGAGATCCCGATAAACGCCCTACTCTAGAGTCAAAATGGCATGGCCGAAATGGTGATCTTTACACAGTAGTTGGTAAAGGAGGCTTGATTCGACATGTGCTTATTCCCACTAATCTTGCAGCTCAGCTAGAACAACAACGTTTAGCTCAACCGATCACAGTATTAGACAGAGAAATCGACTATTCTCAGCGCTACAACCGACATTCCGCATCAAATTCAGGAATAAATCTCTTGGTATAATGTGCCAAGTACATCTATGATCACCTGCTGGC